>NZ_JAMQPV010000002.1 GCF_026151395.1 Leptospira limi
ACTAACTAACTGCAATTAACATACGCTAACCACTGCGCTTCGGGACTTTTGCCCTCGCTTGGCCTTCGGCACATTATCCTCCGGCACACTTCTTGCCTTTTGACGCAAGAAGATGCGCCGACGCTAACGCCCCTATGGGGCTCAGCTACGGACAACGTTGGTTAGCTTGTTCGTTATACGCAAGCTCGTGAAATAATTATTATGAAAACATTTGGAAAGAAAATAACACTATTCTTAATTGATGGAGATGCTAGTGGACGGATAGCCGCTGAAATCTCAAATTGGACTGGAAAAATTTATAAAATTCCCAGAATATTAATAAAGGAATCAACCGACCGAGAAGATTTAAATTCTACTGGTATTTATTTTCTATTTGGAAAAAATCCTGATGATGAAGATAAAGATTTAGTCTACATCGGAGAGGCTGAATCATTAATTGATAGATTAAAGCAACATTTAGGAAGCAAGGAATTTTGGATAGAAGCTATTTGCGTGTTGAGTAAGGATGAAAATCTCAATAAAGCCCATGTAAAATATCTCGAAAAGAGATTATATGATTTAGCATTATCTGCAAATCGTTATAAGATCGAAAATAGTACAATTCCAGCTAAGACAACAATCTCTGAACCAGACAAAGCAGAAATGGAAGAGTTTTTAGAAAATTTAAAACTAACAATTCATACTCTTGGATACAAAGTATTCGAAGATATTGATAAAAGAAAATCAAAAGAAACAGTTTCTCAAACTAAAGATTATTTTATTGAAGCAGCAAGAGGAGCAAAAGCTACTGGTTTTATTTCGGATGAAGGATTTGTAGTCAAAGAAGGCTCAATTGCAACCATAGATACTGTTCCATCAATGGAAGTCAGAATGAAAAATTATTATAATTTAAGAGAAAAACTTATTTCTGAAAAAATTCTTTCTAAAACTGAATCTGGATATATATTCTCAAAAGATTATTTATTTTCTTCACCTTCTGCGGCAGCTGCAATAGTTATGGGTCGAAGTGCGAATGGTAGAATCGAATGGAAAGATTCAAAAGGAAAAACAATTGAAACAAATGAGACTGCATAAAAACGAGCCAGCGCATAACAGCGCCTTAACGCTTCGCTTCGGCACAAGGCCTCGCTCGGTCTGCGACACATAGGCTTCTGGCACTCCTCTTGCTTACGCAAGCGTCGTTCCAGTCCCTAACGTCCCTTTGGGACTCAGGGTCAGCCTACGTCGTTAAGGCTAGTTCGTTATGCGTAATTTTTGAAAAATTCAGATACTAAATAATAAAAAATAAATAGGGTTAACTATGAAGAAATTAATACTAATTCTAATTCTGGCTTACTCTACAAAAAATTACTCAACAGTCATTCCTAGTTGCCCAAAAGAATATAAAATAGTTACCAAGGAAGTTAATGGTGAATCTATTCCAAATCTAATCTATGAAACAGAAATAATTGAGCTAAAATTTGAAAAAATTGGTTATTATAGTGGAGGTCTTGCTAATGTTAAAATTTATGATAAATGGGGATACATAGACGAAAAAGGAAATATAACCATTCCTCCTATATTTGAAGACGCGGAAATGTTCGCGAAAAATTCAACTTTTGTAAAAAAGGATAATGAATTAAATCTTATCAATAGGAAAGGAGAATTAACTCCATTACCTAATCTAACTATTACGAATATAAAACATGCCTATGAGGATTTTTTTTTAATTCAAATTGAAAACCGTAAATGGGGTTACATAAACCATTTAGGTGAATTCTTAATTGAACCTATATTTGAAGAAGCAAAACCTTTTTTTGATAATATAGCAGCAGTAAAGTACCAAGGTAAATGGGGATTTATCAATAAAAATGGAATTTATCAAATAGAACCTAAATTCGAAAAAGTAACAGAATTTCTTTATAGCGATCTAGCTCCTGTACAAATAAATAATTTATGGGGTTACATAAATAAAAATGGAGAAATTAAAATTAAACCTCAATTCACTTATGCTGACAAATTCGAAAATGATCTGGCAGTCGTTGCATTTGAAAACAGCTACGGATATATAAATAAAGAAGGCCAGTTTGTTATTAAACCTCAATTTACTTATGCCGACAGATTCTATAGTGATTTAGCGTCAGTAGAATCTGAAAAACTATGGGGATATATTGATAAAAAAGGAAACTTTGTAATTAAACCAATTTATCGAAGAGCCATGCCTTTTGAAGATGGATTTGCTAGAGTTGTAAATGACAATGGAATAGCCATAATTGATACTTCTGGAAATATTGTAGCAGAACCAAAATTGAATTTTAAATTACTAACTTCGGATGGTTTATCTCCATTTCGAATAAATCGAAAATATGGATATGTTGATTCAAAAGGAAAAATCGTAATTGAACCCATATTTGATAGCGCAGGCAGTTTTTCATTTGGAATAGCAAAGGTAAAAATTAATGAAAAATATGGTTTGATTAACAAATTAGGATTATTTGTTATCAAACCTCAATTTGACTATATAGAAAGCAATTTCCAAAATTACGCAAGAGTTAAATTAAATAACAAATGGGGATTTATTCAATTTCCGAAATGTGAATAGTAAAAATATGATAATTTATTTAATTATCAAAAACTACGCATAACAGCGACTTACCGCTTCGCTTCGGGACAAGCCCTCGCTCGGCCTGCGGCAAATTCCCTTCCTGGCATTCGCCTTGCGTTCGCAAGCTACATGCCAGTCCCTAGCGTCCCGTTCCGGGACTCAGGGTCAGGGAACTTCGGCAAGTCTAGTTCGTTATGCGCAATACCATAAAATGAAAACAAAAACTAAATTACTTTTCTTAACAACAATTCTCTATTCTAAGCTCTTTTCTCAGGACTTTGAAAAGCCAAAAAATGTATATATTTCACCAGATAAAAAATACATTGCAGAAACTTATTATTCAGACTTAGATCCAGAATGTAAGAAACAACCAGGAGCAATTTTTGACCTTCCAGAAAGTGAAAGATATTGCAAATTTCTTATAAAAAATAATATAGAAAATAGAATTGAATACGAATTGAAAGCAGGAGATTTCAGCAAAGAAATTAAAAAGTGCTATCCTCTAAATTTTGAATTAGGGATTGCTTATGGCTTTGGATTTTGGACAGAAGATAACAAAATCGTATATACAAAACACTCCGGTTGGTTTTCTGCAAATGACCTATACCTTGAAACTTTCAAATTTGATTGGAAAAAATGTACAAATGAATTCCTTGGTTCTTTTCAATCTTATCCTTTAGATTACGATGAATATATTGGAACTATCTATTTTGCTTCTTCTACTAAATATCACTACATTTTTTTCCAAGACTCCCAAAGAAAAAAAGGTTTTATCGGAAAAATAAATAATAATAAAGATATTGATATCAATGAAATATTTAATTTCAACAAACGATATAAAAAGCGATTAAAAGATAATGTTACTATCTTATATGAAATAAACTCACAACATTTAAGTTACTCATACTCCTACCCAATCGCAATAGCAAAATTTTCAAATAGTAGAATAAAAATAAACCTTTCAAGCAATGAGATAAATGTAGATTAATGGTACTGCGCATAACAGCGACTTACCGCTTCGCTTCGGCACAAGGCCTCGCTCGGGCTATGCCAAATCCTCCTCCTGGCATTCGCCTTGCGTTCGCAAGCTACATGCCAGTCCCTAACGTCCCGTTCCGGGACTCAGGGTCGGAGGACTTCGGTAAGTCTAGTTCGTTATACGACAGTCAGCAAATGAATGCCTCAGGACAACGATAAAGCTGAAGAAAAAATTTAGAAATTTCAGACTTGACAAAACCAAAACATATATACTAAAATGTATATATGAATCGTGCAAAATTATTTAAAAACGGTGATAGTCAAGCGGTTAGACTTCCAAAAGAATTTCGTTTCAAAGGTAAAGAAGTCTACATCAGAAAAGACGGAAATTGCGTCATAATATCTCCGATCGACGATGCCGTTGATAGATTATGGAAATCTCTCAATGATTTTTCTGATGATTTTAACATTGAAAGAAATCAACCGAAAACTTTTGATAAGCGAAATTCTATATGAATCAGTATTTGTTAGATACAAATATTTGCATTTATATCATTAACCAAAAGCCTGAAATCGTTTATCAAAAATTCAAAAAAATTAGCCTAGATAACATTTTTATTTCTGCTATCTCTGAGTTTGAACTTAGATATGGAGTTGAAAAAAGTCAAAAATCAGAACAAAATCTAAAAACTCTTAATGAATTTCTGGGATTCCTAAATATCATTCCTTTCGACTCTGAATCTGCTTCTATAGCTGGATCAATAAGAACAAAACTAGAAAAAAAAGGAGAAATTATTGGACCTTATGACTTACTAATCGCTGCACAAGCTATCACTAATGATATAATTCTAGTTACTAACAATGAAAAAGAATTTAAGAGAATCAAAGACCTTAAAATCGAAAACTGGATTAAATAGCACGCTGACCGTCGTATAACAGCGTCTTACCGCTTCGCTTCGGCACAAGGCCTCGCTCGGCCTGCGGCAAATTCCCCTTCTGGCATTCGCCTTGCTTACGCAAGCTACATGCCAGTCCCTAACGTCCCGTCGGGACTCAGGGTCGGGGAACTTCGGTAACACTAGTTCGTTATACGCAATAAGCCTAAAATAATTTATGAATATTGAGGAAGAATTTTACGTAGAAATAATTATATTATGGGATGAATTAACAAATATTTTAGCAGAACCAATATCACTTGATTCTAAAAATAATTATTTAATTAGAAAAAGTACCGATTTAGCAATTTCGCTAAATCATTTTACAGAGAAGAAAAATATCAGAAATTTACTAAAACAATCATATAACCAAGTAACCGATATGATAAATGATGTCTGTGATATGAAAAAACATGGTGAACTTAGAAATAAAAAACGAGAAAATAAACTTGAATCAATTTCAATTTTTGAAGTGAACGAAAATGAACAATTTTCATTTCACAGAAACAGCATACTAGTAAATCATACTTCATTTGGTCAGCATGACTTAATCGAAGTAATGCAAAAATATATTTTCAATATTATCACTGAACTTAAACTAAATATATTATGGGAACCAGTAATAAACACCGCAGAAGCCGATTTCAAAACAACTGCTACTTTATATAAAGAAAATTCATTCAATGCTAATCAAAATAGTGTTCGATTACTATTTATAAAGTTAAATGAAAGAAAAGAATTCATACCTTTTGAACCCAAAAATATAAACTTCCATATATTGGAGAGAAAATAATTGAAACCAGGCTTACCGCGTATAACAGCGACTTACCGCTTCGCTTCGGGACTAGCCCTCGCTCGGCCTGCGGCAAATTCCCTTTCTGGCATTCGCCTTGCTTTCGCAAGCTACATGCCAGTCCCTAACGTCCCGTTCCGGGACTCAGGGTCAGGGAACTTCGGTAAGTCTAGTTCGTTAATTGCAATTAGTTGATCCTTAGAAGACAACGCGCAAATTTTTTTCATGAGGGTGTTGTCGATTCAAGCTTTGAAAGAGAACAATTTCAGCTGATTTCTCCACGAAAGTTCCGTTTGTAATTTACGCTTTTAAGATTTAAGAGAAAAATTTGCGCTCGCTTTTGTTGACCTTTCGACCAATATCTTTTATTATACTAACTAACTGCAATTAACATACGCTAACCACTGCGCTTCGGCACTTTCGGCCTCGCTTGGCCTACGGCACATTATCCTCCGGCACACTTCTTGCCTCTTCACGCAAGAAGATGCGCCGACGCTAACGCCCCTAAGGGGCTCAGCTACGGACAACGTCGGTTAGCTTGTTCGTTAATTGCAATTAGTTGATCCTTAGAAAATAACGCGCAAATTTTTTTCATGAGGGTGTTGTCGATTCAAGCTTTGAAAGAGAACAATTTCAGCTGATTTCTCCACGAAAGTTCTGTTTCTAATTTACGCTTTTAAGATTTAAGAGAAAAATTTGCGCTCGCTTTTGTTGACCTTTCGATAAAAATCTTTTATCATACTAACTAACTGCAATTAACATACGCTAACCACTGCGCTTCGGCACTTTCGGCCTCGCTTGGCCTACGGCACATTATCCTCCGGCACACTTCTTGCTTCTTGACGCAAGAAGACGTGCCGACGCTAACGCCCCTAAGGGGCTCAGCTACGGACAACGTTGGTTAGCTTGTTCGTTATGCGAAAGATTTTCAAAATTATTATTTAACAAACAGGAATTTATGAAGAAATTAATAATACTTTTCTTACTTATTTCATTTTGTAACAAAGAGCAAACTGAAAATATAGGCAAAAAAACGAGTTCTCCTTACTCAAAAGATACACTTTTGAGTAATACAGCTTCAGTACTAAACATAAGAGAAAAACCCGCTCTTGATTCACCAATTATAGCTAGAATAAATAAATGTGACCAAGTTGAGTTCTTGGAAGAGACGATTGAAAAAGCATTAGTGAATGGAGAATTATTCTCTTTTTATAAAGTTGAATATAATTTCACAAAAATTGGTTTTGCTTCTAGTAAATATCTTAAAAAGATAAATAATATTTCTTTTACTTACAATAAAAAACCTTTCAATATTGTCGGAACATGGCCACTTTACTATGATTCTCCAAATGCTATTTTCACTTTTAATGATGATAATACTTTTATCCGCGATATTTACGATGAATCTGGAAATCACAAAGATTCAGATTTATCTAATGGAATTTATGAATACGATGGATGTTGTAAAATAAAAGCAACTTTTTCAAATGGTAAAGTTATCACTTTTGATGTGATTTCAATAAGCGATTCAAACAAAAATGAAAAAACTACACTTATGTTAGAATGCTTTATATTAGAAATTGGAAAATCTCAATAATCCATGAAAATCCTTCGCATAACAGCAACTAACCGCTTCGCTTCGGGACTTACGCCCTCGCTCGGTCTGCGACACATAGGCTTCTGGCACTCCCCTTGCCTACGCAAGTGTCGTGACCAGCCCCTAACGTCCCGTCCGGGACTCAGGGCCAGCCTACGTCGGTTAGTCTAGTTCGTTATGCGAAATGTTTAAAACAATTTTATAAAAAAGAAATCAACTCGCAGGCCATTAAATTGAATATTTCAAAAAATATAATTCTAATTAGCGTACTATTTATTTCAAATGAATGTATTATTATACGAAATAAAATACTCCATGAACCAACTTTGAAAAATCATTTAAATTCTCAAAAAATAAATATTACATTAAATATAAATGGCTGCTATCCAGATGATTCAATTAAATGCAACTATTCAAAAGAAAATTACGCCCTCTTAATCAAATATTTAATTAAATCTAACCTGATTTCAGATATTAATGGAAGTGCAAAGGATTCATTTAAATCAGATTATATTATTGATTTTTACTGGAAAGAAAATATTCGAAGCCCACATGACTTGCTAACGGAAATGGTATCGGTTTTTTCAATTGGTTTGATTCCTACATATAGAAATTACAAAATAACATTAGTTGCAATTCTGAAAAGTAACAATGGAATAATATTAAAAACCTTCGAATATTCTGAATCTTTTTTAGAAATTCGGCATCTATTTCTGACTTACAAATTTATATTTAATAATAAATATAATACAGAAACAATAAAATCAAATATGATTGAATTATTATTACAAAATATTTCTGAAGTAAAAGAACAAATATAATTAAGTTGGTAAAAAAAATTGAAAAGATATAAAATTTTGATCATTTTCCTATGTATAGCAAACCTTTTGAATTGTCTAGTCTTCCGAAAAAATGATAACATAAACATATCTCAGAAATCAAATTTAAAAAAGCTCAAACTTACTATTTTGATGCAAGGGTGTTATCCTGATGATCTTGTTAACTGCAAGTATACAAGAGAAAATTACGAGCTCCTCAATATTTTATTCGCAAAATCAGGTATGATCTCACAAATTAATGGGGACTCAAATAATTTAACGAGTTCCGATTATTTGATTGATTTATATTGGAAAGATAATGAAAGTCCCCAGAATTTCGCTAATGTCTCCATCTCATTACTCACACTTTGCTTTATACCAACTTACAACAAAGACTCTATTCAATTAATAGCCATAGTTAAAAAAAATAACGGTGAAATTTTGAAAACTTTAGAATACAATGAGTCTTATCTAACTATCAGGCAAACAATCTTAATTCTAGCACTGCCTTTTCAAGATTTAAATGACAAAGAAAAAATAAAAGAAAAGATACTAAAATCTCTTTTAAACGATTTAGCACAAATTTAAAAAATCTTCAACACCTAAACACTTCGCATAACAGCACCTTACCGCTACGCTTCGGGACAAGCCCTCGCTCGGCCTACGGCAAATTCCCTTTCTGGCATTCGCCTTGCTTACGCAAGCTACATGCCAGTCCCTAACGTCCCGCTGGGACTCAGGGTCAGGGAACTTCGGTAAGGCTAGTTCGTTAATTGCAATTAGTTGATACATAGAAAATAACGCGCAAATTTTTTTCATGAGGGTGTTGTCGATTCAAGCTTTGAAAGAGAACAATTTTAGCTGATAGCTCCACGAACGTCTTGTTTGGAATTTACGTTTTTAAGATTTAAGAGAAAAATTTGCGCTCGCTTCTGTTGACCTTTCGACCAAAATCTTTTATTATACTAACTAACTGCAATTAACATACGCTAACCACTGCGCTTCGGGACTTTTGCCCTCGCTTGGCCTTCGGCACATTATCCTCCGGCACACTTCTTGCCTCTTCACGCAAGAAGATGCGCCGACGCTAACGCCCCTAAGGGGCTCAGCTACGGACAACGTCGGTTAGCTTGTTCGTTAATTGCAATTAGTTGATCAAAAGAAGAATACGCGCAAATTTTTTTAAGAGGGTGTTGTCGATTTACGCTTTGGAAGAGAACAATTAATGCTTTTCTCTCCATTAATGTGCAGTTAATGATTTTTGCTTTTTAAGATTTAAGAGAAATTTGCGCTGGATTGTAGTGCCCTTACGACTTATATCTTATTCTATACTAACTAACTGCAATTAGTTGATACTTAGAAAATAACGCGCAAATTTTTTTCATGAGGGTGTTGTCGATTCAAGCTTTGAAAGAGAACAATTTCAGCTGATAGCTCCACGAACGTCCTGTTTCTAATTTACGCTTTTAAGATTTAAGAGAAATTTGCGCTGGATTGTAGAACCCTTTCGACTTATATCTTTTTCTATACTAACTAACTGCAATTAACAGCGCCTTAACGCTCACTCGGGCACTTCTCCACTGCGCCTTTGATTCCTGATGAAATCAAGGCTTTGTGGGGCCCTCGCTCGGCCTAAAGGCACATTCCGTGTTACGCTAACGCCTCAATGAGGCTCAGCTACACGGAACGTCGTTAAGGCTGATTCGTTATACGCAATAATTTCAAAAATAATATTATGATTAAAAAAATAAGATATCTGATTACACTAATTGCACTTTCATTTGTCTCGCCAGTCTTTCCAGATGATATTGAGAGAAAAAAACTTCATTTCCTCATCTCCCCCTGGATTATTAATACTAATTTTAATAAACCATCAAGAGAGATAGAAAGTTCTCTTAACTTACAACTTTTATATGGATTTACTAATAATCTCTACCTTGGAGTAACTTATGGAATTGGTAAAAACGGTGATAAAAGTCTAGAATCTTTCCCTTCTAGTTCCTATTCTACAAGCAGAATCTATCAATTTTCTACTTCTAAAAATTCTGAAACTTTTACTTTGAATCTACATTATTTTCTTTGGAAATTTGTTTATACTAGTTTAAATATTGGAATTGAAAAAGGTTTTTCGGTCGAAAGAAATAATTTAGCAATTATTCGAGCGAACAATATCACTCCTCAACCATTTTCGATGAAAACTATTTTTGACGATAGAGTCTTCGGCTCAATCGGAATTGGTTTTAGGCATGAATTAACTAGTTCTATTCTAATTGCATTTGAATATCAACGTGGGTATATTGAAGCTGGAAAAGTTAATCAACATTTTACTTACAATCCAGATTACTATGGTAATAACTTACCTTATATGCTTGAAAATTATCTTTTTGATAACATTTTTAACGATAGATCTTTAAGAAATTCTATATATCAACAATTTTATCTTTCAGCGGGTTTGGCACTTTGAGTCTATTAAAGAAATTACTGCGTATAACAGCGACTTACCGCTTCGCTTCGGCACAAGGCCTCGCTCGGGCTACGCCAAATCCTCCTCCTGGCATTCGCCTTGCGTCCGCAAGCTACATGCCAGTCCCTAACGTCCCGTTGGGACTCAGGGTCGGAGGACTTCGGTAAGTCTAGTTCGTTATGCGCCATAAAAAAAAATTATGAATAAAGACAGAAAACCAACAAGAATACTAATAACAACCAAAGATAAAATAATCAGAAGTGCTGAAGTCACAAATTATCTATCTAGACTAGCATCATATCATTATAAATCTGAAGTTCTAAATGAAATAAACAAACTAGTTGCAAAGGGAATTGAACTGGAAAATATATTTATCCTTTCAGAATCATTTAAGTATGACTTTGCATATAGTTTTTTAAAAGATATCCAAATAAAAGATAAATCAATCTACTCATTATTAAATATTGGACTACCAATTACTTTGCAACCAAATGAAAAAATACTTAAACTAAAATATGGTTATCAAATTTTGAATTATTTGTATGACAACTCTACAATGGCTTGAGAATTCGGATTTAGAAGAGAATGGTTTTGGAAAAATTATTTAGAATTTGTTAACAATTCTTTCGAGAAAACGACTAACAAGTTCTTGGAACATTCAATAATTACAAAATCTAAGAAAAAACGCGAAAGCATGATTAAATATATCAAAGAAAAAAAATTAGCTTTCAATACAGATTCATACTTCTTCAAAAAAAATATCAAAAAAGAAAACAAAAATCAAACTGAAATAGCAAAATTATTTCTTAAAAAGATAAACATAATACAACGACCTGTATTTGGTAACTTTATTCCATCTACTCAAACATTTAAAATTCTGAATGTTGACCTTATTAAAAAAGTAAAACAAGGAAATATTCAATTTGATTTAAAATCCTTATCACACAACAGTCCTTGGGAACTCATAATTGAAGGTGCAGGCGAATTATTCAAATATTTCCTTGATGGTGAGAAAAGAAAACTTGAAACCGAATTAATGAAAAGCCAAATTTCAAATGCTAAAAAAGATGAAATGTTAAAAAATTTGGAAATAATAAAAGAATCTCAAAAAACTCTAGAAGCAATTAATTCAAGCAGTAACGGACTGCCGAACCAATACAAAAACACCATGCGTGAGTTAGTTTACATACAACTTGATCAGCTATCTCAAGATATCAAACAAAGAGCTTACTTGATCAACCATAACACCCCAATTATCATACAATCGGCAGGAAGAGTTGACTTACTTGCTTAATTTTACGGCGCATAACAGCGACTTAACGCTTCGCTTCGGCACAAGGCCTCGCTCGGTCTCCGACACATAGGCTTCTGGCACTCCCCTTGCCTACGCAAGTGTCGTGGCCAGTCCCTAACGTCCCGTTCCGGGACTCAGGGTCAGCCTACGTCGTTAAGTCTAGTTCGTTATGCGACATGGTATAAAATTTTAGAAGAAATGAATAAAAAATATATATCGATAATAATTTTATTTCTAATCTTAAACTGTAAAAAACATGAACGATTTGAATCAGAAAAAGAAGAATTTGCAATTGTTACTGTTTCAATTCTAAATTCTAGAAAAAATCCTGATCTCAAATCGGATATAGTTGGAAAATACCCTTTTGGATCTCCAATCTTAATTAATCCTAAGGATTCTTTTGAAGATACTGTTGATGGCGAAAAAGGAAAATGGATTAAAGAGAAAGTAACTAATGGATATATATTCAGTAAATATTTCGAAATAACTTCTGGAGGTCTCCACAAACTTAAAGGAGTTGTCGATATTTGTAATTTTCCTTGTGGCGGTAGCTGCTTTATTCCACCTGGAGATATGTATTTAGTCGGTAATTTTTATATCGAAATAGATGATCACATGGATTATCTTCCTGAAGATAGAAATCCATGCTCAACGATTAGAATTGGTAACTGGAAGCGAGACTTGAATGAATTTCAATTCTCCTCGCCAATCAAATATGCTGGCTACAATGGAAAAAATAACCGTTGTAGGTATAAATTCTTAAGTAATTTAGAAAAAATTGGTGATAAAATCATTTTGGATCATCTGAAAAAACCTTTCACCTTAACAAGAATGTCTGATTCTAAAGGAACTTATTACATTATAAATAACAAAAGGATATATGATCGTTCCAAATATAATGAATATTGTTCCGAACAATCTTTACATGACAAAGTATTTGAAGTTTTCGATTCATATTATGTTGATGAAAAAATCGACAGAGATAATCTTTTTTCCAATTATTCGAATAAATTTAATGAAAAGATAAGTGAATAATTTGAATCATACCACGTCGCATAACAGCGACTTACCGCTTCGCTTCGGGACAAGCCCTCGCTCGGCCTGCGGCAAATCCTCCTCCTGGCATTCGCCTTGCTTACGCAAGCTACATGCCAGTCCCTAACGTCCCGTTGGGACTCAGGGTCGGAGGACTTCGGTAAGTCTAGTTCGTTATGCGTAATTACCAAAAATGAATAAAAGGATCTGAAATTGGAAAAGAGAATTATAAGAAGTTTACAACTAATAACTATTGCATGTTTAATTTTCAAATGTGGGGATCAAATGATTGAACCAAATTTGAATACTCGAATTTCTAAACCAAATGTTGTTAGAAATTTTCCAATCTATGTAGGTGAATCTATTGATCATCCGGATGCTTTTCCTGATGGAATATTCATTGATGGTTTGATTAAAAATCAATTTGGTATGGAAATGGGTTATATTTATTTAAAACCTAAAGGTCCTGAATTAATTAAAACAATTGTTTCGAATGAATTAAAAAATACAGGTTTCAATATTTTAACTTATAAAAACAAAAATGTGCCTGAATTAAGTATAATTGTGAATCAAATTTTTGTAGAAACTGAACCAGGATATTTCGCATATGGAAATGTTTCAGTTATCGACGTTAATTTTACAATTTCAAATCAAAACAAATCCTTTTCGAAACGCTTTAAAACTATTGAAGTTTTAAACATTCCTCTTTTTAACAATCATCACTTTTTGCATTTATCTTTAATCAATAATCTAGAAAAATTCATTATTGCTTCAATACCGGACATTACAGAAATCTATATTAAGGAATTTAAATGAAATTTCATACCCTTACTTTGCTATTTGCATTAATCTTATTGTCAAATTGTTTATATCATCTTAAATATATCGACAAAAATGATCTTTCAGATAAAGAGTGGAAAAAAAACGAGAATAAAAAAATCGAATAGCTTGGTAACTACGCATAACAGCGACTTACCGCTACGCTTCGGCACAAGGCCTCGCTTGGCCTACGGCAAATTCCCTTTCTGGCATTCGCCTTGCTTGCGCAAGCTACATGCCAGTCCCTAACGTCCCGCTGGGACTCAGGGTCAGGGAACTTCGGTAAGGCTAGTTCGTTATACGAAATTTGCGCAAATTTACTTTGTTAAATTAAAAATAAGGAAAAGTTTCTCTTGACAGTTCAAAGAAAATGTAATACAAGTGTATTACGGGATCAATATGATAAGTCTAAGATTACCAGAAGAGCTAGAAAAAAAACTTTCAGAAGTTGCAAAAATTGAAAACAAAAGTAAATCAGAAGTAATTAAAGAATCTTTAGTTTACTATATTGATAATTTTGCAAAACAACCTTCTGCCTATGAATTAGGTGAAAAGTATTTCGGTTTATATAAAAGTGGGATTTCTGACAAATCAACTAACCATCAAAAATATATTAAAGAAGCTTTAATCAAGAAACAAAAATGATTAAAGCCATTATTGATACTGGACCTATAGTTGCCTTCTTCGACGAATCAGATAATTATTGCCTACAATGCAGATCATTTCTTAAAAATTTTAAAGGCAAGTTATATACTACTCTTGCCGTAGTTACCGAAGTATCCTACTTATTATCAGATAATAAAAGAATACAAAAGGCATTTATCGAATGGATTGATAACAATGCGATATCAATTTTAAATCAAGATAATGAACAATTTAGTTCAATTCTGTTTTATATGGAAAAATATTCCGATCGACCAATGGATTTTGCAGATGCTTCGCTTATGACAATTTCAGAGGTTTATGAAATTCCCAATATATTCACTTTAGATAGTGATTTCAGGTTTTATAAATCAAAAAAGGGAAAATCTTTAAAAATCATCAATGAAAGCATGATTAAAGGTTAATAAAGCGCAAACTTCGTATAACAGCGACTAACCGCTTCACTTCGGGACTTACGCCCTCGTTCGGTCTGCGACACATAGGCTTTTGGCACTCCTCTTGCCTTCGCAAGCGTCGTGCCAATCCCTAACGTCCCATGCGGGACTCAGGGCCAGCCTACGTCGGTTAGTCTAGTTCGTTATACGCTATAGCGTTAAACTAAACCATTAAGAGAAGAAAATGATAAATAAATATATAATATTCCTACTTTTCCTCATGAATTGTCGATCAATCCAATCACAGTTTATTAACGATAATTTACAAGATGACAAAAAAAAGGATATATTCATTGGAAAGCTACAGTATTCGGTCAGACCGGAATATTTGCCAAATTTTTTAATTAACGATCCTAACTCTATAAATAGCATTAAATACAAAGTTAATATTCTTTATGAACCGACAGATCCGTCCGATTTGTTTGTACTCTTCAACCCTTTGATAATTCTAGGATTTCCAATTCAAAAACATTTCGTAAAAGCACATGGAGATCTTATTGTAAATTATAATCAAACTTACAATTGCTCTACAGTCACAATTACCGAGTTTAGGACATTATATCATAATCCAAATTATTCAGAAATGCGAAGCATAGCCTTAACAAAATTGAAATTAAATTTTGAAAAATGTTTTGATTTTAATAAACTTGAGGTAAATATCAAATGAATAAAAAATATATCTTTTTAATTATCTTAAACTTGTTTCTAATGGATTGTAACTCGTCTGAATCTGCTCAAAGAATGTTTACGCCGGAAAAAGAAATAAAAAAGAAAAAAGCTGTACTCTATATTTATAGGCCTTCTCTTTTTATGGGTTCCGCCATTAGTTATACTATTGAAGATTCAAATGATAAAATATATTTAAACTTGAGAAATGGAACATATAAAGCTTTCTTTTTAGATCCTGGAGAAATCTCACTAAGTGCAGAAACAATAGGATCTGCCTCAATTACTATTGATATTGAAGAGGAGCAAATTTATTTTTTAAAAGGAAATGTATTAGCTGGCCCTGTAATAGCGAAACCTTTCTTAACTTTAGTCCCTACTGAAGTAGGACAAAAAGAAATAATGAACTGTCGTCCGATTGAATAGTAGAATCCGCTACAGCGTATAACAGCGACTTACCGCTACGCTTCGGGACAAGCCCTCGCTCGGCCTTCGGCAAATTCCCTTTCTGGCATTCGCCTTGCGTTCGCAAGCTACATGCAAGTCCCTAACGTCCCGTTAAAGGGACTCAGGGTCAGGGAACTTCGGTAAGTCTAGTTCGTTATGCGACATTAATTAAATGTATGCCTCAGGACATGGGTAACACTTTTGTAGCAAGACATAGGTAACACTTTCAGGTTATTCGTCTCTTTAGATCACCTTTTTAGGAGGGTTTTAGGGATGCCTTGGAAGGAGTTTAATACCGTGGATTTAAGATTTCAATTTGTTCTGGATTCGTTCCAGACTGGCGTCAATTTTACTCAGCTCTGTGCTCAGTATAGCATCTCTACTAAGTGTGGGTATAAGTGGAAAGAAAGGTTTCTAAGGGAAGGAAAAGAAGGGCTTCTAGATAAGAAGAAAACTCCTAAGAACTCTCCAGCTAAGATCGCTGAAGAAACAATTCTAGAGATCATCAAGATTAAGAACAATAGAAAGTTCTGGGGTGCTAAGAAAATCTTAGAACTCTACAAGACTCAATTCCCTAATCGCAAGGCTCCTAACAGATCTACTATTGAACGTATACTTAAGAAAGCGGGACTAAAAGAAACAAAAAGAAAAAGAAGACCTACTAATTCAGGGCAAAGAATCTCTATGCCAGAGAAAGCTACCAAACCTAATCATGTTTGGACTGTTGACTTCAAAGGTTGGTGGTACACTCCAGAAAGAGAGAAAGTGAATCCTCTCACTGTTCGTGATGATTTCTCCAAATACATTCTCTCCATCAAGACTCTTAAGAAAGGCGACATTGCTTCCGTTAAGGCGGAATTTACTAGGTTATTCTCTATCTACGGATTACCTGATGTCATTCGCTCAGACAATGGTCCGCCCTTCGCTTCTATGCAATCTCTATGGGGTCTCACCAAATTATCTGTTTGGTGGCTTTCGCTCGGGATCAAGCTTGATCGTATACAACCTGGCAAACCTTACCAGAATGGCTCTCATGAACGCATGCATAGGGACATGGCTCGAGAATTACAACATGAGATCGTCGGAAACATCACCCTCTTCCAAAAACTCTTCGACAAATGGAGAATCGATTTTAACAGAAACAGACCTCATGAAGCTCTTGCTATGAAGACTCCTGAACAAGTCTATGTGAAGTCAGATAAACCATTTGATCCGAATGCTGGTTTACTAATCGCATATCCTTATGGATTCAAACAGAGGCATGTCAACAACAGAGGTTACATCAATTACAATGGACACCTCATCATGGTTGGGAATCCATTTAACGGATTTAATGTGGGGATCAAAAAAGAAAACGAATCCGTTTCCATTTGGTTCGGTTCTAATAAACTAGGTCTCATCGATCAAAATTTTTTCTTGATCATTTCCGATCCTAACTCATACAAAGTTCATAAACCAAGAAAGTTAACTAAAAAGTGTTACCCCTCTCATGACGCTTAACCGTTACCCATGTCTTGAAGTCATACCTAAAATTAATTCAAAATGAATCTAAATAAATCAAGTTACTTCCTCATTATATTCTTCCTGTTTTCTTGTAATTTAGATATAAGACAACTTCCTACTCCGATTCAAAATTCAGAAATTGAGAATAAAGAAACTAAAATCAATTTATATATCAGAATTTTTCGAATAGAAAATAATTTATTAAATGAAATTCAACCAGCATGGAAATATACATTTACTTCCTATCTGAAAAATGATTACTTCATTTCTAATAATATAAAATTTTCTGATTTAAATAACGAAAACAAGGATTTTTATGAAATCGACATCTTGATGAAACCTATTGCAAACGAAGTAAGAAATTATTGGTTAAGTTTACCTGTAATTTTCCCCTTCACCGGATATTGGCCAATACATTACAGAGAACTTGAATATTTCATTGACATACATTATTCAGTTTATAAAAACAATAATTTAATATATTCTAATAATATATTCGAAAAAGATAATCTTACACTATATTTTTATGGACTAATTAGAACTCAAAAATTTGAAAATTTAATTGAAGATACAAACTTAAGGGCAATCAATTCATGCGTAAAATCTATATCGTCATTCTTATCTCAACTTTAATTCTATCTAATTGTGTTACTATTCCCGAAATCCCAAATAACAAATCTACAGAATGTATCGCCTATTTTTTTCCGATAAGAAAGAAATTAATATTACATCGAGAGAATCAATGGGGAGCAACAATAGGAATCACCTATTTATCCCTTATTATTGGATTTGCCATTGGTAATGATGGAATTTTACCTTTGTTTAGTATCCCTTTTCTTGTTTACAATGAATATCATACGGCAAATAAAATCTATAAAGAATATCTTGAATTACATTGTAGTCAATAAAACTGCTTATAACAGCGACTTACCGCTTCGCTTCGGCACTAGGCCTTGCTCAGCCTACGTCAGTAAGTCTAGTTTGTTAAGCACAATTACTTAAAATGCTTCTTGAAAATCACAAAAAAATAACTGAGGAAGACTTAAAATTAGCAAATTCAATTTGGAATTTTCTTTCAATTCGAGAAACTATACAGAAGTCTGATTTAATTTTTGTTTTGTGTAGTCATGATTTGAGGGTTGCGAAATATGCGGTTGAACTCTACAAAAAAGGTTTTGCTAATTATATTCTTTTTTCCGGAGGTTTAAATTTCTTCACTAAACATATTTTTCCTAAATCAGAAGCTGAATCCTTTGCAGAACTAGCATTCACTCAAAATATACCTAACGATGCTATAATTATTGAAAATGAATCTACCAACACCGGTGAAAACATTCATTTCTCTAAACAACTTCTTAAATCTTTGAATCTTAAATTTAGTAATATCATAGCTATTCAAAAACCTTCTATGACTTTAAGAATAAAATTAGCATTAGCTAAACAGTGGAATGATGGAAACTTTTTTATTTCTTCACCAAATTATAGTATTTTTGATGCTCCGCATTCTCATATAAATCTATTTATGATTATTAATGAAATTGTCGGTGACCTACAAAGGATTATTGAATATCCAAAATTTGGATTTCAAGCGGAATTCGTTATTCCTGATCAAATTATTAAAGCTTCCTATTCTCTCATTGAAAATGGATATAATCTACACCTTATTCGGTAAATTTTTTAAATTAATTATTTTCTATTATTTTTAAAGAAAAAGTATTTCAAAATTAGAAATCTAGAATTTCATAAAAGCATTATTGCTTTTAATTTACTCTGTATAAGCATCAATTGAATAGTATGTAACTGCGCTTAACAGCGACTTACCGCTTCGCTTCGGCAAATTTCCTTTCTGGCATTCGCCTTGGGTTCACAAGCGATATGCCAGTCCCTAACGTCCCGACGGGACTCAGGGTCAGGGGAACTTCGGTAAGTCTACTTCGTTATGCGTAGGAATTTAAAATACAATTAAAAGGTTAAAAATATGAACAAACTAATCTACACTATTGTCAGTTTACTAACGATAAATTGTGCGATACCAGCAAGAGTTGAAAAAATGGTGATTTCTGATGTGAAATCAAAAAATAAAATTAATAGCGAGATTTTTATTAAAGAATCTAAGGGCGGAGAAATGACACTACCCTTCTGGCTTCCCAAAATTTCAAATGAAAACTTTACCTTAGCGATTAAAAATTCAATACTTAATAATGAAAAATTTAAAAGTATTTCAAATATTCAAAACAATAATTGGACTCTTGATATTGAAATTATTGATTGGGATCATCCTTGGATTGGAACCGATTTTACTCATACTCTTACCGTTAGATATATAATTTTAAATGAAAAAAATATTGAAGTTTATAAAAGAGATATTAGATCAAAAGGTACGGCTACTATTTCTGAATCATTAATTGGAGTTTATAGAGCAAATAGAGCAAACGAGTATGCTGCTAAAGAAAACATAAAATTGTTTCTTTTGGATTTGGATAACCTTAAATAATTTATTCAACTTGAAATTCCAGCGCATAACAGCTCCTTAACGCTTTGCCTCGGGATTTAAAGCTTCGCTCGGTCTGTGACAAATAAGCTTCTGGCACTCGTTTGCATTCGCAAACTACGTGCCAGTCCCTAATGTCCCATTGGGACTTAGGGTCGGGCAACTTCGGTAACACTAATTCGTTATACACCATTTTAAAAAAAATTTACGGAATATATGAAAAATAAAAAAATATTAATTATAATTACGTTTCTCATTTTAAATCTCAGTATCTATGCTGAAGAAGAAATAGACAATAAGCAAAAAGAAAGAAAATCAAACCAAATTTATTTAAGAAGAAATAATGGATACGTTGCTCCAAATGAATTGAACATTTACAACAGTGTTTTTCCGTTTTCTTTGGCTTATGAATTACCTTCCATTCAGTATAATACATTTGGATTCAACAAATTTTTAGGTGATTCAAAATATAGTATTGAAGGTAATTTCTACGAATATAAAAAAACTAATTCAACTTTCGAAAGAATTAACCCGAATTCTAGTTTCTATAGTAAAGGCAATCTTGGTACTTTTTATAGATCTGAACAAAATCTATTTCTAAATTATCATTTTATAGAAAATAGAATAATTCTTAATGTTGGATTCCAGAGATTGCAAAGCGATCTTAGTGATGGAACTTTCGGTTTCTATAATTATAATTTTTCTCAAAACTTCAAAGGAATTGGCGCTGGTTTCTTACTTGAATCCCCGAGATTTTATGGATTCTATATTTCATCTGGCTATAGATATTCTGTATTGAATGGTATTTCTAATATAAATTATTCAATCGTTACTTCAGGAAGAAGAGCAGAAACTTTAGATATACATGATAATCCCGCTACCAAATATTTCCTTCGTGAAATAAAAGTAGTTCTTGGTTACGAATTAAATGATTCTATTCTTTTATCACTTGGATTTATTGACCAATTTGCTAATGTAAAACTCAATAGAAGCAATATCATTGCCAGTGACTTAGATTATAACTTACTTGTAAGATCCACTATTGAAGCCAATGCAAAAAGTGAATATTCAGGAACTACTTTTGCCTCTATTACTTATAAATTTTAAAACGGCGTATAACAAAAATTACCGCTTCGCTTCGGGACTGGCCCTCGCTCGGCCTGCGGCAAATTACCTTTCCGGCATTCGCCTTGCTTACGCAAGCTACATGCCATTCCCTAACGTCCCGTTACCGGGACTCAGGGTTGGGAAACTTCGGTAAGTCTAATCCGTTTTTCAAAATAGAAAATGCTTTTTTATCTTATCGACAAGCAATTATTAAGCAAAAATATCGGTTAGGTTACATTTTTATAGTTATTATGAAGAAAAGTCTCATACTAAAGGTCTCAGATTATGTCGAAAAGAATATTGGAAGCTTTCATCAAAAAAGAATTCAAAGCTTAGATAATCTTGAATTAAACAAGGTTTTGAAACGAAAGAATCCATATTTATTCAAAGCAAAGTTTATGATGACGGCTGAACAAATCATAAAAAGTTTGGTCGATGCACATCTTTCATCGAATGAAGAAACTATTTTTGGAGATTGGTTAGAAGAGTTGGCGATTTTCGTGAATTCAGAGGTTTACTCTGGTAAAAAATCGGGTATAACTGGTATAGATTTAGAATTTGATAAAGAAAATGTTAGATATATTGTTTCGATCAAATCTGGACCAAATTGGGGTAATAGTTCGCAGATCAATAAAATGGCATCTGATTTTAAAACTGCCGCAAAAACTTTAAGAACAAGTAACTCTAAACTAATTATCACTGCGATAAACGGATGTTGTTATGGAAAAGATAATAATCCAGATAAAGGTGATTATTATAAGTATTGTGGACAAAGATTTTGGGAATTCATATCTGGAAATGAAAATTTATATGCAGAATTGATTGAACCGCTCGGTCATTCTGCAAAAACAAATAATGATATTTACTTACAATCCTATGCAAAAATGATAAATAAATTTACGATTCAATTTGGTAAAGACTTCTGTAGTGAGAATGGAGAAATTAATTGGCAAAAATTAATACAATTTAATTCTTCCAAGTGATAAAATTAAAACGGTAGTAGTTCCTCCTCTCTTATTTTTGATTCATTTCTCTTAGCAAATTCTTTTCTGAATGAAACATTATCCGTATTTAAATATCTTGAATACTTAAAATCCTTAAAAGAATTTTTAATTTTTTTCTTTTGTATAAGTGCCAAAATATGTTTTCCGATGCTATAGCCTAAGCTAATTGGTACAGCGTTTCCAATCTGTCGATATTGACTTGTAATAGTACCGAAGAATTCATAATTATCAGGAAATTCTTGAATTCGTTTATATTCTTGAATACTTAGTGGTCGATCCTTCTCTGGATGAGCAAGATCAGTTGCTGGCATAGCTGGATTCGTAACCAAAGTAGGTGCGGGCTTATCCCAAGCTATTCTTCTTAGAAAACCAGTGCGGCCACCACTTGAATAATAACTTTTTCCCAGTGCTTCCTTTTGTAATTCTATTGGTAAATCTTTCCAATACTGATCTTCTTTTAATATTTTATAATATTTCAGTCTTTTTTCTGGAAACTGAATATACACTTGATCATCTTCAACTAAATCATTTGTTGCATCTCTAAAGGTTTTCCACTTAGGTAAATTGAATTCACCCGATTCTGAGTGAGATGGGATTAAATAAGGAATTTCAATATCTTCTCTAGAACAAATAATCACTACTCTCTCTCTTTTCTGTGGGGAGCCAAAATTAGCTGAATTGTATAGATTAAATGAGACTTTGTAATTTGCTTTCTCTAATAGAAATATAATAAAATTTAAGGCTCCACCTGAAAGTTCATTTTGAGATAAAGGAGGAAAGTTCTTTCCTCTATATTCATGAGGTCTATGGTTTAACGGTGCAGACAATAAACCTCGAACGTTCTCAATCACAATGAATTTCGGTTTTAATTTTATTGCTTTTTCAATAAATTCGAGAAATACATTCCCTCGTTTATCTTCAAATCCTTTTCTTTTTCCAGCCGTACTGAAAGCCTGACAAGGCGGACCACCTATAATTAAATCAATATCATTTTTATCATCGATGTTAGCATACTGAAGAATATCACTAATCGAATATTTATTAATATCCCCAATTAAGCCAATATTCGGATGATTAAGTATTATTGTTTTTCGTGTATCTGGGTCTATTTCACTTGCTAACAGTACATTAATTCCTGCTTTTCTTAAACCAATATCTAAACCCATAGCTCCGGAAAAAAAACTTAAAGCGATTGGAGAATCAGATTTTTTTTCCTTTCGTATCTGATCGCTTACATCTACTTTAATATTCATCATAACGTTTGGGTCAGATGTAATATCCTTTGAGATTAGCCATATAGAACCCACCATTTCAGCTGGTAACTTCTTTTGCCTAATTAGAGATCTAACATACTGAGGGGAAACCGATAGAAATTCTGCAAATTCATCGACCGAATAGGTATTAGATTTGCTTTCCATAAGGAAAGCAAAATATAGTCCCTTTTTTTCGTCAAACGCAAATCCCTAATTACATTAACAACTTCCTAATGATTCAACTCCCCTCTTCTTAACAGTATTCGGTCATGCTCTTATTTGCATAAGAATCAAAATTGATTTCAATTTTTAAAGATTACTATTTTTTGTTATCGGTATACCAAATACTATTTACTTTACGATTATGAAACTAAATAGATTATTTCCATAATATATTCTCTAAACTAATCTCTTCCGTTCTTATCTTTCTCTTCTACCTCTCTCTGGCCAACATCCCAACCCCCCACCTGTAACTCATCGGGCGAAGCTATACCCTAAAGAGTTTACACTTCACCCCTTCACTCCCCTTCCCACCTTAAAGCCCCTCTACGACTCGCGATTGTCTCCGCTGATTCTCGAAACATAGCAAACAAAGTTTTATCCCAGTTGTTTACTTCATAATACTTCCCTAAAAAGTTTTTGAGCTCAAAGGTGAATTGATTTGGTCGTAATTGGAAAACATATTTCCAATGATCCCGAATGGAAAGTTCTCGTTTCAGAATCAATTCAGCACTTGGTATCTTATCAATTTTCCTTCGATTGGATTTAGCATCAGCAGGGAATAAGTTCCATAGAAAGTTATTTTTCCAATACGCATACGGGATGCCATGATCAATGTCTAGGTTCGATGTGTTTAATGGTTTACCTGTCCATATACAGGCTAAGTCAGTTTTTTCTAAGAACAAACTGCGGACTTGGTTTTGTTTCCGTTCCCAATTTTGACCCATCAATAAATAATCAATAGCTTGTCCTGTTCGAACGGACTTGCGAGAAAGCCTTTCGATTTCTTCGGCCCATCGTAAGATCACCGCATCACGGATCCAAGACTCAAGTAGAACAAACTCTCGCCATATTGCAATCGGCATCGATATCATTTGTCGTTTCGGATCATATCGAAAGATATCACCATTGGATGAGTATTGGATTGGCCCTTTAATGATCGTTTGTTCCCACTGTCCTAGAAACAAATTCAAATCTTTTTGCAAATCCAAATCGATGAGTTTGCCTGAATGGAATAAAGCTTGTTTCTCTAAAAAATCATCTAAGGTATTGAGCTTTGTTTGTAAGGAAGCAAACGTTTTTCGTAAACTGGATGGTTTCTCCAGTTTGTCAGACGATACCTGTGGTAAATAGATAGGTGCAGAGAATAGATTCCAAAAGTATACTACCCACTTTTCTGCAACCAATCGGATGGGAATGAATACATGATCTGATTCATATTCGACTACATTATGATTTTCCAAAGCAATATCGCAGAGTGCTCTGAGTAAAGCAGGTTTGTAAGTAGCAGTTTTTCTTTCCCGATTGAGAATCGAGTCAATGGTATCCAAAGGAAGTGATTGTTTGTGTTCTAACTTGACAATACAGAAAGACCATGACCAACCACGACCTTCACTGTCTGGGAAGTGTGATTCCTTAATGACTTGGAAACCAAGTTGTTCTAAAATCAGAGTGATCTCTTTTAAGTGATAAAGACAATGGAGTCTTCCCTCTTTATCTCGTGAATCATTATCTAGATCCGTTCGATTTTCAGGTAAACTAAATACAAAATACCCACCTAGTTTTAAGTTTTGTTTGATGTTGAGTAAGGATAAAAATAATTCCGACTTTGGAATGTGTTGTAGAACTGCGAAGGCTGATATCAAATGAAATGATTCAGAAAAATTGGGTAAATGAGGTAAGCTACCTTTTTGAATTTTTGGCGAGCGATGCGGATGGCTTGCGCTGATGCGATCTAAAATCTGACTACTGGGTTCGATTCCAATTGCATTCCACCCTTTTGAGTTTAACTGGTCTACAAATTTGCCAGAACCAGTTCCAATATCCAGAACACTTGCTTGAGTGATACCACTCTCTTTTACGTAATATTCAATTTCCGAAATATAACTATGATGGAACCGTTCTTGTCTCTCGAAATAAGTATCGGTCAGACGATCATATGCATCTATCGTTTGTTTGTCCATGTGCTCGAGCTTACTTTAGAATCATGATTCGTAAGAAAAGTTTTTTAACCTACTGATTATTTCTGTAAAAAGTGAATTTCGTTTAGAAAAATTTTTTAAAGAATTTTCTATAGGTTCCATCAGCACCTTAACGTTAAAAATCTTAAAATTTTTGAAAACAATACCCAATCGATTCCGATTTTGGTAAAAATTACGATATTTTCACTTGAAAGCGTAGAAATGAAAAATCTGAAATTTTTTCCCTTTTTTGAAATTTTTTTTATGAAATATCGATAAATCGCAAAATGGGGTTCTCCGATATCCGAAAACTTTGTAAAATCAGGGTAAATCAATTAAGGAGAATCGAATTGCAAAATCAATTAGCTACCAAACAAGAAAGTTACCTGGCCACGGATCAAATTCAAAGAACTATGCTGTATATCGTAAAAGCAATACATAGTAGCGTAAATAATGTCCGGAAGAAATACCCCGAACTATCATCCGAAAAACAGACTGCCTTGGAATTCATCAAAAAAGGATACAGTTACCGTGAGACAGCTCTAAGAATTAGAATGAATCATACGATCATAACGCAATGGTCAAAGAATGATCCAAAATTCAAACAGGCTCTTGAAAAAGTTAAAACGGATATTCAAGAATCCATTCGAATGAAAACGATTCTACCTCAGTTAAGTTATGAAGAGAATACCTCCACTTCCCAAATGAATGAGGAATTAGAGGACCCAAGTCTTTAGATTGACTCTCTCTTTTTAGATTTCCTGATACTCTTTCAGGTAATCGTATATGGTTGCAGCAATTGCAGCACATAATTCGCGTTTGTGTAAGTGGGGGTTTCTCCGAGTATATAGTCGGAAGAACCCAGGAAATAAAAAAATCCAACCATACAATTCCATCACTTAATGCATCAAATGCAGCAGAGTGTGGCTAAATCACATAAGTATATTATAATAATTACGTTTATCAAAATTTTAAGACCTCGTTTTTTGAACTTCACAATTTGAATTTCATGAATTTTTTTTCGTACAGCGAAAATGAAAAAATTTACAAAAATCTGCGATATCGGTTCTCCGATATCCGATTATTCGCTAGGATAAAGTCAAGGTTATCACTTGGCGTCCAAACGACCTCCTTTTGAAAACCCCAGAAAGTGCGATGACACAAAGTCCTTGTGATCTGTTGTCGGGCTTTCGAAGTTTTGAAGAAGGAGAAAAAAGTATATGGCCAAGCCATGCTCAGACGATACAACTAAACAAAGGTTAAAGAATAATAACCTGAATAGAATCTGTGAAGCGATAGGGAAAAAGCTTCAACTAGAATACAGCAAAGTATCGATGAACATTAAAGATGTGAAAAGAGTCACGAATAGAACAATCTGGAATTGCCTAAGAGAATACAATAAGAAGAACCAAGAGGTTTATAGTAAACGTGGATACACTGGTTATTTATTCATTCCGAAAGGACATATCAGAAACTTTAAACGGAAATTAAAGGAAAATCTAGCAAATACATTGTTCAATCTGCCAAAGCTAAACGGTCATAAAAGAAAGGCAAATAAACTATGGTTCGATAAGTTAAAAGAGGATGGAGTAAAATACTTTGAATATTGCGGAAGAGAAGAATCACCAGAGCATGGTAAAGAACTAGATAAACTGGATTGGGATTTATCCTCCTTTGGATTTGTATCAGAACCAAATCACGATTTGAGTAAACGCATCATCAAAAGGATTTATCGAAGATTCCCAGAAACAGAGACCAATTCTGAGTTATTCCACCGAGTCATTTGTATGTTGCACTGGATCCACAAACGAGGGTATTTGCAAGAATACTTAAGATTATTCATTCCACCCTTGGAAACAAATTCTTATCCAAGGAATCTCAACTCAAAGAAGAAAAGATCCCATCATTACCAAACAAAAGGACCCAACCTAAATGAGATTCCAATTGCAAAAAAAAATTCTCATGATAAAGTCGCTTAAAACCAATGCAGCACCCAAAGAAATTCAATCCCAATGAAGTGATCCTCTGCGATGTATTTGGAATAAAAATTCGACAGGAAACGAGGGTGTATTGTCGAAATTTGTAATTATAAATGTATCGTTTTTTATAGCTAGATGGTGTAAACGCTGTACGAATCATTTAAGACGAATCAAAGCAAATATGATAAGCAATCTAGCTTTTAATATGTATGGTAGAAATCAAAATGGATAAATTCTATTTTATACCTTATATGAAGAAGAAAGTATGGCAATATGCAATTCAACGTTGAATTTAAATATCCTGATAAAAAAGCTGTCCCACTTAATGAAATGACTTTAGAAAAGAATTAATGGAAGGCTATTTTGGGATAAATACGGTTTTCTATCCTCATCCTTAATAGTTGGTAATATAAATAAATCCCTGACCCTACTACTTCATACCAAACCCAGTTCTTTACAGAATTTTGTAAAAGGGATAACTCTTCCGTTTGCATTAGAACCAAAATCGTTCTTTCCTAAGTGGACTTGGTAAAACTCAGGAATCTTTGTTCTAGCTTTAAAATACTCAATGTGGCGACTCAAAGCCTTGTCACCTGTTTTGCATTCAACTGCCAAGATGGGAGCTTTATTTTTAAGAACGACAAAATCAATTTCTCTTCCATCAGTATCACGTAGGTATCTCACTTCCATTGGATAGCCTTGCGTGTCTGTAATGAAATGACAATACTTTAGCAAATGACTTGCGACAAGATTCTCAAATCGAAATCCTCTTTCTTCTACTTGCGACCAATCCCACATATATAATTTTTTTAGTTTTTTGACGGCCCTGATCTTAGGAGTTCCATAGGGAAGGATCGTGAAACAATAGTATAATGAATTGAGAGCTTCCACCCATCTTTCTACTGTAGGTTGAGAAACAGACAAATCTTCTCCCACACTTTTCAAGGAAAGTGGCGATCCAACTCTCGCTGGCAAAATTTCCGCAAGTAACAAAAGGGAAGAGATATCCTTTATAGTTTCTAAATCGCGAATGTCCTCAGAGGCAACTTTCACCATCCGGTCATTCTGCCAGATCCGATGTTCGTTTTCATTCTGCGCAAATAATGGCTCAGGAAATCCGCCAAACTTTAAAAGAAGCTCCAAGTCAGATTGATTTGGATTTTTACTCATCTCCGAAACGGAAAAAGGATGCAATCGAAAATAGCGATACCTTCCAAGAAGAGAATCTCCACCTTTTCGAAATGTATCCAGTCGTGCCGAACCTGTAACAATAAACCGATTGTCCTCAAAGTGTTTATCATATAAACCTTTGATGAGATTTCGCCATTTACTATATTTGTGGATCTCATCCAAAACGATCGTTTTGCTTTGACTTAGCGGAAGTTGATCTTTTAAAATCAGAGCTTTGTCACTGTTTCTGTCCCAATTCAAATAACCTGGATTTTTAACGGATGGTGGTTTCAGGTATTGCAAGGCAAGAGTTGTTTTACCAACTTGCCTGGGACCGCCAATAAACAACATTTTTCGGTTTAAAACGTCTTCTAAATACGGGTGCAGATACCTGAGTTTTTTCATCCTGACTTTAAACTACTCATGAGTGTTTTAAAGTCAATATTAAACTACTCATTTTTACTGTTTCCTACCCCTTTACACCTTCCATCGAATAGGGATTCAAAAACTGTCGTTTCCAAAGTAGATTCCTGTCCACCTGACTTAACTTGGCGATGTAGTTCCTTATAGGGCAACACCGTAAGGTTCGTCTGATGCAAATCACTTCCCATTTGATGAAAAACTTTCAATCTCAGAAAGGATTACTTCTCATATATGGAAAGTTCCCCCAGGAGAGCAAACTCGAGGGGGAATCCCGTCTATTTGGATTTTCACTTAAGACACTAAAAGTGCAACATGTATAGGAAAAGGAATCTTACTCAATATTTAGATTCCTCAATCTCAATTTATTGAATTACGACATTCACACCTTGTGCATTCACACCAAGCAGAAATAGAACGTAGGATCCACCAGTGCTGAAAGAAATTTCATAACTTAAAGAGCCTCCAGATGAATTGTTTGTCTTAGTATAGTTTCCACTTGGGGCATTATCTGAAGTACTAACAGGACAATCACTTTTCAAAAATACACTGCTCTGTGCTGAACCTGAGTAATTTATACCAGAAAAGACTACCTTTTGACCAGCACTTACTGTAGCTTTTACTGCAACTGTAGTGGTAGTAACTAGGCTTCCTATCGAAGTTGCGGAAGTGGAGGCTGTATATAGATTATATTGGACTGTTGCTCCGCTTACAGTATAGGGACATTTTGGAGTAGAATTTGCATTTGCAAGTAAAGCTAACACAGCTACAGATGACGAATCATCACTTTTCTTTTCGGAACAACCCAAAAAGAGGATTAAACAACTAACAACTAAAATATTTGAAATTTTATTCATTCAAAGCTTCCCATTTTTCACCACATACTTTCCGTTAGCTCATTTTCGTCAATTCTTTTGTTAGTCGATAAATCAAGAATTCTCATGATAAAGTCGCTTAAAACCAATGCAGCACCCAAAGAAATTCAATCTCTCTGAAGTGATCCTCTATGCTGTATTTGGAATCAAAATTCGACAATTTCGACAAATTCGACAGGAAACGAGGGTGTATTGTCGAATTTTAGAGATAGATTTTCCTCCCTAATTGATATTAGGTGCTGGAAATGCTGTACGCAAAACAGTATCAGTTTCGATTCATTTGTTTTAACTTGTTTAGATCAATTTGATTCGGTTTCGAATTCAGATTTGTCTTCTTCGTATTCTTTACAATTGTTCCTAACTCTTTGTCGGATTCAAACTTCTTGATGAATTGAGTTTGTCTGTTTGGATCAATTTTTGAAAACCTTGAATAGGTGTGGATGGCAAGTTTTCGAAGATGTGAGTTTTCGCGACTGTCTTCAATTGTTTTTTCAAGAGCACCTTGGCTTGTAGGGTTTTGGTACAATTCCATTAAACGAATCGCTCTTGCACGGATGAAAACATAGTTATCTTTGGATTGGGCAATTTGAATCAAATATGGCAAAGGAAGGTCTGTTACTTTTCTGATTCTTTCTTTGTAAACCTCACCTTCTTCTTGGTGGTGGGAGTTCGAAAGAATCTCTTTGATCTTTTGGTATGTTTGGAGATCTAAATCCTCAGCACTGATTGGAAACATAACAAAGATGCAGAGACTTAAAATGATGAAAGGGAATCGAACTTGTTTCATTTAATATACCAAAGGATTCAATCTAAGAATCCATCCTTGTTCCGCTGTAATCTCTCCTTGCGTGAAACCAACTGCTCCAGACCAAAACATCATATTTCGCCCGCCTGAATTAGTTCCACTTCCCCCCAAACATTCATTTAAATCGATAATACCATTGAAATTGATATCGTTTGAAATACTGCATGTAGGTGTGTCTCGGAGTGGATCTCTATCAGCGATGGAGCCACTATCTCCATAGGCTTCTGTTACATGCCAAAGCCCTAAGAAGTGTCCTGCTTCATGAGATAAGGTTTCACCTAGCAATACTTGTTCATCGTAAGTCAAGAGTTCTCCAGGATTGGAATACAATCGATGTGCATCGACAAAAACAACAATCCCTGATTGTTTGGTTCCTAGAAGTGTCGCAGGCCCAGGAATTCCACCTGACACACCAAGTACGCCACCATACTGGATTTCCTCTCTGACGATAAAAACATTGAGAGCATTCTGTTTGCCCACATAACTTGTTGTTTGAAACAATCCACCTAGACTCCCTGGAAATCCAGTCTCGGTTCCAAGATCAACAATCAAATCATAACCAGGTAACTGTGCTGACATCACGGACACATTGAGTTTGATTCTGACGGAAGACTTTGCATAATTTTCTTTCCATCGATTCAAGGCAACTTCAATAGCTTGTTCTGTTTGGATTGGGTATGCTGCTCCATTCACAAAGATTAGATTTACATTCAATTTTTTTTCTGAGTTCCAGAATTGATTTAAACCACTCATAGAACTGAGAGCGGTTGAAGTTTGAAAATTGGATTCATCACTTTCCAATTTACGACAGGAATTCACGAAGGTGACCTTCGCATCTGCAGGATTTTCGAAATTAAAATCAACTCCCAATGGTTGAGAAATGTCTACTGTATTGGAAATGGAAACGGCAGGACTTGTCGCATACGAAGTATCCTTTGCATAAGGTAACATCGAAGTATGGGTATTATAACCGATATAAGTTGCTACGTCTTTATTGAGAAAGCCATTACTAGGATTATTTCGATCCAAATACCATAAAGGGAATACTCCCCCTGGAATTGAATCAGCATTCTCTAATATGACTTGGACCATGGGACGTACTTTGTTCAAAGTAACTGGATAAATTGAGGTATATTGGAATAGATCTCCATTGGGAGACCAAGCACCAATGGGAATGGGTTGTATCGAGTCTGTAGTCGTACACGGGCCATTACTGGAATTGAGTAAGGAGTTTATGAGAAGGACCGACAATACACTATCTGGGATGCCTGAGTCGGCTTTCTTTTTGACACAATCAGAGAGAAAAAGAAGGATAGGTAAAAGAATTAAGATTTTGTACTTTCGCATTTATCATTCAACAATTCAAATCGTTGGATTTTTCTTAAATATTCAATTCTTTTAATCTGAAAAGAATTTTTTGCCATATATCGGCTGTTCCACGCATTAGATTCAATATGAAAATTTCAGTGAAAGTGAAAGCAAACCAAAAGACTCAAAGCCTGGAATTTCAATCCGAGAAGGAATGCATTGCAAAATTAAAATCCTTGCCGATCAAAGGCAAAGCCAATCAGGAATTAGTTGGTCTTCTAGCGAAACATTTTGGAGTCACAAAAAAGAATATCGAAATCATTTCCGGCCATGTTTCCAACATAAAAATCGTGGAAATCTCTAATTTGGATTGATAAGTATCAATCACCTACTCCTATCACGTTTCGTTTTTTCTGTTCACAGGATTGTGATAAAGGTGTAATCTGTACAAATTGACAATCCACTCGATTTCTGGAAATATAAGATGAAACACCCTTCAGCACTTCTCCAAACCAAGAACCTCGGAAAAACATACCAAGTTGGTGAAGTCCCTCTCGTTGCCCTTCATTCCGTCAATGTTGATTTTTTTGAAGGGGAACTTGTTGTCATGTTAGGGGCATCGGGGTCTGGCAAATCTACCCTTCTCAATATTTTAGGTGGTTTGGATACAGCCACTACAGGCGAAGTTTTATTCCATGGAAACACATTAGCACTCGAGTCAGATGAAGGACTCACTCTCTACAGAAGGAACCATGTTGGGTTTGTGTTTCAGTTCTATAATTTAATCCCAAGTTTGACAGCAGAAGAAAACGTAAGACTCGTTACGGACCTTTCAGAGAATTCCATGACACCACTCGAAGCTCTGACTCTCGTAAAATTAGCAGAGAGAAAAGACCACTTCCCGGCCCAACTTTCAGGTGGCGAACAACAACGTGTGGCCATCGCACGAGCCATTGCCAAAAGACCTGAACTTTTGTTATGTGATGAACCAACAGGAGCATTGGATTTTAAAACAGGTAGAATTGTACTAGAAGCAATCACTGGGATCAACAAAGACCTAGGTACCACAACGGTTGTGATCACCCATAATGAATCAATCGCTCAAATTGCAGACCGCATCATTCTTGTGAAAGACGGAACAATCGTCTCTGATGCAAAGAATCATCACAAAAAATCAGTGTCAGAGGTGAGTTGGTGATCGGCTCCACTCTCAATTTAAAACTGTTACGAGATCTCAAAACGATCTCCTTACAAGGTTTAACCGTTGGACTCGTCATCGCTGCAGGTCTCAGTTATTTCTCCGCTTCCTGGTCCTCCTACTTTTCATTATTACAAGCAAAGGAACAATTTTACAGCAAACAAAGTTTATGTGATGGGTTTGTGTATTTGAACCGAGCTCCTAATTTTTTGGAACGGAAAATTGCAGACCTTCCTGGGATTACCAGTTTCGAAACAAGGATATCAAAAGAGATAGTTTTAGACTTCCCAACTGAAGTGTATCCATCAGCCGCACAACTCTTGTCAGTCACAGACCACATCAATACTATCTATCTAACCAAAGGATCATTACCAAAACAAAACCAAGAAGTGGTGATCAGCGAAAGTTTTGCCAAAGCAAATGATTTAGAACCGGGAGCAGAATTATCTACGATCATTGGAGGAAAACGTGTACTTCTTACGGTCACAGGGATTGGACTCTCTCCAGAATTTGTCTATGTCTTTCGACCAGGGAACCCTCTCCCCGATGACAAACACTATGGAATCTTCTGGATGAAACGCGAGGCAATTGAAGCCAATTTTAATTTTGAATCCTCCTTCAATCAGGTGGTATTCCAACTCACAAAAGATCCTTTGGATCGAAAAAAAACATTACACGACTTAGATTTAATCCTCGAGGAATACGGTGGCCTTGGTGCCAAAGAACGAAAGTTTATCCCTTCGGAATCCTTTCTAAACGATGAATTTAGACAACTGAGGACAACGGCAGTATTCCTACCTGGGATCTTCCTTGCAATCGCGGCCTTTTTATTACACATCATCTCGAACCGTCTCATCACAAAAGAAAGAGAACAAATCGCAACCTTACGCGCATTAGGATACACTGCCTTACAAATTGTTTTCCATTATTTAAAACTCATTTCGTTCATCACAGCGATTAGTAGTTTACTTGGAATTTTCATTGGCTATCTGCTTGGGACTGCGATGACAAACCTATATGGAGAATTTTATAAATTCCCACATCTCGTTCCTGTATTCCCTCCTCTTCTCATGTTATTTAGTTTTTTCTTTGGGATTTTGATTGGAGGGATCGGTACTCTTTTTTCCTTATATAGCATCATCAAACTAGACCCTGCACAAGCCATGCGCCCTGCTGCACCCGGGAAATATTCCATCGCATTTTGGGAATCATGGATCACCAATATGCAAACCATCCAAAGGATGGTACTCCGAAACTTATTCAAACGACCTATGCGGACACTCTTAACCATCCTTGGATTATCAACCTCCATTATGATCATGATCATTGGAAACTTCATCCAAGATACAGTTGGCTCTCTTTTGGATTTGCAATTTAACACCATCCAGCGGGAAACATTGACCTTAACATTTCGGAATCCCATCTCAGAATCAGTTTTATTCGAACTCAAAGAGATGGATGGAGTATTCCTCGCAGAAGGACAAAGATCCATTCCAATCAAGATGACAAAGGATAGGAAGAGTAAAGACATTGTGCTCACAGGTCTACCCGACAATTCCGAATTAAGAAAAATCCTCGGACAGGATTTAAAACCCTTACAAATTCCAATTTCTGGAATCATGGTAAACCAAGATTTAGCAAAACGTATGGACATCCATATGGGTGAAACAATTCAAATCGAAACTCTCGATGGTGAAAAAAAGAAATTTGCTGTCCAAGTCACTTCCTTTGCCAATGAAATTTTGGGACAAGGTGTATTCATAAGCAAAGAGAATCTAAATCGAATCTTAGAGGAAGGGAATCTCATCAACACAGCTTTGTTAAAAACAGATCCAAACAAAGACATTGCGTTAATCAAAGAATTTAAAGACGATCCATTAGTGATTGGTCTATTTTCCAAAACAGCCATCCTCAAAGGTTTCCAGGAAGTGATGCAGAGATCGTTACAATCTACTTCCGTCATCATCCTCATTTTTACTGTCATCATATCCATTGGAGTGATCTACAATACAGCCATGATCACTCTTTCCGAAAGGATCTATGAATTAGGGAGTTTGCGGATTTTAGGATTCACCTTAAAAGAGGTATTTGCCATCATTGCTTGGGAATTATCATGGCAAATTCTATGTGCCATTCCCATTGGATGTATCTTTGGATACCAATTGGCAAATGTGATTTTAAATAGCAATGAAACAGAAGGGTTCCATATTCCTGCAACGATATACCCTTCTACGTACTATTATTCAATCCTACTTGCAGTATTCACAGCGGGCATTAGCTATTTGATTGTATTTAGAAAATTAAAAACCATGGATTTATTAAGTGTTTTAAAGGTAAGGGAATAAAATGATGCAAATGGATTTCGTAGAAATTTTAAAATCTAAGAACGCAAAAATTGGAATTGGAGTTTTATTATTCTTAGGTTTCTCTTTTTTACTCTTACGTAAAAATCCCAAACCAGTTGAAATATCCGAAGTCACCAAAGGAACCTACCAACAAATCCTTTCCGTCCAAGGGAAATCAAAGATCAAAGAATTGTACACTGTGTATTCTCCAGTCAATGGGGTGATGCGAAGGGTCGAACTCCATGCGGGTGACCAAGTGAAGAAAGGTATGACCTTACTCACTGTTGATTGGGACATTGTCAAAACAGTGAAGGCAAGTGCCAATGGCCAAATTCTTAAAGTATACCGAGAAAGTGCAGGCCCCATTGCGATGGAAGAAAAAATCTTAGACTATGGTGATCTTTCCAAACTGGAAATCATCGCCTATGTTTTAACCGAAGATATGCCAGAGCTGACACTTGGTGACCCTGTGAAACTTTCTGGATTTGGGGATCAAATCTTAAAAGGGAAAATCGCAAACATAGAACCCGCAGCCATTACCAAGATCTCTTCGCTTGGAGTGGAAGAACAAAGAGTTCCTATCTCGATCGCCTTTGATCCACCAAATGGAATGGGAGATGGTTATGAATTAGAATGTAAGATCATTCTCTTTGAAAAACCAAACTCGATTCTCATACCAAGTTCTGCACTCTTTCGCCAAGATGACAAATGGGCAGTGTATACGGTTGAGAAGAAAAAAGCAACATTACGCTTTGTGACTGTCGAACACCAAAGTGAAGGGATTAGTCTCATCAAGGAAGGATTGAAAGAAGGAGAATCTATTATTTTGTATCCAGGTGATGGGATCGCAAATGGAACCAAAGTGATCGCTGAATAAAGCTTATTTGCCTTTGGGCAGAGTGAAGTAAAATTTAGATCCCTTCCCCACTTCACTCTCCACAAAGATTTTCCCGTGATTTTTTTCGATAAATTCCTTACATAAGATCAAACCAAGAGTTGTGCCTCGTTCCCCTAAGGTTCCTGGCATACTCTTTTGTTTTGCATCGATTTGAAAGAACGTACTTCGAATTTCATCTGAAATTCCTGTTCCAAAATCTTCTACTTGGATGGATACATTGCCATCAATTGGTTTCGCTGAAACGATCACCTGTCCACCGACATGAGAATACTTAATCGCATTGGAAACTAAGTTTCTTAAAATCGTTTCCAACATATTCTCATCTGCAAAAACAACAGTGTCATTCTCAACTAAGTTCTGAATGCGAATCCCTTTATTTTCTGTCATAAACGTAAAGTATGAGATAACAGTATCCACTGAAGTTTTCACAGATACATTCTCAGGTAAAAATGAAATCTCATTGGTTTGAGACCTAGCCCAAGTTAATAAATTTTCAAGTAACGCATACACTTCGCCCGAAGATTGGTATAAAATATTCAGATCATTTCGCATCCGTTTCGGAGACCTAGTCTCCATATCTTCCATTAACATACCAATAAACGTGTTCATGCCACCAATAGGTCCCTTTAGGTCATGAGATATGATGGAGAAAAATTTATCTTTTGTTTGGTTTAGTAATTGGAGTTCCTTAAAATAACGATTCATCTCCGCTTGTGATTTTTTCCTTCCATCAATATCACGAGAGACACCGAGTAATTCTATTTCCGAGTTTTGGTTCTTTTGAAACACAGTATTGGCTTCAATCCAGATCGTAGATCCATCTTTTCGCACTTGTTCCAATTCATATGCATACGGGATTTTCATACCGGAATACCGAAAATCTTCCATACGGGGGAGGAGCAGTTCCTTCAATTGCAGATAAGAATCATGTGTGAATGTATTCGATAAGTGGTGATCCGATGCTTCCTGAATGGTATACCCAGTCACTTGAGTAATGGAAGGACTCACATAGGTAAACTTTTCTAAATCAAAATTCCAAACCCAAATGATGTCGGTAGAGTTTTCGGCGAGTGATTTATATTTCTCTTCATCTTGGATTTGGCCTTTGATAAAAATATCAATGCATAACAATAAAAAGCCGAATGTCATTAGCACAGAAATAATATAAAAAAATAAATAAGTAACGTCTTGGATCGGACCTTTCCCAAAAGCAATTTGAGTGACAGAGACTTCTGTAAATGCATAAACGAGCGATCGACCTAACAGAAATAAACCACTGAAGAGAAAAAAATAAAACAGAAAGTTTCCTGTTAGCTGTTGTTTTCTATTTTCTACAAAGATCGTTTTTGCTGTGAGAAGGAAATAGACACTCGGAAATATGGAAAGAATCGAGATTCGGTATTGTTGTGGGAAGGTTGAAAACTGGTAGAGGGCTATCGTGACAAAGAACACCACTGCAAAAAAAACACTTACTTTCCAATTTGATTTTTTCCCAAATAAATTCACAATGATCGCATGGTAAGATACAATTGATAAGAAGATGAAAGTATTTCCAAAACTAATGGAGATCCAATCAGGGATTTGACCGCGAAGAGCCCCCATCACAATCCATCCAAGACCTTGCAACAAAGTCGCAAGGGACCATGCCTTCACCATCCTGAGTTTTTTAAAATAATAACCTGATGCAAACCAGAGTCCAAGAGACATCATAAGACATCCGACAATATTGATGAATACAACTGTTCTTGGATCTAAGTTCATGGAGGTTGGAAAGATAACGAGTATTTGTATAGAAAAATGACAAGATGCGAAACGCAACTCATTTTAAATCCCTATCAGAGATTGTGATTCAATTGAGAATGATTCCAATCTAGTAGTTCCACTAGAAAAGGTTGGAACAAATTCAGTTTAGGTCAAACGAGTGTTATAAAACAAACGATTTAAGAGGATTGTGAGTGATTCTCTAAATGGATCTGTTTGGTTTGGTTTCATTCTAACCTTCGATCCTTTACGCGGCTTGTTGGAAACGGAGAGTGCGTTCCCATGAATGAAATCAATTAAAATGTCACGAGTGAGTTCTGGATTCTCGTATGGACTTGAGGCTTGGATCAAATTCAATATCAAATCATTTAACAATTTCACTGCAGGATATTCCTCGTTTGGACTTTGGATCAGATACAAAGACAAATCTATGTATTGGATAAAAAACGATCTATATTCGATAAGAACTGTTTCCAGTTTTTCCTTCTCTTTCGCTCTTCCTTCCTCCAATTGTAATCCCTCATAAAAATTGCGAAAGACCACATCCACAAGTTCCGCCAGAAGTTGGTCTTTATTTTTGAAGTAATAGTAAATTGTCATCGGATCGATTGATAATTTTTCTGCGAGTTTTCGCATACTGAAGGATTTTAACCCTTCTTTTTTTAGCAAACGTAAGGCCTGATTTGTGATTTTTTCTTTCATTTTCTCGTAATTTCTACAGTGTAGAAATATGATATCATTGAAAGCATATATTGCAAGTAGCCTAGACGGATTTATTGCAAAAAAAGATGGCTCTGTCGACTGGCTTCACGCGGAAAAATACCAACTAGAAAACGAAGACTTCGGATATGAGAAGTTTATGGAATCCATCGATTGTATCGTGATGGGTCGAATTACGTTTGAAACTGTTTTACAGTTCGAACCTTATCCATTCGAAAACGTACCTGTCATCGTGGTATCAAACAATCCGAACTACCAAATCGAATCGAAACATCAGATTACGATCTTCACACGCCCGTTACGAGAACTGATTCCATTCCTCGAATCGAACCAGTACCAAAATGTCTATGTAGACGGTGGGAAACTCATTCAGTCGTTTCTGAAAGAATCCCTATTAGATGAAATTACAATCACTCAAATTCCCATACTACTTGGAAGTGGGATCCCGCTCTTTGGTGGAACTGACAAAGAGATTGATCTTAAACATAGAAAAACACAAACCTTTCCCAATGGATTTGTCCAAACTGAATTTGAGATTGTAAAATAAGGAATGTTATGCGCAAGGACGGTCAAGTGAACGTTAAATATTAAAATTCCTAATTTAAGACGACAAAGAAAGACAATTTCTACAGGAAAATCAATTGACAAAAGTGGTCACATTGGTCACAATTTTATATTATGATATCGGTCGGAATTCGCGAATTAAAATCTCACCTTAGCCAGTATATCGAATTAGTTAAAAATGGCGAAAATGTGCTCATTACAGAGCACAACAGAGTGGTTGCAGAACTCAAATATCCCGAAAAAGAAAACTCCGACAATAATGTACAAAAAATTCTGAATCAACTTGCAAGCGAAGGAAAATTAATTCCTGCTAAACGAAAATCTACACAAATCAGTAAAATTCAAAAACAAAACCTAACTCATAAAAAACAAGGAGATTGGTGGGCCTTATACCAAGACTCAAAAGAAGATCAGTTTTAATTTAGATGATCTACTATATTGAAACTAGCATTATACTCTCTATCATTCTAGGGGATCATTTTAACGATAAGGCAGTAAAAATTTGGAATGCTCCTAGCGAAAAAGTGAGTTCTATCCTTACCCTAATAGAAGCGACTATTGTTTTAAGAAGATTCTTTAAAAATAACAAAAAGAACCTTTCTGCGCAATGGCTTTCGAAGCATGAAAAAATACTAAAAGAATTACTTTCTGAATGTTCCTTAATGAAAATTGACGAGAGTATTCAATCAATCATTGAATTAAAGAAGGAAATTGCAGATTGTAGGTCTTTAGATGGTATCCATGTTGCAACTGCAATTTTTTTAAAAGATGTTATGCATTCATCAAACTTTGCATTTCATAGTTTTGATACTAGAGTCAATGAAGTAGCGGCAAAATTCGGATTAAGACCAGACGTCGCATAACATCGCGTGGAAGCTGTATTTCGGAAAGTACATAAAAGATCAAAACTCTACTCATGCAAAAAATCCTAACCCCACTTGACGAAAGACTTGGCGATTATTCGCTTCTGAAATCGAAGGAATCCCCTTCTGATACATTCGTTGCGGATCATGAAAAAACGGCGGTTAGATTACTTTTATCAGAGTTTGAAATCCAATCGGTTTTTTGTACAGAGAAATATTGGCAGAAACACAAAGACCTCATCACATCCAAATTACAAGATGATGAGAAGTGTTTTGTTGCCGATAAATCCATCTTTGAAGAAACCATTGGTTTCCATGTGCACCAAGGGTTTATGGCGGTTGGAAAACAAAGATGGGCAAAGGAAGAAGACCTAACGTTTCCCATCCTCATCCTCAATGCAATCGTTGATAGTGAAAATATAGGCTCAATTCTACGCAGTGCAGCAGCCTTTGGCATCCAATCGGTTCTATTCGATACCAAGTCAGCCTCACCGTATCTCAGGCGTTCTGTCAGAGTCTCGATGGGTGCGATCTTCCAATTGCATGTAGCCAAATCGACAAGCCTACCCAAGTCGATTCAGCGTTTGAAGGAAAGAACCGCAAATGTAATCGCGCTCGCTCTTCCGAAAGAAAATTCTGATCATCTATTAAAAACAAAAACCATCCAAGAGATTGGAAAACAAGAGAACTTAGTTCTCATCATTGGGAATGAAGCGAACGGGATTGAAGAAAGTGTACTAGATGCATCGGATGTGATTGGTTACATCCCAATGAAAAACAAAATCGATTCATTGAACGTATCCCATGCCTTGGCTGTGGCTCTTTCACACCTTCTTTAATTCTTAGTTATCCCAATCCCAAAAAAAATCTTTATTCGTCATCTCTGGTTCAGTGTTTTCTTTCGGTGATGTGGGAGAAGGATTGGCATCATCTAAATCACGATTTGCATTTTCTAAATCTAATGTTTCTTTTAACCAATATTCTTCTGTTCCGAAATGAGGGAAAAGAGATGGAAACGATGGGTCTTCCCAACGTTTTCCAATCCATGCTGCATAGTGGATGAATCGAATGATTCGTAATGGCTCAATTAATTTGAGCCAATTTTCATCATAGTCTGCAAACATACAATAGCCTGCAAAAAAATCAAAGAACTCATGTTTACGATCTGCTTCCCCAAACGGAAGTAACATCCAAAAATCTTGAACAATGGGTCCATGTAAAAAATCATCAAAATCTAAAATGCTAAATCCATCGGGAGAGATTAATAAATTTCCTTTGTGACAATCACCATGGATCCTTTGGGAAGGGATTTGGTATTCGTTTGTCAGCGATTCAAAGATGGCAAAGGCACTGCGTGCATTCTTTTCATACCGTTCGGCCAATGCAGAATTCGTTATGAATTTTTTATCTAATATATATTGCAGAGCAGTAAGACCATAACTTGGAATATCAAGAGAAGGTCTACTTTTGATCTGACTTCGTTTCCCAACGGAATGGATCCTTCCAAGTAAGGCCCCTACTCGTTCCAAATCATTCGATTGGATTTCTTCTACGATCCTTCCATTGCGTAAAGGCCAAATGGCAAAGTAAATTCCTTCCCATTCAAAGAGTGTTTTTCCTTCGATAGCGATTGGTGCAAGAACTGGGATTTCTTCTCCCGCTAACTCTTGTAAAAAAGCATGTTCTTCTAAGATTTGTTTTTGGCTCCATTTCCCAGGTCGATAGAATTTAACAACAATCCTTCCAGCTTTCAGAGTTTCGATATCATACACACGATTCTCAACACTGTTTAAAACAAAATACCTTCCGGTTGTTTCATAACCAAGGGATTCGATCGCGTTTAAGATTGTATCGGGAGTTAATTGGTAAAAAGAATGATGGAGGTTCAAGTGGATAATCTGATAGTATTAGCTAACGATTTGATTACGTCCAGAAGACTTTGCTTCGTATAAATTTTTATCAGCGATTTTAAGCAATTCCTGATTCGAATTAAAATCGGATAAGTTTCCACCAGCAACACCACCACTAAACGTAAAATGGAAAATTTGATCTGAATCAGACTTCATCTCAATTTTGGAAACATTCTCTCTCACACGGTCTAAAATTCTTGCCGCATCGGCAATGCTTGTCTCTGGGAAAAGGATGACAAACTCTTCCCCTCCAAACCGAGAAATGATATCTGATTTTCTAAAACTTGTTTTTAATGCATGAGCTAATTGTTTGATCACTTGGTCTCCAATCTCATGCCCATACGTGTCATTGATCGACTTAAATTTATCGAGATCAATCATTGCCAAAGATAATAAGCTATTATGCCTTTTACATCGTTGGAATTCTTGTTCGATTCGTTCTTCCATATAACGTCGATTATATAGATTGGTCATGACGTCTCGAATCGCAGTTTCACGCAATTGGTCATGTAATGACTTGATTCGCAAAGCACTAAAAATTCTTGCTAGTAGTTCAATTTCTTTGGCAGGTTTACTGATGTAATCAGTTGCCCCTGCCTCTATCGCTAATTTAAAATATTCGGGTTCTGTATGGCCTGTTACCATAATGATAGGAAGCCAACCGACGGGAGATGTCGAGAGGATATCCGAAATTAATTCAATGCCATTCCCATCTGGTAGTTCCCAATCGAGTAAGACTACATCGATTGGTTCATTGAGGATCTTTTCCCGTGCAACGGAAATGGAATCAGCTTCAATCGCGGTGTAACCATTTTTGGTAATCCACCGACTGATAACCTTCCGTTGCAGTTCAGAATCTTCAATGATTAGAATTTTTCTGAGTTCTTTCGGCATTCACCTATCGTTTACTTTTTCTTTTTTTTACCTAGTATTTTTTCTACTTCACCAGGTTCCATTGGTACTTTTACAATCGTCCCACCTTCTTTTCTCACTTGGTCTAAATCAACAACTGCACCTGATAACAATCTTGCTGCTTTTTTAGAATTATCCTTAACACCATACACAACCCATTTACCACCTTCAAGGGATAACACTAAATACGTACAATCGGCTGCTGCTAAAATCGAATGCGCAGAGATTTGTGCCATGAACTCATAACTGAGTACGATACCTGTTCCCACAGCGACACCTGAAGGCACACCAATCGCTTTGCCTACTTGGTAGACTCCATAAAACGTACCCACTCCAAATGAAGCAGCAGAGCCCACTACACCCACTGTGGCGGACGTAGCTTTGGTGGAAGCATAGGTGACGACCTCAGTGGTGCCAGAAGCCCCGGCAACAGCTCCTCCTGCGACTGTTCCCGTCACAGCAAGCCCTCCTCCTAAGACAGTTTGGCCTGCCGTCACACCCACATAACTCATGGGAGCAAGGATGTACTTTCCAGACGACTCAGTGACAAAGGCAGCAGACTTCACGGAGTAGGCAGATGACTTTCTAGACATAGCGGATGTGACTTTAGCGCCCTTATCTAACGACTGGACAGACTCATGTACCACAACTTCTGTACTATTGATGATGGAACCAAGAACGAGTTCAATGCTAGGTGCTGTCAAATACACAACACCTTTCCCTGTTAATGTAATTGTCTCTACTAACCCATACATGGTTGTTCCAGCTGCATTCGTACCCAAGGCAACAGGATAGATGAGTCCATTCCAAGTCACATACCCAACTGATAATAAAGCAAACTTACTAATGGGTTTAATGATACTGTCATACAAAATTGCTTTTGTCGCTCTGGAAAAAGATTTTAATAAAGCAGTAGGTATCCCTTCATCTTTGTCTGCAATGGCTTCAATTTCTCCCTTGGCTTTCCCTAACTCTTCTTTTGTATCTTTTCCATATTGAAAAATGGTTTCTTTCCAACTTCCAAATATACTTTCAGAAACGGCAGACCGAATCTCATTGATTTCAGAAGTTCGACTCAAGAATCCACCTTTACGAAAGTCTTCATAGGATTCATTCCAAGAATTTTTTAATGCTTCATCTAAATCGATGTAACCATACACAGTGGATTCAAAATCTTTTTGGAAATTCTCTTGGTACTTTTGGAATCTTTTTTTGGCAGATGGAGATGTATCCTTTGGCATCTCTCGGTTGAGTTGCATCTCCGCCCATTCATCCCACTCTTTGCGAATCTCCGCTGATTTTGCAATCACTGCTTCGTGGCTTTGTTTCCCTCGATCAAACGATGATCCAATGATGCCATAAGATTCTGCAACAGACGCATACATGATAAAGAGTCCAGGTTTCGTTGCGTTTTCACTTAAGTACTTCTGAACTTGTTCTCCCTTGTCATTAATATTGCCTGCTGTTTTCCAACTCATCTTTGTTCCGTTTTTGACAACCACAACCGATTCGGATGCTTTAATCATGGATTTGGAAAATTGTTCGGCAGCAAAATCATAACGTCTTCCAAGAACCGTAATCGATGCTTCTTCCATAGGAGGGATAAACTTAATGCTTGTACCTTTCACAGGCAATGCGCCTTGGTAATACAAAGAGCTATGGCCTTCGATCACAAGTTTTTTGGTATTCTTTAATGGATCTTCTGCTTTCTTATCAGAGCTTGCACAATACGAAATGGAAAGACCTAATATGAGTCCAAGGATTGGTTTCTTAATTTGATTGAATTTCATTTCGCTTGCGCCTCTAATTTTTTGGAACGTTTCAATTGTTCTGACATCTCAGCATCTAATACTTTTTTGATGAGCTTAGGATCATCTGTTAGGATTTTCACTTTCCCTTTCTTTTTGGCTTCTTCTAAGTTGATCACAGTACCAGTCGGGATATCCTCTTCGTCCAAATAATTTCCTTTTACAACAGCAATCACAACCCTTGGCCCATCATACATGATGAGAATTGGTCCATCCACTGCTGTGAGTAAAATTTGAGGAGGTAAGACGGTGAGTGCTGTGTAACCTAACACGATGCCGGAACTCATTGTATACATCCCTGCTTCTGCTACACCGGTTGTGAGATCGTATGTGAGCCCAGTGGCATATGCTGTTGATTCATAACCCACTCCACCTGTCGCACCAATGGCACCACCAGCCGAAGTTGCCGCAACAGAAGTCACTTGGTTAAAGAGTGCAATCGATGTTCCTGAAGTGTAAGTGGGGACAGTTGCTGAAGCAGAAAGAATCCCGATCGAACTAAACATCCCTGCTTCGAGAGTTGGAGAAAAAACGCGGTAACCAGCTTTTGTTCCATAATAAAAAACAAGCCCAGTCGAAACGAGAGCATTCGAAGAAAAATTCATCCCTTGTGAAAGGGGAACATAGACTCCATTGACGAGTAAAAGTTCACCTGTATTCACAGTTGTTTTGGTGATCGGTGATACAACTACTTCCTTCAAGGCAACGGTATAACCTTGGAAGATATCAATGAGTGCAAGGAGTGCATTGTCTCTCTCACCTGATTCTTCATAATTGCGAGTGAATTCGTCTGAAGCTTTTTTAAAGGAATCACCCCATGAGTTCATTACATTCTTCGAATTGTTTTTCAGAGTGGATGTAAACAATTGATTGAGTTGGCCTGATTTTTGATTGCGAGCATCCGCATACCGACTCAGTTCTTTATCTAAAAGATCAATGTCCGATTTGACTCTTGGAACTAAATACACATAACCTAATACAAAGCGACTGCCTGCTTCACTAAAACTGGATTTGGAGAGTTTCCACTCTTCTTTCGAAAGTTGGACGCCAGCATCATAAATATCTTCTGTCCTTCTTGTTCCTTCCGAATAACCGTCTTTTGTCCAATTTTTCACGGCATTCATCGTGTTCCCAAGTTTGCCCGGGAAATCTTCACTTCGTTTTTTTAATTTCACAAGCACCATCGCCTTAGCAACGTTTGCACTCATAAGATTTTCTTTGGAAAGATCGATTGCCTTTTTCCCAGAAGGGATCACAGCCCATCCTTGCTCATACAGATTTTTTCTGGATCCGATGGAATTGGAGGTTAAGGGAGCAATTTTTTTAAACGTTTGGGGTTTGTTGGAAGTGAGGACAGATGTACCAAATACTTTCTCTGATTTTTCTTCACTCAAACAACTCACAAAATTTACGACAAAAAGCAAAAGAACGAAACAATACAATTTCAAATGGGACTTCATAAGTTGGGAGAACGTTATACAAGGAATTGAATCATGCAACTGAAAAATATATTCCTTTTGCTTAATCCATGTTTAGTGAAAGTATTTTACTACATACAAGAATTTGAATGACCTTTCGTGATCATTTCAAAGACTTCCTTATATGAAGAAATTAAACATATACTTTGCCATCATTGCCATTTTGTTATGTGTTGTCGTTATCTTCAAAAAAAATGATCTTACCTTTCATGCACTCATCTCTCTTTTCGCAATCACCCCCAATTCGGAAGTTTTTGACTTCAACGCAGCTGACCAAATTGCAAAGGAGAAATTGAAATCAAAATATGTTCCAACCCCTGTGTACAAAATTCCAGGACTCGATGGAATCAGTTTCGAAGATTATAGGCAAATCGAATACAAACCTGATGTTGCAATCTGGAAAAATTTAGCACTCCCCTACCAATTGCATTTTTTCCACCCAGGCCATATTTATAGCAATGGAATCAAAATTTATGAAGTGATCGAAGGAAAACCAGTGGAGATTCCTTATGATTCGTCTCGCTTTAACTTTGGAAACCTTCCCCTCACCGACGATTTTTTTGAGTTAAGTAAAAAACTCCAGTACACTGGCTTTCGAGTTCACTATCCCATCAACCAAAAGGAAACATTAGAAGAATTTTTAGTCTTCCAAGGTTCTTCCTATTTCCGTGCCTTATCCAAAAACCAAGTGTATGGTTTATCGGGAAGAGGACTTGCGATTAACACTGGTCCCGAAGGGAAAGAAGAGTTCCCTATCTTTGAAAGTTTTTATATCAAACGCCCTGAGAAAAAAGATTCCTCCATTTTGATTTATGCCATTATGAATAGTGAATCCGTTGTGGGTGCCTATGAATTTTTTGTCACACCTGGTGAGATCACTACCATCGATGTCCGCGCTAAAATTTACTTACGTAAAAAAATCAAACGGCTGGGACTTGCTCCCATCACATCCATGTTTCTTTATGGAGAATCCAATATCCCCATCCTTGGAAACATCCATCCAGAGATCCATGACTCGGATGGACTTCTCACTTACCTGGGAGAAGACAACTGGGAATGGAGACCTCTCATCAATCCCAAAAAAACCAAACTAACAAATATCGAACTCAACCACCCCAAAGGGTTTGGTCTCATCCAACGAGATCGAAAATTCAAAAGTTACCAAGATGAAAAATTACAATACCACCGTAGGCCAAGCCTTTGGGTAGAACCGAAAGGTGATTGGGGTGAAGGGGATCTCTATCTTTTAGAATTCACAACCAATCTTGATTCTGATGACAACGTGACTATTTTTTGGGAACCAAACCTGCCTCCCAATTTGAATGAAGGGTACGAATACCAATACAAACTCAGTTATATCGAAAAATCACCGGACTCACACAACCTCGGAAAAACCACTTCCTATTACAAAGGAATTGATCCCCTCTTTCCAAAAGAGAAGATGCTAACTCTCTACTTCACTGGTGATTTTCTAAAAGCCTTAGATCCAAAAACAGAACTAAAGGCCATCATCAAAAATGACATGATCCCAAAAGATCAAATTCGTTATAAAATTGAAAAGATCCGTGAACTTGACCAATGGAGATTACAAATTTGGCATACATCGCCAATTGAAGTTTCCACTTGGAATGTTTATTTGGAGAAAGAAAATCAAAAAATCACAGAAACATGGATCTACAGAGATGGCATCTCCAAATAAAACTTTGTACGAAGCTGAGTTGAGTGAACGTTTGCGAACGTTTCTTTTGTTATCGGGCGTTCAAAATGAATATAAGATTTCGAATACTCTTTCCCAATTTTTCCAAAACACAAACCTAACTTATGAGTGGGATAGAGACTGGTCTCTTTGGATGGGTTATATAAACACAAACAAACTCAGTAGTGAATCTCCACTTCCATTCCCTGACAGAGCTTGGCAATTTGGTTCGATGGTTCCGAAAGATTCCGAATGGAAAACAGGTCCCATCAAATCAAAAGAATCCATTATCAGTTCCTTCAAACCCATCTTCGTTTTAGTTTCCATTTTCCTTTGGAGTGCCCTCTATTACCTCATCATCTTTAGGTTATTATGATCCAATTACATCGAATTTTATTTTTTACTGTCTTCATGATTCCCATCATCATTGGGCTCACTACCTTTGCCCAAATCATCTCCTTTGGTGGCGTTGAGTTAACCGAGTATTACCAATTCATCACCTTACTTTTCCTTTTGCCCATGTTATCTTATGGGGCAACCACTTCTCTTTTTGGATTTTTGATCTCTCTTTTGAAAGAGGGTGATCCCTTACTGAAAGCAAAAAAAATCCCAGAGAAGGAATTGGATTTTGCAAGTATCGATCGTGTCCCAGTTGCTCTTGTCATGCCCGTATATGAAGAAAATGAAGTTTCGATTTTTGCAAGGATCAAAGTGATTTATGAATCACTCGAGAAATACCACTCCCTTCCCAAATTAGATTTTTTTATCTTAAGTGATACAAGAACTCCTGAAAAATGGATCAAGGAAGAAGCTGCGTACCTTGAATTATGTGAATCCACTGGGAATTATCAAAAATTCCATTACAGAAGGAGAAAGAGTAACCTAAACGGAAAGAGTGGGAACATCGCTGATTTTTGCCGTCGTTGGGGCAATCGGTATGAGCACATGATCATATTAGATGCAGATAGTTTGATGAGTGGGGAAATCATTGTCCAACTCATTGCGATGATGGAACAAAATCCGAAAGCAGGCATCATCCAAACCAATTCCAAATTATTCCGTGCCACCACTCTCTTCCAAAAATTAACTGAATTTTCTTCTTATCTCTTTAGTTCTTATTTCTTAAAAGGTGCTAGTTTTTGGCAGATCAATGCCAACAGTTATTGGGGCCACAATGCCATCTTACGCATCAAACCCTTTATGGAATACTGTGCTCTCCCCCACCTACCCGAATATGGTGGGCTTGGTGGAAAAATTTTAAGCCATGATACTGTCGAAGCAAGCCTCATGCGAAAGGCTGGATACGAAGTCTTATGTGCATACGAACTCGAAGGAAGTTACGAAGAGAACCCGCCAAATATCATCGATGTTTTGAAACGTGACCAAAGATGGTGCCAAGGGAATTTACAACATTTTTGGTTTTTATTTGGAAAGAAGATTCCCTTTATCAACCGTATTCATATCTTAAATGGAATTTTGTCTTATCTCAATTCACCCATTTGGCTCTGTTATATCCTACTTAGTTTGTGGAATTATATCGAAGAAAGTAAGTTTCTCAATTACTCCATGCTTCCTGAGGAGTTTGAATACTTCAAAGCACAGATTTATGATCCGTTGTATTTAAAACTTCTGTATCTTTCATTACTCCTACTCTTTTTACCAAGGGTACTCAGTTACTTGAGTTTACCGTTCAAACAAATTTTCCTAAAGTTTCCCGCCTTCTTTTTAGAGACTTTATTTTCCATCCTCATCGCACCCATCTACATGATCTATCATAGCATTTTTGTGGTGTCCATCTTCCTAAACAAAAAGATCTCTTGGGGACCCCAGAATCGCGATGCGGAATCAAGTTACCCTTTCTCCTATGTGGTTTCTTCCTTTTTTGGAATCACCATCCTTGGGCTCGTTTCTGCTTACATCAGTTACTCTTATTCTTTGATGTTATTTTTCTTAACGATGCCCATTTGGATTGGTTGGACACTTTCCATCCCTCTTGTGATGTTCACAAGTCGTGAACAAAAATCCTTACATTCGTTTTTTGATCTCTCGTACTGGAAACCCAATCGTGGCCTCACAAACAATTTGAGAGAAGAGCTCACTAGGAGTGACGAAAAACGAATGGAAGGAAAAGAAATTTTCTATGCACTTGTGCATCCAGTTTTCCACAAGAGGCACAAACAATTACAAGGGAACAAATCCTATCGGTCGAAAGTTTCGAACTCCATTGCAAATGATTTCGAAATATTACTCGGACAAGGGCCTGAACAATTGGATCGAAAGAAATTACTCAACATCCTTTCCAATCGTGAATTATTAGATTTATTTTTTCAAAAATTTTGGACCTCAGAAAAATCCAAATGGGGACAGTATTGGAAAAACATTTGGGAAGAGATCAACCCATCTTCTTTTCCATAATCCGCCAATAATAAGAAGATCGTTTCCAGTCTTCAATAAAACCGCAGTGACCACCTTTTGCTTCAATGACCACATCAATGTAGGCTGATGATGGAATTTCAGTGAACTCTTTCCAAGGGATGACTGGATCATCCATGGATGTCAAAATGGTGGTTGGAACTTTGATGGTTTTGAAAAAAAGATCATTCAAAGTATACGATGAAAAATATTCATCTACAGAACGAAACTTAGAAAACTCCTTCACCATTTTTTCTGTTAAGTCCATGACCGATTGGTATTTGTCCAAATCATCAAAGGAATATAGATGAGGGAAGAGTTGGCCTTTTTTCACAAGGGATGATTTCCATGAATTTAAAAAATATTTCCGTAGGAACGGATGGTCATCCATTTTGATGGTGGCACGTTTTGGATCAAGTGCTGGGCTAAAGGCAAAACAATGTTTGAGCCCAGGAATTTTCTCATCTGCTTTTGCCGTGCTATGCCTACCCGCCATTCGTAGTACAAAATTTCCACCCAATGAAAACCCGGCCAAATAGACAGGAAGTTTGGACTTCACTGACTTTGCAAGTGTGAGTACTGCATCGTATGTTTCTTCGAGTAAACTTCCATTAAAGATCCCTTCGTTTAAATGGTGGGTGTCTCCGTGGTCTCTCAGATTCAACCGATAAACAGAATAATCTTTTGCTAAAAAATGTTTGGTGGTCCGTATGATGTAACTGGAATGGATACTCCCTTCCCAACCATGCACCAAAATCACAATGCCTTTGGGACTTGGAACTTCATGAATCCTTGCAAGGAGTGTGACTCCCTTTTTTGTTCTGACCGATCTCCACTCGCCTTCGAGATTTTTCCCATACGATTTGTCTGCCTTTGACTTAAAGGAAGCCATAAAGGACTGTACCATGGGACCTGAAAAAAGTGGGATTGGTTTGAATAAACTCATCTTGTATGCTTCCTAATCTGAAACGAAACTGTTATTTTTCAATAAATTAACAAAACCCCATCCTTATGGATGACTCTTTCCATTGACAAAGACTCCTCAATGGTTACAATTCCACCATGAGATACTTACCCATTCCCCTTCTCGTTTTTCTCTTCACTTGCCATACCTATACCCCTTGGAAATCCGGATGGAAACAAAAAGACGGATCCGAAGTATTCTATGCTGCAGTCTCTGCAAAAGCAAGTGAACAAGCGATCGAATCTGGTAGTTTAGCAATGCGAAGAACCACTTGCGTAAACGCAACGAACCTACTTTCCACTTCGCCTAAACTAACAAGCATTTTGTTAGAGAATGAATCTGTAGAACTCTCAGAAACAGAAATCAAAGACCTGGGGCGCCTGATTGCCTCACACAAAATCAAACCCAAACAAGATTCTTGCCAATCGGAAGAAGGAGGTTTTTTCCTCCCAAGCCCTGCATGGGAAAATTGCCAATGTTTGTACCTCATTGAATACCCAGGTGGCAGATCCCAATTCCGCCAAGACATCACCCAAGTCAAATAACCACTACGATTTCGGGGTGGCAAGCCAACGTTCCCAATAACGTTGTTGTAACCCCGTTAGTTCTTCCGGCCCTTTCAGTTTGGCAAGGGACAACCTCGTTGACTCAGACATCGTCTCACCCATCCACCTAAGGAACTGTTTCCATTTTTCTTCACACGAAGGTTCTGATCTCTTATGTATTTGAATTTGTTTTTTTACTGTATAATAAGAGGTAACACGCCTAGCCAAATCTGCCTTGGATGCGTTTCCTACACTCTCCCCTACTCGTTTCACATTCTGATTTGATGGATCATACTTTGGAACATCCTCCGAACCTTTCTTTTCTTGTAGCACAGGTTTCAAGAATCGTTTTCTACCATCAAAGCGAGTTTGCACAAGGAGACCTTTCGCTTTTAACTGCGAGACCAAACGTGAAATTGTATCTTGTTTCAGATGTAAAATCTTTGCAAAATACTCATTGGATGCATAACACCCATCCTTTGCATCCAAAGATACAATCTCTGCATACAAACGAATCTGATTCGGATTCAAATCCAAATCATACATCCATTGTGCAACCCAAACTCCTGTCCTTTCTTTCCCTTTCATCCTTCCTCTCTTTTCCAACAGAGACCTTCGGTGCCCAAAAAACAAAATGTTCTTTTGTCTTTTTCGTTACGAAGAAGACAAAGCTATCGCAACGGTTTTTTCATTTGGAAGTTTTTACAAACGTCCATGTTTGGAATTCATAGGAATCCCAGGTGATGTATGTTGCGGTTTATTGTGGAAGACCGCACAAGAGTATGAGGACACCTCCCCTACTCTCTTACTTCTAATCACCAGAATGGATTTTTTTGTCAAGCCTAATGTGACATAATATCTATTTGCCAAATCTCTCAAATTAGCGATTGGTTTGTGTGCGAGATTGATTTTGGATGGGGGAGGGAAGAGAGTCTTTCTGGACTGCTTCCACACAATCCAGAAAGTTTACATCACCCAGTGAAAGGGTTGAGATAATCTTAAAACTGATCCAAAATAGTACAAGAATTTTTCTATCCCTAACTTAGTTTTTTCTCTTCCTTTGGGCGCATCGAATCCTCCCATTCCAAAACTTCAATTTAATATTCGAGCAGGCTCTTCGCTCCAATCTTTCGCATTCGCAAAAGGATTTCCGCTACGATCCTTTGCGCGAGGCCTTCCAACTATATCCTACATTCTAAATTGATAATCAAATCCCAAGGTACGCCGGCGTACTTTTCAAAAATTAGATCTAAAAATTTAATTTTATTGCATCAGTAAGTAGAAACCAAAAAATAAATCTGCAATGAAAATCATTACGGTTGCCAATATCAAAGGTGGAACTTCCAAATCCACCACTGCAATTCACCTCGCACTCGCTCTTTCCAAAAAAGGTTCTACCCTTGCCATTGACATGGACCCCCAAGCGGACCTATCAGACTTCTTTTTCCCGGAAGAACCAGTGGAGTTTTTTGACTCAGGGAACACATTATCCGTTTTAAATGCGGAAACCACTCTCGCCGAATCGATCAAAAAATCTAATAACGTAGATGTACTTCCTTCCATCATCGAGCTCTCAGATTTGAGTTACCTTGCCTCCAAAGATTTTTCCATCATCCCAAGACTAAAAAATGTTCTTTCGAAAACGAAATACGACTACGTTGTCATAGACACACCTGGATCTGGTTCCTCCGAAAACATCACATCCTACTTGCCAGCTTCTGTAATTCTTGTACCGGTCACTCCCTCCAAATGGGCTGTTCGGACAGTTGCCCAAGTTTTAAAAAAAGTAAGCGAAGCAGAAAGATTCGATGAACAAAGCAAAAAAAAGTCAGTGATGATCCTACCCTCTCAGTGGGGAACATCCCAAAAACAAATGGACCTTTTGGATAAATTAAGAAATATCAAATCTCTAAAAATTCTAGAACCGATCCCAAAAAACGAAGGTATTCGGGACCGAACAGAGACTGGCAAACCTCTTCAAGAAGGAAGTGCTCCTTGGAAAGCTTTCGAAAATTTAGCGGAGATTCTGAAATAAGGTACGCCGGCGTACCTGAAACAAATATTATGAAAACTAAAACAAACTTTAACCCTGCAGATATTTTATCAAAAGCCTCAAACAGAACATCCTCACTCAATCCGTTCTTAAGTTCTGAAAACTCAAACCAACACCAGACCATTGATATCCCAATGGATCAAATCATCACAGAAAACAATCCGAGAAAAACGTTTAATGATGCCAGTATCCGAGAACTTGCCGATTCCATTTCTCAATATGGCTTATTACAGCCAATCGTTGTCAGAAAAAAAGCAGGCAAATATGAACTGATCAACGGAGAAAGAAGATACCGCGCTCACAAACTTCTAAAATCCAAAACAATTCCTGCTGTAGTCAAAAACGTAGAACAAATCGACATCACAAAATTACCAGAAATCAAACTGGTTGAAAATCTCCAAAGGGAAGACCTATCAGAATCTGACCTTGCCCTATCCCTCCAAGAACTAAAAAACAGACATAAAGAAACAAACGAACAATTAGCAAAAAGAATTCATAAATCAGCACAGTGGGTAAAAACTAAAATTACACATGCTGAGATTTTAAAAGAAACGAGCCTTAACGCAAATGTAGATAAATCCCATCCGATTTACCAAATTCCAACAAGCCTCTTCACTGAAATTGCCCCTCTCGATGTTTCGAATCGCAAAAAAGCCATTGATTACCTCATCAAAGGTCTTGAGAAAAAAGGTGACTTCCCTTCTCGGAATGACCTTCGGGAATACGTACGACCCTTAAAACCAACGAAACCATCCAAAGCTAAACCGAAACTCAAACAACTAGAGTTAAAAGACCTAAAATCCAAATTAGCAAAAATCAAAGAAAAGATTTCTGTTTTGCAAAATGAAAAGGCAATCTTAGAAGAAACAATTCGAAAGTATAAGAAGTAGAGATTGTCCTAAAAATGGATTCAGTAGGTAACTTTTTTATGTTTACCATAGAAAAAAACTTGTACTGTTTTCCAACTTACGCTATCTTGTACTCAATCCTTAACTGGGTTGAACAAAAACCCTGGGAAGTGTGGTAGCAACCCAGGGACTTTTCCAACACAACAAATCCTCCCATCCAAACCTTTGTAAAGCTCACAAGCTTACCCAGTTCCATCTCACACTCCCCCCAAGTCCCTAATGAGACTCTGGTCGAATTATGTCTCATTTTTTCCATTGACAAATTGGAGAGATCTGTACATGTAGGGAACGTTCGGGGCACACAACCGGACACGGCTCTACCACTTATGCCGTTTTAGTTCAACCCGGAATTTTACCAAAAGTTCCGATGGACGTTCGTAAGAACTTCCAAAACGTTTCTTCTTTCTATGACCGAAGGTTTGTTCGCTTTCATGCAAAACTTCTGATCAAGAGAGTAGGGGACAATACATCCGAGCGATGTATCGGCTAAATATAACCAAACACTCGTAGCCGGAGTTGTGTGGGTTTGGAAAAGGAACCTAAAATGAAAACAAACCGAAAAGGAATATGGATCCCCGTTTGGATTGAAAACCTAAACTTATCCCATAGCCAAACAAAACTGTTTGCTGAAATCGTTTCTTTGCATGACAACGGTGGTTGTTTCGCATCGAATCGTTACTTCAGTGAAATCCTTGGGCTCAAAGCTGATACCATTTCAAGACTCATCACATCACTAAAAAAACTAGGGATCTTAGAACAAACTGGTTTTGATGGAAGGAGACGATTTTTAAAACCAATCCTTCAATTCCAATCGCAAGCTCCGGAAAAAAATCCAAGTCTCCAACAAGAAACAAAGGGTATTAAAATCCAAACCAACACTGCAAAGGATTCCAAACCAGCATTGGATTCTTGTTACGTCCCTAGTAGTACAGTACAAATAAAGAAGAAAGTACATACAAAAACTTCGTTTGAAGAATTTAAAATTTGGAGCGAAAGAAGTTTGTCCCATTCTACGTTTTCCAAAATTTCACATTTAACTTCGCCAGATGGTTTGGAGGAAAGTTTACAAAGAATTTGGAACCAGTGGATGGATAAAACAAAACCTAAATCAAATCAGTTTCAGGTAGGAATTGTATGAAAGTGTATCGGCATAAAAAAACGGGGAATTTGTACTTACAACTCGACGAAGTGAAAAATTGTACCAATGCAAATGATGGACAGAAAATGTTCTTTTACACGGAATATGGGAAAGAAAATCCAATGAAGTTTGTGAGAGAAATCTCTGAATTTTTGGAGAAATTTGAGGAAGTGAAACTCTCTTGAATTGGATCGTTCTTAAGTGAAAGTTTTAAGTTGCATATCGAAGCATCGTTTCTGCTAACTCGATTTGGCTTTGGTTCAATCGTTTGCCTTCGGAAAGTGGGAAATTGGTTTCTAAACTTAAATTGCTAAATCCGTGAACAAGTGACCAAGACATGAGTGCAAAACTCCTGTGGTTTTCTTTTCTCTTTTTGGTCTTCAGGTAAAAACGACAACCATGTACGAGAACTGCATACGATTTCAATTTTGATTGTTTCAATTGTTTGGATTCTTTTTCACGTTTGGTTTGGAACATTAGTTTATAATAATTGGGATTTTTCAGAGCAAATTGGATGTAGACAAGTCCTAGTTTCACAAAGTATTCGTCGGGATTCTTTTTGTCTTGTGCGACTTTTTTCTGTAAGGATGCCAATCGATCAAATCCAATCGCAGACAAAATCTCTAACACTTCGTCTTTATGCTGGAAATGCCTGTAAACAGCTGCATGAGAAACTCCAGATAAATTGGCAACCTCCCTCAATGTAAAATCGGCCATCCCTTTTTTTTGAAGGAGTTTATGGCAAGATTTGATAATAGAATTTTTTAAATCTCCATGATGGTAGGTATTTTTTCTCACAAAGATATTCTGGAAAATAAGTTACCATTGGCAACATTTTTTCTTGCTTTTGGATCAGGGAATGTTACTGCTGGTAACATAAGTAGGGAATTTATGCAAACACTAAGCACAGCGGAAACCCAGGCCATTTTACAAGAAATGACAGAAAATTTTAATCACGGTGGTAGAAAAATCACAGTTCCACCTCCTATTTTTGTAGCGATGAATGCTGAAATCATTTCCTACACAAAAGGGAAAAGTATTACTGTTTCATTTCCCGTTACAGAAGACCAAACAAATCCTATGGGAATGATGCAGGGCGGTGTGATCGCTGCTGCATTTGATAATGCGTTTGGGCCTCTCAGTTATTTGGTAGCAAAACGCCCAACAACGACAATCGATATGAATATTCAATACATCCGAGGCGTTGCTGTAGGCCAAAAGGTGATCGTAAAAGCAACAATCGAAGCAAAAGGATTTTCAACGATTCATATGGTGGGAGAGATGCGAACAGAAAAAGATAAATTGTTAGCCACTGCGACTACCAATTTGTTGATCTTAAAAATTCCAGGTGGAGTAGGGGAGTAAACTTTCTCTTATTTAGAATCGTAACGTTCGAGAAGCATTTCGATGATTGTGGGAGTACAAGTGGTTGTATCGTTGAAATGTTGGCTCATGATCACACCATGTAAAAATGTTTTGATGAAAATCATTTCTTTATCAGGGTCTTTGATCCCATAAGTCCTAAAACGTTCCCGCATTGCTTCTTTGAACGGAGCAAACCGTCTCTCCACATTTTCGATCATTTTTTTGGAAAGGGAAACCGCACTTGGTTGGAATAAACAAACAGATATTAAAACCATCGTTTTTCGTTCTTCCTTTGCAAATTGGATGGAACGAATGAAAAACTCTCTCACATACTCTTTCGCAGATAAGTTAGGCGGGATATTATTATAAAATCTCTCTTGTTTTGCTAAATGAGAATCGATGATTTGTTCAAAGATTTGATTTTTACTCTTAAAATAATTATAAGCTAAGCCTTTCGAAATTTTTGCATGGTTAGCAATCATTTCCATTGTTGTTTGGGCAAATCCGTGTTTGGAGAAAAGGACAATCGCAGAAGCCAAAATTCTCTCCGTGGATCTCTCCCTAGCTAATTGCTTTTTGTTGTCGGATTTATTGGGAATCTTTTGTGGCACTGTCATCAGCCTTCTTACTAATCTGAATTTCGCAAACACTTTTTGGACCAGTTTCAATGGGAATTAGTTGAGAAATCACTTGGAAGCCATCGCTTGCTTCGAAATCTTGTCAGTATGAGTTCATTTACATCCGTAACAGTACTAAAATCTGCAAATATTTACTATGATGGTAAGGTCACAAGCCGCACCGTTTTATTCCCTAATGGAGAGAAAAAAACCCTTGGGATCATGATGCCTGGAGAGTATGAATTTGGAGCGGACCAGAAAGAGATTATGGAAATCCAATCTGGTAAATTGTCTGTGTTATTACCAGGATCCGAAACATGGCTTCAAATTAACGGTCAAGCTACCTTTGAAGTCCCTGCTGGATCCAAGTTCAAATTAAAAATTGAAACAGTAACAGATTATTGCTGTTCTTACGTTTGATCGTCGATTCCTGCATCTGCGGCATTCTTTTTTACAGAATTAATGCCGTTCTCACATGCTTGTTTCGATGAGTATCCTTCACTAGAAGCTATGATTTCACCATTGGCTGCTTTGAGTCGGAATCGGAATTCCCCTGCTTTGTCTTTGTAGATTTCAAACTTTGCTGACATGTACGTATCTCCTTGGAAAAGCAATGGTATCAGATTTTGAAAAATTCTGGCAATGAAGTTTTATTTCGAATTTTTGAATCATCTCCTGCTAAATTTTTTCATCCAATGTAAAAGGAAAGAGTAAGGGCCATCATATGATCCGAAGGGTTTTGAAAAACAATCTATGGCTATTTCTTGCTTTTGTTTCCATCACAAGTTGTACTGCCAAATTACCAGAAAGGCCAATCATCCAATATAGTTTTCAGAATTTAACCTTAGAGCAAGTGCTAAACGAAGAAGTCGATTGGTCCAAACCAGAGAAAATGAAGTATAACTTTGGTTACTGGAAACGATTTGTTTGGGTTAAGTTTGAGCTGATCAATCGTTCTGAATTTCCTTCTCAGCACATTTTAGATATCGAATCACCATGGGTGGATGAAGTGGTGTTGGCATGGAAGTCCAGCGGTAAAGTGGAAACAACTGTCTTTAAGGGAGCCGATTCTCATACACTCAAAGAAATCCCACACAGAAACCCAGTCTTTTCACTTGATTTGTCACCAAACGAAAAACGGATTGTTTACTTAAAAATATCGAATGTTGGTATCCTATCGGCACCTCTTAGGTTATGGACACGAAATTCATTCCTGGACCGAGTGGAAAGGGATTACATTGCCAATGGAATTTATTTCGGAATCATTTCTGCGCTTTTACTCTATAACCTTCTCATTTTTGTGAGCGTAAGAGAGAAGGCTTATCTCTTCTATTGTCTGTACCTCACAACACTCCTTGTCAATTATGCATTGCTTGGTGGATTCTTCAAACAGCTACTCATTCCAGAAGTCGATCTAAATGTGAAACCTTATTTATATACTTCCGTAAATGCATCTCTCTTGTTTGTTGGCCTCTTTTCTCTTACCTTCCTCAATCTAAAAACAGTCCATCCTAAATTGGATCGATTGATTTTAGGAAGTGCTGTGGTAATAGGAGTGTATTCCGTTTTTTCTTTTTTCATTCCTTACCATTGGATGGAAATTTCCTTCATTTATACATTCCCTTATTTTATGCTATTGTTAGTCTCTTCTGGGATTTACTCCTATTGGAAAGGAGTGAAGTCTTCACTCTTTTTTGTTTCAGCTTGGGTGATGTTGTTTGTGGGAGTGATTGTAGATTCCTTAACAAAGGCTTCCATCCTACCAACCACAACGTTTGGAAGGTATGGTGTTCAAATTGGCACAGCTTTTGAAGTAATTTTGTTTTCCTTAGCTCTCGGGAGAAGGTTACGATTTTTATTAGAGGAAAACTTATCGACTCAAAATCAGTTATCAGCAATTCGTAAAGATTTTGAAATTGCTCGCCGGATCCAAATGCGAATTTTACCTGCAGAAGTACCAAAGTCGGAGTATGTATCTGCAATTATTTCTTATCTTCCTCTCTATGATATCGGAGGTGATTTCTATGATTACTTCGAGACAAATGGAAACGAATTGGGAATTGTCATCGCCGATGTGACTGGCCATGGAGTGAGTGCTGCACTTGATTCTTCGACAGTGAAAATTGCCTTTCGGAACGCAAAAGGATTCATACATTCTCCAAAAGAATTGATGGGTGAGATGAATCAATTTTTATGCACAAGCCTACATGCACGTTTTGTGAGTGCTGCTTACTTTTACTTTGATTTTGAACAGATGAAACTAACGTTTACTTCTGCTGGTAATCCCCCTTTGATTTTCATTCGAGATGGTGAAGTCAAGTCAGCTGAATGCCCTGGACTCCTTTTAGGTGTAAGGCCCGATTTTTTGTATGAACAAAAGGAAGTGTATCTCAAGAAAGGGGATCGGTTATTGATTTTTACAGATGGATTGTATGAAAATTTGAAACCTAACGAAGATTTGTATTCCATCTTATACCCTGAAATTCGACCTATTGTAGGGCTTCCTCAAAATGAGTTTCACCAAAAATTATTAGATAGGCTCTCTTCTATTAGAACAGTTCTAAAGGATGACATTACTTTTATCTCACTCGATATTGTATGATTCCCTAATATATCTGTTTACTTTTTTAGAACATAAGTTTTAAAACTTGAATTTTCGCTAACGATCTGTTAGTATTCACATTTAAAACATGCGTATTTATAACTCATTTCTCGGCTTGAAACAAATCCAATTTTATGGGCTGATCCTGCTTTTTTGTATCGTCCCTATGGCATGTATCTTGTTATTTCCGGATGTATTCTACAAAGAATATCCCCTTGAATCATTTGTTGTATTTCATAATATCACAGAAATCTTTAGTATCATTGTTTCGTTTTCTATTTTTGGACTGGGGTATTCTTCTTACTCCCAAAGCCGAAATACACAAACATACTTTTTGAGTATTGGATTTTTGGTGATTGGGCTCATCGATTTTATGCATACCTTGGGATACAAAGGGATGCCTGATTTTGTGACTCCCAACACAGGTAATAAATCCACTCAATTATGGCTGATCTCAAGGTTTGTCACGGCTCTTGTTTTTATTCTGGCGATTTATGTAAAACCTAACAGGCGATACAGTGCCTTCAGGGCGAACCTCTATGTCGTTGTTGCCTTTGTTCTTGTGGGATTGGTTTACGAGTTAGTGATTTTTAATTCGTATCTCATCCCTGATACATATGTCCATGGTGTTGGTCTCACTCCATTCAAAAAGAATGCAGAGTTAGTGATCATGTTTATGTTGGTTGTGGCCATCATATTGTATTCGTTTTCCAAGTCCTTACACTCCGATAAACAAAAACAATATTTTTTGGGAGCATTTATCATATGCTTTTTTAGTGAACTCGTATTTGCAGTGTATACAAGTGTGTTCGATGTATTCAATGTGTTAGGCCATGTTTTTAAAGTAGTTGCCTTTCAGTTGATTTATCGGGCAGTGTTTGTGTCTGCGATTAACGAACCGTATGAGAAACTGATCCATTCGAATGTTTTACTTTCCAAGGAGATACAAGAAAACGAAGAGTATGCAAAACTAATCAAGAAGTCATTAAAAGAAAAAGAGAATTTAATTGGTGAGATCTTCCATCGAACAAAAAACTCGATGGAACTGGTTAGGTCACTCTTAATGATTCAGTCATCCGATTTTCCCGATGACCAAAATATACGGACAATCGTAGAGAATACATCTCTTAAAATCCAATCCATGTCCCTCGTACATGATCATTTGTACCAAAACAAAGACTTAAGTGAAATCCAAGTATCAGATTACCTTTTATCACTGACGGAAATGGTAAAATCGATGTTTCCAAACTTGGGGAAAGGAGTTGAGATCCAACTCGAAGCGAACCAAGGTGTACTTTTGTTAGATACTGCTGTTCCATTAGGATTAATTTTTACTGAACTTCTCTCCAATAGTTTAAAATATGCATTCAAAGATGTAACCAATGCTAAGATTTCAATCAAGTTTAGAATTGATGGGGACAGGTCTCATTTTGAATACAAAGACAATGGGATTGGTCTGCCTGCTTCGTATGATACAGCTAATCATAAAAAATTGGGTTTGAGTTTGCTTAAGATCATGGCTGAGAAACAAATGGGAGGAAACTTGAAGATTGATGGTAGCCAAGGGTTTTCGATGCAATTTGATTTTCCAAATAATTTGTATAAAAAACGAGTTTAGTTTTTAATCTAAACTCGGTTCCATCCATTTCATTTCAGACTAGAGTTGCATTGATTGATAACAATGTTATGTTATGGAATCTGGATTCCTGTATACCGTTTGCGGAATGATTGTAATCCAAATTCCCATGTTTGGAAATCTCCAAATAGGATTACTCTTTCTTTCGCACGAGTGATCGCTGTGTATAATATCCTTCGGTTGAGAATGGAAAGATTGTTTTCTTTATCTACATCCAATGCTGTTTTGGGAGGAAGGTAAAGGTAAATTGATTTGTATTCAGAACCTTGGCTTTTGTGAATCGTGAGAAAGAATGCTGGTTCATGGTCAGGTAATGTATCCAGTGCAAAGGAATACAAGCGATCTTCGATGGGGAATACTGCTCTTAACTCAGAATTGATGGATACCACAAGGCCAATATCACCATTAAACAATTTTCTCATTTGGTCATTTGATTGGATGATGATGGGCATCCCTTCAAAGTAAAAGGACTTGGATAATTGTCTGTATCTAAGATTCGTTTGGTTTTTAGGGTTTGATATTTGTTTTTTCACATAACTTAAGATTTGGTTTTGGATGGCTTCGATTCCAAAGTATCCATTTCGTAAGATCGTGAGGCATCTGTATTCATTCACGATGGACTCAAAAATCGATTTGTTGGTTGGGTCTTTCAGTGCATTTGGTTCCCAATGGAGTTTGGATGTGGCATTGGCAGTTTGCAGATACAATGTTTCCCACAAAAAGGGAACCAAACTTTCTAAGTTCCAATCGAGAATCTCAAGATGGTTTGCATTTGGTGACTTTGTTTTTTTGTCACCTTGGATCCAAACAAAATCCTTTTCCGAATTGAGTTCTGATTTTGTGATGATGTTTGGTTTTGGGAATGGTTTTGGTCCACTATTTTCACCAAAGGATTGTTTGACGACTTCAGCAAAAATACTAAATTCGGAAACATCTGAAAAACGGTGGTTACTGGTAAGTTCTGATAAAAATTCTTTTTTATTTTTTAACGTAGTGATGAGATCGGTTAACACCTCACCTTGGCCCACAGAAGGGAGTTGGTTTGGATCCCCTAGCAAAATGATATGGGTATCAAAATGGATCGCTGCGAAAAATAAATTCATCAATTTTAAATCCACCATGGACGTTTCATCCATGATGATCAAATCATATGGTAAAGTGCGCTTCTCACCGAATTTGGCTTGGTTCGTTGTTGGGTTGATTTTTAATAAATTGTGAATGGTTTGTCCGCGGAACTTGGAAGACTCAGAAGGATTCTCTGCAAATCTTTCTAAATTCCTTTGGATGGATTCTGTTAATCTTTGTGATGCTCTTCCTGTTGGTGCGACAAGCGCAATCCGTTCTACGTTGGGGAGTAATTCCAATCGATCTAATGCGATTAAGAGAAAGGAAACGACAGTTGTTTTCCCGGTCCCTGGGCCACCAGAGATCACTCGGAAGTTGGATGCGATAACATCTCTGATCGTTTCCCTTTGTTCCTTCGCAAGTGTGATCTTTGATTCTGTTTCTAAACTTATTACGATCTTTGTGATTTGTTCCTCTGTGATCGTTGTATTCTTTTTTTGGTTTGTTTTATGGGTTAAGAATGCCTGTAGTAAGGTTTCAAATTTGATTTTTTCCGAATGGCTTTTCTGCAGATACAACCTGTTTTCTGTTCCCGCTTTCTCGATCACAAACGGGAAGTAGGTTTTCAGTTTGTCGATTGTGTTATCATCCGTGATGGGAATGTACAAATCTCCGCTTTGGGATTGGACCAGTAAACTTGCAATTGTATCCTTAAGTGACGAGTTCCAATCGGGGAAAAGATTGTATAAGGAATTCACAAAGGTTTGGATTTTTTCATCGATCACTTTCATGAATATACCTTTTCCAATTGGTCAGAGGCACTACGGATATAGGCCATTACTTCTTTTTTGATCCCTTCAAACTGCTCGAGAGTCCATTCGGAATCGGAATGTTTTAAATCAGAGTAGATTCCAGTTTGTTTGTCACCTGACATCCCTCTTAAAAACAAATAATAAACTCCGCCAAACTTGTCCAAGGCTACATCGGGTCCAAAGAGAGACTTTAGGTATTCAAATAGAATAAAGGAATACACTGACTTTTGGAAGAGATACCCTTTGTCTCGGACGGCATTGGCGACTGCTTCACTACTATAATCGTTGTTTGGTAATAAATTGGATTTATAATCAACAATATAAAATTTCTGATCCTTTACAAAAACCAAATCGATGGCTCCTTTTAAGTAGTGTTCGAAACCATCAGTCAATGAAGCTCCACTTTCTTTCAGTAAGTTTTGTAAGAATAAATGGAATTTTAATTCTGCAGACTTTTCTTCTTCCTTTAATTCACTTAAGGATATGGAATTGCCAGTTGCAAGGTTGATCTTTGCAGTCATTGCATTTTTTAATAGGGAAGCAACAGTCTCTTCTATTTTAAGTTCCTTACCTTCGACTTCAACGGGATACCGCGAATAGGATTTTTGGTAAGCCCACTTCCATACGGAACTTTGTAGGATCGCTTCCACTTCCAATTGGAAAATAGAGAAATCACATAATTCAAGAATGTTATGTAAAAAATTTCCGATCTTCGCACTGGAAGGCAATTCAAAAGTCGAACTCACTTCCACATCAGGAGTTTCTTCTAATTCTTTTTTCTTTTCTTCTTGGGTGACATTTAAGTTTTTTTCATTGGCTTGCAAACTTGTATAACTATGTTGCAAGAGCACTCTACCAATTTTGATTTCGGATGGGTATAGAATCGGGGATGTTGGTTTCTTCGATTGGGTGTCATTCGCGGGAAGAGAATTTGTTTTTGTTACTTCTGAAATTTCGTTTGGATCTCGGAATACAAAACTCGAGGCAAGTGATGGATTCTGGTTTCGCAACGATTGGATTCTTTCTAATTCTTGGTAGAGGATTTGGCTATACCCAGAATTGGGAAGTTTATTGGCTCCGCCCCAATTGAGTTTGGGAAGGTAAAGCCTAAGGTTAGGCCTTGTGAGAGCAACATATAACAGACGTTTTTGTTCATTCAGGAAATGATTTTGTTCGTCTTCTTTGTCTGGATTTAGATCCCATAAGTCAAGAATCCATTTTCGTTTTTTGCCTTCCGGTGTTTCGATTTCGATTGGGTATTCTTTATTCGTGATACGGTTTCCCCTGTTTCCAAAATAAAATAAGAATACGACTGGCCACTCTAATCCTTTTGATGCATGGATGGTTAAAATTTGCACAGAATCTTCTTCTGTCTCACGATCAAATAACGGCTCTTCTTCGGGGGATTGTTTTCTTTGTTTGAGCTCGCGTAAATGGGAGAGTAACTCTTGCAGGCTACAATTTGACTTCAGTTGTATTTCTAATAATTTTTGAAAGATTTGCCGGAAGTTTGTACGTTTGCGTTCCCATTCGAGTGTGCTTTTGCCTTCTAACCAAAAGAGTTTGGTTTCGTCCATGACAGAACGAAAGAAACTTGCATATCTGTTTTCTTTCACGAGTCTTTGCCATTTGTCGATGAGTGATTTCTCATATGAGTCAATCGAGTGTTCATCAAATTTTTGGATTTCATGTGGGTGGATAGAAAAGATATCAGAGAATAGAATTTTTTTATAACTTTGTGATGAGTTGGAACTCAGTAAACATTCCAAGAGATTTTGAATTTGATCGGCTTCTCTGGATTGGTAAATCCCTCTTTGTTTGTAGATGGAACATGGAATTCCCGCTTTTGAAAGATAAAATTCAACAAGAGCTGATTCTTTTTGATTCCCACAAAGAATGGCTATGTCCTTTAACTTGATCTCTTGGATTTTTCGTTCGCCTTTTTTGTTATAAGAGAGAGTTGTTTCTTTGGTTTGGATTCGTTTGATTTCATTGCGAATTGTTTCCGCCCAAGTATTCCTTACTTTGTATATGTTTTGAAACTGTTCCTTGAAATCAAAAATTTGAATCGCTGACTCATTTGGATTCACATATTGGTACTTGATGGTATCAGGGTCAGGGGAGGATACTTTCTTATATAAGTAGTTTTCTTTACTGGAGCCAGGTTCTTCGATGGGAAAAAAATGTGTTCTACCATATTCTTTTGTTTCATCATGGAAAATGGTATTGAGTCCATGGATTAATTCTTTTGTGGATCGATAATTGGTTTCTAAGGCAGCTTTGGATTCGAAGTCACGAGATGCATCTAGATAAATTCCAATATCGGCTCCGCGAAATCCGTAGATACTTTGTTTCGGGTCTCCAATACAAAAGAGCATTCTTGACTTTGTTTCTTTGTCTAAAAACAAAGTTTTGAAAATTTGGTATTGGTTTTTGTCTGTGTCTTGGAATTCATCTAGGATACAAACTTGGAATCGTTCTTGTAAGGATTGGACCAAGGTTTGGTTGGGGTTACGAACAATCACATCATAGACCTTTAAGATCATTTGATCATACGTCAGGTATTCGCCTTTATCGATAATGGATTTTGTTTTTGAAGTGAGTTCGTTTACTGTATTTTGTAAGAAGATGGATCCTTCATAATCCAATTCATCCAAAGGGAAGATTTCCTTCAGAGAATCGACTACTGATTTTATTTTCCCTTGTAACGCAACGGCGGCTTGGTCTAATTTTTTGACAACTGCATTGCCTTCCAAAAGGAAAAAATCGAATCCTGTAGCGTTGATTCCGTCACCAAGGGAACGTTTTAAATCCGCAAATCGTTGCAATTCTTTGGATAGATATTTTTTATCTTCGTTTCGAATCGCATTTACAAATAACTCGAGTGAGTTCCAATTTTCCATCCACTTTGGGATGCTACCTTTCGCTCCTTGCGCGTAGATGGCTTCACCAGTTGGTCCTTTTAAAGCTTCGCAGATTGTGAGGATGACATCCAAGACATTGTCTTTCTTTGCATTGTGAATACAATCTTCTAAGGATACAAATTTTGGAAATACATAGTCCTTTGTGTCAGCAAGGAGTTTAGAAGTTGTGTTAACAACGAGGTCTTCCTTCGTTTTTAAATTAGAGATAAGAATCTCATTTGCGAGTGACTCTTTGTCTCTACCTTCCCATTGGCTCCTTTTTAATTCGTAAAACGTCTTTCGGATCAATTCTTCATTCGATGTGAGTTTGACATTGGGATTGTTTTGGGTTTCGACTGGGTATTCTGTTAACACCATATTGCAGAAACCATGGATGGTCGAGATCGTAACTTGGTCTAAATCTCGGAGATACTGGTAGTATTCTGGGTGTTTCCCATTCTCATAGAGCTCTAGGATTTTTAATTTTAATCGGGTCTTTAATTCTCCAGCAGCTTTTTCGGTAAAGGTGAGCACTAAAAATTGCAGTAGTCGATTCTCTTTGATATGATGGGTTACATCATGGGCCATCACGTCCCCTAACATTTGCATGATGAGGTGTGTTTTTCCGGTTCCAGCAGATGCTTCGATAAAATTGGGATGGTTACGTAAAGGATGGTCCATGTTTAAAATCCTTTTCTCAGTAGGGGTAAGAGTAGGCGATAGACCTTCTTGAACGAAAACTGGTGCAATAAATCCTTCCCATAAGGCGATAGTTTCATATGCTCAGACTCGAATTCTAAAATTTGGTCTGCCTCTTCTTCCAAAAATTCCTTCCAAGCAGTTTCTAATTCATCAACTTTCTTTTCCGAGTGATCCGTTCCCATCTCCGCAAAAAACAAATTGAGTCCAGGATTTGGTACATACATAGGTGGTGATTCATTGATGAGGTTGACAACGCTACGAATGTAATCTGCCGATTCCTTTTCTGGTAAATGGTCCAATGGAAGGATCATATCCTTTTCTTTTTGTTTTGATAAGATGGGAATGATGACTAATTTTTTTCCAATCGTTCGGAAGAGACAGGCACTGAGGAATAGAAGTATCATCTTACCAAAATAATCTTTTAAGTATTCATTTCCTTTCTCAGGTTTTGGTACAAAACTCCTTGGATAAAACCAATAGTAAGTATCACCGATCGCAATGAGATTCTCCCACTCGCCCGTGATGGATTGGTTTTCATCCAAAGGAAAGGAAGGCAATTGAATTCCGTCACGTAAGCCAGTATCACCAATCGAGAGGGAACTCAAATAGACCATTCCATTCGCATTCGAAAAGAGTTCTGTTTTTAATGTTTTATACACTTCTGCAATGGCAGTGAGTTCCTCTAATAAGGTTTCTGTTGTGACTAAATGAAAAGCACCATAGGGAAACTCAGCTTTTTTCTCTGCGATTTGACTGAACTCATTTATTTTTTGTGCAATCGTATCTTTGTCCCAAGACCAAACTTCTTCCTTTGCCAATGATTCTGTAAAGAGAGGTACAAATTTTGATTTGAATAGGTATGTTTCCAATGCATTGAAATAAAATGGTTCTTCCGCCGACGTTTCCTCTTCATCGTCTATATAACCTAAGTTTTCTTTGATGTAAGGGAGAATCGGATTTTTAAAGGCAGAAGCAATGGATGTAATTGAAATTTCTTTTTTGGATTTTAATTCTGAACTTGGCAAAACCAAATCTTCTAAGGAAGTAAAACTTGGTTTTGGCAATTCTGTCTCTAAACTTCTGTATTGTTTTAAATTTCGAGCATAATCATAAGAATGTAAAATTTCCTTTTCATAAAATCGACTATAGGGTGTTAGCGGGATTTCCGTTGCTCTATCGATCCCAAGTGAATTCATAATCTCAAATAAACTCGAACAAGGCTCAAATTCCTTATCTTCTAATGTGTTTTTTCCAACATAGGAAAAGGTGATGCTATCTTCTGCCGATAGAATGGTTTCCCACAACAAAGATTCTTGGATTTCAACTCGATTCAAATCCCAAGGTTTTGCATCATTTTTTCTAAGATTAAACCTTGATAGATCTTTGGAACCTGGAAACTTCCCTTCACCTAACCCAACGATATAGATATGGGAAAAGGGAATGGGTCGCATCGGTTGCAAAAGAGAAATGGTAATCCCTTCCGTTAGGTAATTTCCTTTCTGAGTCGCAATGTTAGAAAAGATTTCATCTGTTTGTAAAGTTATGAATTGTAAAAAATCATTTACGTTGTTCCATTCGGTATCACACCATTTCGCAATGGTTTCTAACCATGTTGTCAAATAGATCCTTTCGTTTTCTGTTTCCTCACTAAACTTGAAGAATTGATTCCATTTGGATTCGAAAGACTTAAATCGTTCACTGGTAGGCAACTGTAAAAATTCAGATGTAAAAAACGATTGTAAGGATTTGATTTGTTCCCAAACCAAATTCAAATGCAAAACAGAATCTTCTTCTGCCAAAGGATCAGTGATCATACCCATCTTGTCCCAAGTGGTTTTTTCATCACTGATCACAGATAGAACTGCGCGTTTCACTCCAAAGGAAATGGTATACGGGTTCTCTTCTTTGTTTTCCTCATAGAGGGAACCAAGTGAATTGAGTAGTTGGCTTACGGAATTTGTTTGGTCAGAGGATTCGGTTTTATTTTTGCCAGTAACGAGAGGATTTTCAAGCAATTGAATGAAATCCTCTTTTTCAATGCGTTGGTTTAAAAACGATGCGAAGAGAATTGAAAATACTTTGTATAACAAAGAAGAATCTTTTGCCACTAAATCCGAAAGAGAATAATTCAATCGGTGAAGAGTAGGGGTCTCTTCTAACCTTTGTGTTGTATAAATCCCTCCATGGAAAACCCATTCAATCGCTGCTTTGTAATCATTGGTATTCGGAACAAGGATCGCAAAGTCTAATAGGCTTAAGCTACCTTTGCTTGTACTGATTTTATGAAGGATATCATGTGCGATGGATTCCATCTCACGGTATTCGGAAGGTGCATTCCATACCCGAACAGTTTGGTCGTTTAAGTAGTTCTCTTCCTTCACTTGTTCTTCAAGTAAGATCGACTTGAGTTTTGCGAGCATGCCACCACTTGCATATTTGGATTTTTCTTTTTGTTTATTCCCGTTTGAAAATTCTTTTGCTATATAGGATTGTGGTTTTGCAAATTTAGATAAGTAGTTTTTAGTTTTCTCTGGATTTTGTCCAATGACTTTGCCATTATGAAATTGGTAGATAAAGATATTAAAGTTTGGATTTTTCGAAACCGTTTTCAAAAAATCAATATAAGTCCCAGACAAATTGGACAAACAAAAAAAATGTAAATTCCCATGGAGGGATAATTCTTTTCCTTTCTCGAGGTAATAGAATAAGTTTTTTTGATCGCCTTTGTTTATCCCAAGATAAATTTCTTTTTCCAATGCCCAGTATGGATCCTTTGTGAGTTGGTTTGGAATTTGACTCTTCGTATCTCTTAGCCAGTTATGAATCCAATCTGACCTGTTCAATTCATAATCTTTGAAATACTTTGTCAGAAGATCAGATAAATAGTATAACTTTGGTAAATCGGAGATGTATGTTTTGATCTCTGGATGATTTTGGAATAAGGTTGTTTGGTTTTCATACAGGTAACGAAAACAATCCTTCTGAAAGGAATTGTAATCATAAAAGTTTTCCTCTTCTGCCCAAGGAGGAATTTGTAAGGAAGCAAATATCGTTTTTAAAATCGCTTTTTCTAAGAATGTAAATTCAATGTTGATGGAAAGTTGTGAGTCATTGTACTTCGGTATGTTTAGTTTTAACCAAGGAATTAAATTGGTATTCGGCACAACCACAAGTGGCATGCGAAGTGGATTTTCAATTTGTTCCTTCTTGATTTGTTTGGTTAGTTCCGAAGTGATTTCGTGCAGATGAAGTCCTGCAAAATAATGTATTGGCAAAAAAAATCCCTTATTTCAAAAATCAAAGATAGTTTCACCTCGTAGAATTGGAAACGCAATCATTATCTGTTGTTCCTTTTTGAAAAAGAAAAAATTAGGGCGCCATTTCCGGCTATACGCTCCAATCTTTGCCAAGGGCAAAGGATTTCCGCTGCTATCCGGGGCGCTCCTGAATCGAAAATAAAATAAAAAAGGGAGAGAAGGTCTCTCCCAAATGTCCACCTAGCAAATACTAAGTGATCCGAAATTCATTCACTTTCAAACTTAAGTGTGGATGCAGTGTTTGTGCTGTGTTTAAATGTTGTTGTGTAGAGTGAAATTGGTTTTGGAACCGCATACATTGGGTCAATGTTATCAATCGCCAAACCAATGCGAGATCCAGCAGGGAAGTCATGTGCGACTGCTTGGAGGTCTACATTTAGGTCTACGTCTTTTCCTTTCACATTGAAAAGGGTTGCTGTTCCATGGCTGATGAGTTTTCCCGTTCCCCAAAAGTCGACTTCATAGAGGTAAACAACTACATGAGGCGCGTAGTCAGAACTATTGATACGACCTTTGTAAAATGTTCTCCCGCGAAGTTTGAGTGGGGAAGATAAACTATCAGAGAGATACACCATCGCATTTGTTCGATCGATTAAATTCACATTGGTTGTGACAGGAACTGAAGCTGCACCGTCCAATATCTCTGATAAAAGGGGAACTCCAGTTGTGGCAATGGTTCCGCCAGATAAAATGGTATCATTCCCATTACTTGTGTTTGTCGTTGTTGTGATTTTGCCTGGGGTAAAGAGTCCCATTGGTCGTAAGTGGTAAGTCTTTTCAACTTTCGATGGGTTTGGCCAAGTGGAGTAACTCACACGATCACTTGAGAAACGTTTTTGGATTGTCACTTTTGGTTTTGTCATGATTCCATTTTGGATTCCCTTTAACCAATAATCGAACCAATCATAGGCGTTCGTCCAAACATAATTGTTAATTCCGAGAATCCCACCAATCTCTGCTGTTGCATGGATTCCATTGTTTAAATCCAGTTTTTTAGGAACCGTGAGTTGTTCGAAGTAGGGAAGGATTTGGTTTGGTTGGAATAAATTATCTTGTGAGTTATTGGAGATGTAAACTGGTTTGCCAGATGCATTGAGTTCCGCTACAAAATTGTTAGGTGATCTTTCTCTTGCCCATGATAAAACAGTAGCAACGTCTCTTGTATCCAATAGTTTTTGAAAATTCTCTGCAATGATTGGATCCATCCTTCCTGTGATATAACCTGCAGTCACGAGGAGAAGTCCCCAAACAAGTCTTGGTGTTTGGTTGCCATAAAGCGAATCAGGTAAACTTCCCCAACCACTCATAGCAACAGCGGTTTTGATCCTTGGTTCTTTGCTGAGTCCGAGTAAAGAAATTCCAGCTCCATATGAAATCCCCGCAATACCGATGTTTGCTGCATTCACTGGAGCATTCGCTAAAAGAAAATCAATTCCTTTGGAAAGGTCTTCCATATCTTTCGGGCCTGCTACATTGATGAGTCCACCAGATGTTCCAAACCCTCGTGTGTTGTAACTAAAAACAACATATCCTTTTTTTGCGAGTTTCGCTGCAGGGACAATGTATTCGTATTCATTGAGTGCCCAGCTATTGACAAAAATAATCGCTGGGAATGGACCTGTCCCTGATTTTGGGATGAATAAGTTCCCTGTGATTTTCACTCCGTCGTTCCCTAAAAACGAAATGTTATCATTAAAAGTAAAACTTCCATCGTTTTCATTCTGGAATGCCGTTTGTATGTCTCTAGTGTATGCGGCATTACTTTGTTGTAACATTTCTGGTGTTGCACTTGTGTTTTGCGATCCGCCATTTAACACCGACAAGATGGCACTCGTTTCTTTTCCGTTTTGTTTTCCATTCCCCCACACGTGATCAGTAGGAAGTTCCCTACGATGAGGAGGAGAGTGAGATAGTTTTTTTGCTTTTTCATAATTCGCCTCTGAATTGCCTCAAAAATAACATAAACAAGGGGTGTTTGCGTCTAAAATGGGAATCTTGGACGAAAAAGTAGGTCTAAAATTATGATTTTGTACGTTTTATTCGGACACTTACAATTCCAAACAGTTGACGAATCCGTGCATATTGTCCGACTTTTGTCGTATGTCTGAATTTATGGGGTCTTGGCTCCAATTTGGTGCCTGGTATCATTTTGTTTTAGGAATCGGAATCCTTGTGAAAGAGAAAGGTTCCAAAGGATTTCCCTTCGCAATGATTGCGGCTTTTTCCGGTGGGACACTTATCATTTACGCCTATAGATTGTTTGCTGGATTCGAATTTGAATTCCCACTTCTCAATCATGGGTATGTGCCCATCATCTACTTGATTCCAGGGAGTATGCAGTATACCATTGAACAGTTCTTAAGTACAGAGCCAGTCCCAATCGGCAAACTCAAACGATTGTACCCAACATTCGTTGTGATTGTTCTACTTGTTTCCTTACAAGTCTTCTATCCACAATCCTTAGAACAATCCATGAATGATAGTTTCACGGGTCTTCCCTTTTCCATTCCCGAATACTTTGCCTTACTTGGTTGTTTGTATTGGGTGATCAGTTTCTTATGGATGATTTACCAATACCGACATATCCTTTACAACAATCCAAATGAGGAAGCAAAACTTGGTGTCCGAGTTTTGGGGATGATCTTAAAAGGTAATATTACATTTGCTAGTTTTATTTTTATCAGCACTCTATTCCGTTGGAACTCCGGGATTTATTTTACAGCAGGGATCGCCACACTCATGGCAGTCTTTGCTTTTATAGGAACAGAGATCAATCATGAGTTATTTAAAGATATTTTGCCAGGTCTCAGGCAATCTTATCGTACATCTAGAATCCTAAATCTTAATTTGGAAAAATTACAACAAGACTTAGACCATTTATTAAAACAAGAATTCGTTTACCGAGAAGAAACGATCAATCTATCCAATCTCTCGGAACGATTAGGGATTAAGGACTACCAATTGAGTGAGTACATCAATGCGTATTTAAGAATGAACTTCAATCGATTGGTGAATGAATACCGAATTGCTGAAGTTTGCCAACTGATCGAACAAAACCCAAAAGTCAATTTGTTGTCACTCGCATACCAAGTTGGATTCAATTCAAAAGCAAACTTTAATGTAGCATTTAAGTCATTGAAGAAAATGTCGCCGAGTGATTATGCGAAGTTAGTGGGAAAAGGGTAAAGATTATAGAATCCCCAAAACTTAACATAAAAGATGATGAGGATTGTATTTCGATTTTACTTCTTTCCTTTTGGTTTTTTCTTAGAAACTGTATAACCTAAAGTAAATGCCATTTTCCAAATCATCTCTAAATATTCTCCTGTTTTTGTAATGCTAGATTCTGTTTTGGAATCGGGTAATACAGACTGTAAATGAAACTCATTAGTTCCAAACCGAACTACATCAGGAGTCATATGGATCCAAGTATGCCAACCATACTCTCTTTGTTCTGGATAAAAGGTGAGTAAAATACCGGGTTCTTCTATCTTTGGCATTGTTGGAATTTGATTTTCTAATTTACGTCTGGCTGCCATATCCAACATCGTACGTGTCTCTGAATTTGGTTTTGTTTCTTTCCAAAGTTTTTGGATCAAATCGTCTCCTTTTTTCCCAAACCATCGCAGGAGAAGTGGTAGTCGTAGTCCTAAACATTCTTCATAGATACTGGAATCGTATGATTCATGATTTGTCATATCTAATCGATTTTTGATCACTTGCGAAGTAATTTCAAAAGAAGATTCTCCATCTAACAAAAAAAGTCGAGCCGCAAGTAAATCCTGCCATACATACCATTCAGGACTTGGATTTTTCAATTGTGTTTTAATTGTATTTGAATCCATATTTAAAACCTGATTCCATTTGATCGACTCAGGTTCCATAACTCTCATAAACTGTAATAGGTAAGTTTTCCAAGAAGGAGCTACGTAAGGTAGATTGAAAATTTCTATAAAATATGGATACACGGCTCGACCCTGAATGAAAAGGGCTTTGATGGCTTCCCATCGATCGTAAGAACCCGAATATTTATATTCATCCAAGGAATATCTTAGAGATTCAACAAGCCATGGGCCTCCATAACGCACTACATCCTCGTGTTTATAATTGATTTCTCGAATTTTTTCGAATACATGTTGGATGCTATACTTTTCTGGATGGAGGATTGCCTCTGGTAATAAGGTTTTCTTTTTGGAAAGTGCGGAAGCATACTCATCGGAATCATCAAATTTTGGCGCCTCAGAACCAGTGAGTGTTTCCCAAGCACTCCTAGCCTCAACTTCTATATAACTCCACGAATAATCAACCATAGGATTTGGATCAGCATAGATATGATACCAAAGATAATCTTTGAGTTTGACAATTTTTTTCTTTTTAATGCAACGGATGATTCCATAAACTCGTATCTGATCTCCTTTGTTCCCAAGAATCCTTTCCGCAAAGTTCAAATACTCTTTGTTATCTGGTTCCAAAAACAATAGGCCTGCCAGATAACATGCCTTTAGGTCGATCGCTATTCCAGGATGATTAGATTCATCAACGCCTGTGAAAAATTTGGAGAGTTCTAGTTTTGCTTTTTCTGGCTCCATTGTTGCCCAAGCAATGGCAGCTTCGGAGATATTAATGATTAGACTTAATTCCAAATAGGAGTCCCTATCTCTCCCTTTGATTAGAAAACTCTTTTTTAAATATTCCTCGATGATACCAATATGTTCATTTAAACCTAAATGTGCACATACAGCAAAAGCATTCCCTACACTCATTCCAAAGTATTTAAAATGATCACGATAGGTAAAAAGTTTTTTAATTAATTCAACAGAGACTTCATCTAAAGTTAAAATTCTTTCTTGTAAGGCTTCGTTCAAATGAGTGTAGGCGGTGAACATGTTGTTTAATGTAGGGCCTTCTTTTTGAACCTTTTGTTTGATTTCTTTTACATTGTCTAGGGTCTCGAAAGTACGCCATGCAGCATCAGCTAATACGGATCTGGATTCTTTATGATCACTATTGATTAAAGCCTCTACAACGTATTCCATTCTTGGGTCATCTTGTTTGAGTTTATGGACCGCTTCCCTCAGGGAGATCATCGCTTTGTCATCGTCCAACATGCCGATAGTTTTTGTGATTCCACAGAATGCTTTTTTATTGTCTGCATCATACTTCAGTCCTTGTCTAAAGGCAGCATTGATCACAGTAGAAAGTCGTTTTTCTAATTTTTCTGGATTGTAAGGCCAAGTATTATAAGCACTATCCGTTCGTTCTCTAAAATAGTCTTCAATGATTCTTTTTAGATTAGGATCTTTTTTGGATATTTCTTTTAGAATGATATCATGTGTTGCCACATCATCTGGATAATCTTCTATAATTTGAAAAAGGTCTGAATCTGATTTCATTCTAGATTCTAACTCTTTTTTGGAAATGGTTTTGAGGTTCGATAATCCTAAACTATCATTGTATAACTGGATATTTTTTGGTTCAATTTGTTTTGGATCGGCATTACCAAATGTTTGGGTTCTAATATTTTCTACTTTTTCGGATGGTACATTAAATAGAGTATTTAAGTCTCCATCCAAATACCCAAGTATATGTTTGCTAAGTATTGGGATAATTTTCCCCTTCGATTTAGTTGCAAGTTTGATGGTCTCTCTACATGCATCGTCATTTTTGAGATAGAAGTGGTGGATGATCCAATAAGCAGCCAAGTTTGGATATTTTTTGATTTCTGGTTTTTCCTCTTCCCAAGTTGTATAAGAGGGCGCATCTGCTAATTTTTCGGTAAATGCATAGGCGGGGTCACCATAACTATGCCCGAGTAACCATGCTGATCTTTCAAACATATCCAATGAATTATGATAGATCGGTTTGTTCTCATAAATTTTAATCGCTTCCTTCTCGAAAGATCGAATCAAACTATCTTTAATATTGGATGCTATAATTGGTTCTTTTTCTTTTTTATCTGAATTTATTTCTTCAAATTCCTCATCCTCTTCGTCATCATAACTTTCGTTAGTATCGTTTGTCCAATTCTCTGCAATAAAATGGCTGATCGAAAAATACGGCAAATTTTCTAAAACTCCGATTTCATGGTTGTAATGGTTTACTTCTATGGATTCCTTTTCATTTGGTAGTAGGTTGATCCAACAGGTATCACCACTACCATCAGAAGCAAAAAGATACGAACCATTGAATAAAAACATCAATCCACTATAAGTTCCGACTAACCAATTTAATACTTCTTCCGAATCTTTGAATTTAACCAATTTTTCTATAGAAGAAACTGCATAATCAAAACCGCCGTCTTCATCTTCTTCCAATTCGTCTTCTTCGGCAGAGTGATGATCGATCATATTCCAAACATCCGCTACTTCATACATAATGGATTTATAAGCTTTTTTTAAATTTTCCCATTCTAAAATTTCTTTTCCCGGTTTGAAACCATACATAGATTCGAAGTCTTTTAAAAAACTTTGATCGAATTTGTTTTTTTGTTTGGCCACATTTAAAAATTTATCTTTTAAGGATTGGAAAACCAATATCCGATCCATGATGATTTCTTTTAGTTTCCCTGAGTAAAAATCTGCTTTTTGTAAGTTTAGTTTTGTGTTTTGTTTCATGACGCTAATTCTTGATTGATAATATAAAATGATTCCGAATAGTGATTTCCGAAAATTTTAAACCAGAGGTCTCCTGAATTGTCTTTTTCAAATCTTAGAACATTTAAATCAGGGGTGATTTTATGGTATAAGGGGTGTTGTGTTAAGGTTAGTGTATCTAAATTAAAATTTAATAAGTGTTTTTTTGATGGGGTTTTGTTTCGTTCTTTGAGAAGTAAAGTAAGGTTTGAATAGTCATCTATGGAAATATCTAGAAATTCTAAATAAGATCCAAAATACGATTTCATTTTCTCATCATATAAATCTAATAAATGTTTTAATTTGCCATCTTTGTTTCTTACTTCTAACTTTGAATCGGAATATAGAAAAATTTTGTCTGAGTTAATCTTCACATCCATCGGAGCTCCGCTGGTTGAAAATTCCGATATAAAGTTTCCTTCTAAATTTAGAATGTAAGCTGTATCTAGATTATTTTCAGTAACCAAAATTCTGTCGTTACTGATTTGCTTTAGATTCCTCAGGTTTTGAAATTCTAGTTTTGAATTTAATATTTCCCAATGTGTTCCATTCCATTTATGGATTTGTTTCCTTCCGCTTGTGTTGGCAAATATTACATACGTGTATAATCCTATATTTAATATTTGATAAGGTGCAGGATTTGTTAATTTCGGAGAAGGTACGTTAAAAAATTTATCATCATTGAAATAAATCACCGAATTTGAAGTCCCGAATGAAACGGTATCCGGATTGGAGTGGAAAGGATTATCGCTTGCTAAATAAATTCCAACGGGGAATTCATAACGAGTTATTTCTCCACCATCATTTTTATAAAGGATGGGACTTTGATTCCAGGAACCAATCCAGAGATTACCCAAACAATCTCGTTCGAACAGAATTCTTTCGAATCCCGTAATGATAGAATCTCTATTTAGGTTTTTAGTTATGTTGATTTTGATCTCTTGCATTTTGTTTCTTAAAATCTTTTATGCAAATTGAGAACTATACATCTTTAGGCAATTTATTTTTTATTTAAGTGATTTTGAATTCAAACACCATGAATATCACTACAAGAAAAGGTGTTTCGTCTTAAAATCCACATCGAGAATATTAGGAAATATGAATGTACTAAGTCTCATAGAATTCTTTGAGACAAACTGTGAAATTAATTAGCTCTTATTTGAGAAACAATTCATCCGGAATTGTTATTGTTGCGACCTTAAAGGTGAAGGCTATTTTCTTACGATAATGGAAGGCTGAATTCTTGAATAAACCGAGAAAATAAATCCACAAACAGATTAAAAAATTATAGAAAGCGAAGAACTTAAAAAACTTTGCAGAATAAAATTTTTACATCCAAATCTCTCATTTGTCCCAGGTAACACTTATATTCTGTTCTGTTTGCCAATGAATGACAACCGTTACTTTTTTCCAAAAATTGTGACACTTTCTCCGTTGGCCTTACATCCATTTGTATGAAACAGAACAATTCAAAGAAAATAATTCAGAGTATTACAAATGATGTGATGGAGGCTATCCAGTCAGGCAGTCTTCAGGAGTGGGTCAAACCTTGGCAGAGTTTTGGCTTTCCATGGAATGCATTTACATGCAAAGAATATGGTTTTCTGAATGCCTTTTGGCTCACCAATGTCTTAGTGAAGTTTGGGTTTATTTATCCCATTTGGGCAACAGAGAACCAATGGAAAAAACTTGGTTATTCTTTGAAAGTAGGGGAATCTCCAAAAACAGAAGTTGTATACCCTTACCATGTTCAAATTCCTATCATCCCTCAAAAGAATACTACGGTTGAAGAAGGAGAAGATGAACAAGGTGAACTAGAAATTGAATATAAGTCGTGTTTGGTTCATAGGGTATATCCTGTCTTAAACATCTCCCAAGTCAAAATCCCTGATTGTGAATATGAAATGTTTGTCAAGAAGACAGTACAAAATGCTCCGGAAAGCGTTTCTGAGTTTGTGAAATCAATCAAACACAAGAAGGAAGAGATCGGAAATGATCGAGCAGCTTATGTTGTCCAATCAGATACAATTTTGATGCCAAAAAAGGAGTATTTCAAAACTGAAGCTGACTACTGGGCGGTTTACTTACACGAGTTAGGCCATTGGACTGGGGCATTTCACAGATTGAATCGAGATTTAACTGATGGTATTCGGAATTATGCATTTGAAGAATTAGTCGCTGAACTTTGCTCGGCTATCTTTGCTGGTGAATTTGGTTTTAGCGGAGAGTTGCAACATAAAGAATACATTGGGTCTTGGCTTAGGATCTTGGAAAACAATCCACGAGCGATTGTTAAAGCAGGATATCTTGCCATGGAAGCTGTGGAATATCTGAAGAAGGAAGCGAATAAGGGGGTGGGGGCGAGATGAGGCCCTACCTCATTCATCTTTAAATTTTTTGGCTCATCTGGAGTTCAAAGCGAAGCATGAAAGTTGAATTATGCGGATTTGACTAACTTAAAATTTGGTCCAACAAAAGTGGGAAGGTCACTTCTAGTTTACATATCGCTTGCATCAGAAAAAGTGAGTTACCACTCAATTGATATACGGTTAATCAAAAAATAAACGAAATCTATTTTTAATTAAAATATATATAATAAAGTTGAATTGGAACGCAATTTATAACTCCATCTTTCCTTTCAATACAAGCCTACATTGGTTTTTCGAAACGCTTATTTGTTATTAAAGACTGCTAAAATCGGTTTGACAGTAAAACATCTGTTTGTTTTATATATTTGTTTACTGTTAGGTTAAAATTAGTTGATTAAATTTCCTGGATTGATTCTGTTGTGTAAAAATTAGGAAAAACGAATAAATGAAAAAAACAATATGCTTAATCTTGACTCTTCTGAATTCTATTCTTTATGCAGTTGATACACGTGAATCGGCGGTATACATTCGAGGATACGATCTTACAGTAGATTCAGCAACTTTGAAAAATGGGCTAAGTATTCAAAATTCATTGATCATTAATCGATTGATAGGTGGGACGACTAATTTAACGATGCCTGCTACCAATCAATTTAAAGGGAAGGGTGTTGAGTTTGGAATAAATAAGCGTCATAGTGGGCTTTTTGGGACAGATTTTGGAATTTCCTACGCTACATTGTTTGCCGACTCAAATTACACTGGAGTATATGCAACTTCGTCTCTTAGATCTGGTTCAGGCTCTTCTGCAATTAATTTAGCTTCTGAAAGTTTTACTGCGTATGAATTTACTTCCAATAGACTACGGACGGCAAATATCAAAGTAGCAGAAAACATTTATTTGTTTCATGATTCTGGTCAGAAATTTTTAGAAGGTTTGGCTCTGAGATTAGGTGGAGAAATTTATGGAAATGATATCAAGGCTACATCTCCATATAACATCAATAATTCCAGTATTACAATCAACGGATCGAGAACGCAAGGAAGTGGTTTTGCTGTTGCTCCAATAAATGAGACAACTTACAATGAGGTATATTTGAATGCTATTTTGGGTTTGGGTTACAACTTAAAAATAGCCGAAGGCCATAACCTAACCATCGGATATGAATATTTAAAAAGTGTAGCCAATTCCGGAAATTACAAAAACAAAACGAAATCTTTGCTAGCGCTATCTCCCACACTTGCATTCCCTTCAGAGACGAAATTGAAAGGAAAAGTAGAATCTGAAATGGAAGGGAATCGTATAAGTTTAGGATATCGTTTTATGATTTCAGAAAATGTAAGTTTTGGTTTAAATTACTCTCATTCTGAAGCTACCCATAGAATCGTTGATAGTAAAGTCAAAGAGCCTGGCAATTTTTTCACTTTGCTAACGAGTGGTTCAAGTTTCAACCCAATCCCATTTTTACTTGGTAGTCAGCCCGGATTCGGACCATACCCTGAAAACAAAGATATTCGTAGGCAAATTGGAATTGAATTCGCTCTTAGATATTAATATAAGAGGATAATTAATTAATATTTGATTAACTAGAATCTGCAAATAGCTAGTTTTAGTTAATCAAATATTAAAATCATTCAATTAGGCATTCGGTAGTCGTGTCACTTATTTCAAGCTAATATCATCACTTCGGCATATTGGTTTTTAATAACTGCTTAAAAAAAGAATACTCAAAAGCGCTATCTCACCTTTCGCCAGCGCAAGAAAATTCAATGCATATTTCCCAAGCTGGAAAAAATGTAAGAAAAATCCCTATAGTTTAGGAAAATTGCATAAAAAACAAAAGTCTTTTTGTTAGGTGGCAATTTGATTGAATTTTATACTCTCAACTATCTTCGGCTTTATCCAATTTTTATAAAAGATTTACTGCATATTCTAAAATTCGGTTGATGCATTTTCAATTTAATTGAACAAGTGTTTTGTTTTGCTCATGGGACTGAGGGGGCGAAGCTATGTTTAGGTATTCTCGATTTCCAGGGGAAGAAGCGGTATTTCCAGCAGCTTTGGGTGAATTGGTTGGATTTTTTGAATTTCAAACTTAATAAGGTATTGACATTGATTTATGGGTTTGGTTAGAATCAGATTATAAAATTAACACATGTTATGCGACATAATCTATATTATCGGAAGAATCATATTACCTCAAAATAGATGGTATCTGAAATGACAGTAACATACATATTTTGAAGATTAAAATACTAACAAATGCTAGACTCAAATACATTTTATTAATAAAGCATAAAATTGAATAACAATTAAAAATCGTTATGCGACATGAATTAATCTTATGAGACATACAAAAAAAATTACCACTTATACTTTCTTCGCTTTAATCTCCATAATCATCGCAATAATTCTACCAAAGGGATATTGGGATATTTTCTTTGGAGGAGACCAAGCTGAAATATATCTAAATGCCAAAAGAATAGGTAATCTTCATATTGAGTTATTAGGATTACCAAGCGTTTGGGGTTTTTATCACCCAGGACCTGCATTACGATTTTACTTTAATATAATTTATTTATTCTCTTTTGGATCTATATTTCTTTTTTTCTTATTAGATACTTTAATTAAATTATCAATATTATTCATTTCTTTAAAAATAATTAAAGAAAAAATCAAGTTTCAAACACAAGACATATTATTCTCCATCTTGTTCTGTTTTAGCTCTATTTATATTCTAAGTTTATTCAAAACACCTTGGAGCTACGGAATAATAATAATTCTTCTTCTCCTCGGATCAACATACACTCTTCTCAAGCAGTATTTTAAAGCCTTTTTACTTTTTAACATTTCTATACAAGTCAGTATTATATCAATTATTCCCATTACTATTTTAGTAATTATATTTGCTTCTGAAATCTACTTAGACATAAAAAATAGAATTAAACCGTATTTAATAGGATTTCTATCAATTTGGTCTTTTACAATCTATGAAGCGATAAGAAACAAAGGTGGAAATCTTTTTAGAATAATTAGCCTTGATAAACCATTAAATGAAAATAATATTCAATCTGATATTTTAATCTCATCTAATGTACTTTTTAACTTTAAATTTGAATTCATTTTCCTAGCAATATTGCTTATAACATCAATACTCACATTTAAATATCAGCAAAAAACCTTTAAAAAATTTATAATAGCAACTTATTTCATATTTTCAACCTCTATTTTTCTTCCTTTCATTTTAAAGAAAAACGAATTTTACTACTTTGCATATATTGTTCCATTCCTTTTAATTTTATTACTACTTCTCCTGAAAAGTACAGGCATAAAATTAAAACTATTTATTTATGTAACTTTATTTGTTCCAATAATCATTAACCTATTTTCTTCCAGTGACTACTATATTAGTAGAAAATGGAATCCTTTTCCCTTATCTGAAATTATTCAAGTATCTACAGAAATCAAAAAAAATACATCTGGAAAAATTAACCTATACATTACAGGAGAAAAGGAAGGGGCTCTGGCTTTGCCTTTTTTAATAATCCTTGATATACTAAGTGTTCAAGTTGACAATTACAAACCATCTAATGAAAGAATAACAATTTACACAGACGAAATAAATTGCAAAAGAATTCAGAATAGAGGTAAAAATGGCTCAAAATCGATTTGCTATTCTATCGATTAAAAATTCACGTCGTATAACAGCGACTTACCGCTTCGCTCGGCCTGCGGCAAATTCCCTTTCTGGCATTCGCCTTGCTTACGCAAGCTACATGCAAGTCCCTAACGTCCCGTTTCCGGGACTCAGGGTCAGGAAACTTCGGATAGTCTAGTTCGTTATGCGCAAGTTTGCAAATGTATGCCTCAGGACATGGGTAACACTTTTGTAGCAAGACATAGGTAACACTTTCAGGTTATTCGTCTCTTTAGATCACCTTTTTAGGAGGGTTTTAGGGATGCCTTGGAAGGAGTTTAATACCGTGGATTTAAGATTTCAATTTGTTCTGGATTCGTTCCAGACTGGCGTCAATTTTACTCAGCTCTGTGCTCAGTATAGCATCTCTACTAAGTGTGGGTATAAGTGGAAAGAAAGGTTTCTAAGGGAAGGAAAAGAAGGGCTTCTAGATAAGAAGAAAACTCCTAAGAACTCTCCAGCTAAGATCGCTGAAGAAACAATTCTAGAGATCATCAAGATTAAGAACAATAGAAAGTTCTGGGGTACTAAGAAAACCTTACAACTCACAAGACTCAATTCCCTAATCGCAAAGTTCCTAACAGATATACAATTGAGCGCATTCTTAAGAAAGCGGGACTAAAAGATTCTAAGAGAAAAAGAAGACCAACAAACTCAAGTCAAAGAATCTCTATGCCAGAGAAAGCTACCAAACCTAACCATGTTTGGACTGTTGACTTCAAATGTTGGTGGTACACTCCAGAAAGAGAGAAAGTTAATCCGCTCACTGTTCGTGATGATTTTTCCAAATACATACTCTCTATCAAGACTCTTAAGAAAGGTGACATTGCTTCGGTTAAGGCGGAATTTACTAGGTTATTCTCTATCTAAGGCTTACCTGATGTTATCCGCTCCGACATTGGGCCTCCTTTTGCCTCTATGCAGTCCTTTTGGGGACTCACCAAATTATCTGTTTGGTGGCTCTCTATTGGAATCAAGCTTGATCGCATTCAATCTGGAAAACCTTACCAGAATGGTGCTCATGAGCGCATGCATAGGGACATGGCTCGAGAATTACAACATGAATTCGTTGGAAACATCACCCTCTTCCAAAAGCTCTTCGACAAGTGGAGAATCGATTTTAACAGAAACAGACCTCACGAAGCTTTAGGCATGAAGACTCCTGAACAAGTCTACGTGAAGTCTGACAAACCATTCGATACAAATGCTGATTTACTCATTTCTTATCCTTATGGTTTTAAGCAAAGGCATGTCAATGACAGAGATTATATCAATTACAATGGAAACCTCATCATGATCGAGAATCCATTTAACGGATTTAATGTGGGAATCAAAAAAGAAATCGATTCCGTTTCCATTTACTTCAGTTCTAACAAGTTAGGTTCATCAATCAAAATTTATTCTTGATCATTTCTGATCCTAACTCATACAAAGTTCATAAACCAAGAAAGTTATCTAAAAAGTGTTACCCTTCTCCTGATACCTAATTAAAGATTGAACAATTTCGAACTATATAAGAATAATTTGGAATACAAAATGTTTTATTGACGAAACTACTTTTAAACTTAAAATTCGACCGTGAGGAAAAAAATGTTTCGTAAAAATTCTTTTTTATTAACCTATTCAATTTTATTTTTTGCACTAAACTGTGCATCATTCAGAGAAAACAATCTCCCGATTGCTCAAGAAAGTGAATACAAAACGATCAAAACTGAGAAAATAAAAGTCTTTAGTCGTTGGACTTACGATACCAAAGAACCTGATGGTGTATTATGGGCTGCCGCTCATAAAAGTTGGTTTGATAAAGCAATTCTAGAATCTGGTTGTTGCTCTCTTGTTGAAGGTCCCAAAGAAGCTAATCTGGTTGTAGATGGAACCGCTTTTGATCGCGTCAATCACTTGAGAATAATTCCACTTATATTTAGCGCTTCATCTCTAACTCTAATTCCTTATTGGCAAACTATGACTGTTGATATTAAAGTAACAGCTAATAAAGGAAATAAACAAAATAAATATGAACTTAGAGATTCATTTACCATGTTTCAGTGGTTACCAATGATTTTTCTTATGCCTTTCACTGGCACTCCAGTTACAAACAGAGATTTTCTCTTTTTAAATACGTATCAAAATTTGGTAATTCAAATTAAAAAAGACGGTCTTCTGTAGCATACAGTTACAAAAATAATTAAAGTAACAATTATTAAGCGGGAAATTTCATATTTCCCTGCTTTCAAAGAATTGATTCATCCGGTCCATAAATCGAATGATCAAAAAACGTATTGGATATTTCCCAAAAAACACATGAAAATCTTCAATCAATCCGCATTTCCTATTGAATTGTAATCAAATGGCTATACCAAATACTTTACCTATCATTGAATTTTTGTCAGCAGAATCATTCGAAATTTGGCTTGAGAAGAATCATAAGAGCTCCATCGGAATTTGGATCAAGATATTTAAAAAAGAATCAGGAAAGAGGACAATTTTATATCCAGAAGCACTTGATGTGGCACTATGTTATGGCTGGATTGATAGCCAAAAACAATCGATTGACGAACAAGCATGGTTACAAAAATTTTCTCCAAGAACAGCGAAAAGTATTTGGTCAAAAATAAATATAGGACATGTTGAAAGACTGTTCCAAGAAGGGAAAATGAAACCAGAAGGTTTAGAAGCTGTCGAAAAAGCAAAAGCCGATGGTAGATGGGAAAAAGCATATGATTCGCCAAGCAAAATATCTGTTCCTGAAGACTTTCTGAAAGAACTTAGTAAGAACAAAAAAGCAAAAGAGTTTTACAAAGGCCTCAAGAAATCAAATTTATACTCAATTGCATTCCGGCTACAAACTGCGAAAAAAGCTGAGACAAGAGAAAAACGCATAAAGGAAATCATTACAAAGTTGGCAAACGGTGAAAAACTCCACTAAAATTTCAGTTACGGATGTTACTATTCGTTAGAACAATTCATTTAAGGTGTTAAACCGGACATACCGATATAACCTGGTAAATTTTGAATTCGACTCATCCACTCTCGTATCGATTTATATCCTGATAAACTAACATTGCCTTGACGAGAAAGTGCGATGTAAGGATATATGGCAATATCAGCGATGGTAATCTTATTTGTCGCCAACCATTGGAATTCTGATAATTGTTTTTCTAAAACATTCAGAAGACTTGTTGTTACAGCTTTGGCTTCTTCTACATTGATTGGACGTCCTAAAATAAAATGCGCGCGTAGTGCTCCTGGCCCACGGGAAACTTCGTTTGCAGCTATAGATAACCAACTTATAATCTCTGCAGCTTCCGCGGGCTTCTCAGAAAACCAATCGTTACCTCCATAAGCTTTTGCTAAGTATACTAATATAGCTTGGCTATCTCTTAAAACAATATCATTATCTTTTAATACTGGCACTTGGCCAAATGGATTCATCTCCAAGAAGGTAGAAGATTTATGTTCTTTTTCAGGACCGTTAACAATTCGACTTTCATATTTTAAATTCAATAAAGACAACATCAATCTGACTTTGTAACAATTTCCAGACAACTCAAATTCATACAATTCCATCTTAGTCTAAATACTAAAGAAAAGAAGATACAATTGGCAATAATTTCTTCAGTTACATTCAAAGAATTTAACTAGCTGCTTAAATTGCAAAAGGAAGAATTTTTCAATGATTTACAGAATAGATATAAACAAAATAGGCTCAATTCAATTTCAATCAGTAGAAATTATAATGAAAATTACCAACATTATATCTTTTTAGTTATTATCAACGCCTTCCTTTGCTAAACTTAGAACAAAGGAAGGGGTGACTAATATATTTAATATCAATTCATATCATCAATTTTAATATCATTTGGCGAAGCTCTACCAATTCCAGTTTCAAGTAAATTCTTTAAACTCAAAAGAAACGTTGCCCACTTCATACTACAATGCGCGGTAAACTCAGATTCTCGTTTCCAATCATGATGCCGAAAATAAAGGATTGTCATCTCTTCGCCAGTTGTTGCTTTTCCGAAATTTAAATGGAAATCAACATGAGAACCAATCCAATCAATTGGTCCAGAAACACATTCCCATATCACTTGTTTTGGTGAAATCTCCTGTACTTTCATCTCAATTGCATTCCCGTGACCAAACTCAAAAGTAATCACTTCGCCTATAGCAGAAGCACCACTTGCAAAACTTCCCTCGACATCTTTTGTCCACCAATTAGACAAACCTAATTTGGTGGTCAACGCACTCATTACCTCATTTACGGAAGCCTTAACTCCGATTTTGTGATAAATTCCCATACAACACTCCTTATTTAAAAAGTTTTATTTCTTCTTTGTTAAATCTAGTTACGAAACCAAAAATCTAAGGCTTCCAATACATTGGTCCAACCATGATTATGGTTTTTAATTTCGATATTGCTGATTAATTTTTCGTGAACCAAGGTTACTAATGTTCTTGGCTGTATTGCGGAGACATTTACATCACTTGATTTATTCGATACATCTTTTAATGTAACTGTCACTAGTGTTTCCCTATTCTCCGTTGCATGAGAACACCAAGTAAATACTAATTTATGCGGCTCTTCAATGGTTATATATTCGCCTGTATGAGGGAATATTTTTCCATCTAAACTCATGTTAATTGTAAATTTTCCACCAGGTTTTGGATCAATAAAAACAGATTCAATACCAATATCTTCGCCTGACAAAAACCAACGCGAAAGATGATCTGCATTTAACCATGCTTGAAAAATTCGATTTAAATCTGCATTAATTTCTCTTTCTACTTTTATTACTTGTGGGCTCATGCTCATTCTCCTCTAAAAATGCCTCTAAACTTGCTAATTTATTTGTCCAAAACTCTTGGTGATACAGTATCCAATGACTTGCTTCCTCTAAAGTTTGGTTTTCAAGTTCCAATCGATAACTTCGCCCGTCATCTTGTGCGCGAACTTTTCGAACCAATTTTGCGTCAGTCAATACTTCGATGTGTTTTGCAACACCAGCAAACGACATAGCAAATGGTTCAGCAAGCTCCGAAATACTCAAAGAACCTTTTCTAAGCCTTGCCAACATTTGTCTTCTTGAATGGTCAGCAAGCGCAGCAAACACCTTATTTAATATTTGTTCTTTTTTTTTATATTCAACCATTTGGTATAATATCTAATTTGTTTTTTTTTAGTCAATTATTAAACCATAAAGTTGAATATTTATTTTATGTAATCAACCATGGAATTCTAATAAATAAACCAATTTACATTTGAATAAGATCATGATATATCGGTTATAGTGGAGTTTGTGTGAACTGGATATTACTGTTTCTTGCGGGTTTATTTGAAGTTCTATTTGCTTTTTGTTTAGGAAAGGCAAAGGATTCCATTGGATATTTGGTTTATTATTGGTATTTAGGTTTTTTCGTTTCGCTTTGTATCAGTATGGGTTTATTGATTAAAGTTACCAAGACTCTTCCTATTGGAACAAGCTATGCAGTTTGGACTGGAATTGGCGCAGTAGGAACCATAATTATTGGAATTATTTTTTTCAAAGAGCCAGTGGAATTTTGGAGGCTTTTTTTCCTATCCACTTTGGTGGTATCGATCATAGGACTTAAGTTTCTTTCTCACTAATTCACAAGTTTATCTACCACAAACAATTTCACCTACATGTTCCCAAACTTTTTAGTTAACATTCAAAAACATCTTTTGAATCCATTAGAATTGAAAATGGAAAACATCATCATCGAAAAAGAAGGCAAAAACTACAATTCTTGTAGTTTCAATTGTAACAACAAGAAGGTGATTTTTCGAACAGCGAATAACACTCCCAAGAAAAATGGCCTTTTTGTTACTCTATGGAAAAGAAGTAAAAGTGGTACTATCAAACCGTATCAATATAAAGACCTTTTCCATCTATCAATCATTGAGACAATTTATAATGATCATATTGGATATTTTTTATTTAACAAAGAAATTTTAAATGAAAAAGGGATTCTTTTTGGAAAACAGAAAGGAAAATTAGGGTTCAGAGTTTATCCTCGATGGGACAATCCAAATAACAAACAAGGAATTTTAACTCAAAAATGGCAATCGCCTTTTTTCATCGAAATAAAAGATAAAATTATGACTGACCATGATCATGAGTTTTTAACAGAGATTTTTTAAAATAAAATTAAGAAATGAATGGTTGCCATTAGGATTTCTTGATGTGTCAAGCCAACATCGTCAAACCCCAAATAACATAACGATATGATAGTCTACATTAGATTTTTTCTTTACCAATCCATTCAAATGGAAAGAAAGGAGGAATGAATCAAATTTTCCGCAAAACATTATCCACTCGACACTTTGATTTGGATTGGAATCGACATGTCACAAGTCGAACCTATGAAAGGTTTGCTTACGATGCTCGATGCGAAGTTTTAAGAGAATTTGGTTATCCCATTGAACTAATGTTAAATACTAATATTAGTTATGTTCCTGGTTCCACTAATGTAAGATTCCTAAACCAACAATTTGTAAATTCCGAAATGACAGTTGAATCGGAAGTTTATGGTATGAATGATGGAACCCTCTTGTGGAAACAATCCATTGTAGGTTCCAATGGAAAAAAAGCATGTGAAATTGAAACAACCTCAACATTGGTGAAGGATGAAAAAAAAATCAAAATTCCAGATCTTCCCAAATTAAGTGTCACTCCTTATCAATTTACGATCCACCCAAAACCAACAAATCAAAACATTGTGGAACATGATTATTACATTCCTTTCAGTGATATGAATTGTTTTTGGAATTTACCTTCTGATTCCATTTGGAAAATTTTCGAAGAGGGACGTTTCCTGTTTTTTAAAGAAATTGTAGATCTCAATTTGATCAAAGAAACTGACTCTACTACTTTTTTTATGGGCGGCGAAATACAGATCTATAAACCAATAGAACCAGGAACTCATGTGAAAATCTTAAGTTGGATCGAAAGTTTTGAAAAAATCCGTTTTTATTTCAGACAGGATATTTTAGATTCAAAAGGAAACTTACTTGCAAGTATGAAAGACGAACAGTTGTTTGTTTCACTTTCAAATTCAAGACCAAGACGAGCACCTGCTGCATTTTTTGATAAAATAGAAAGATTTATTGAATGATCGGTATTTTTTGTTTGAGCAGGGTTTCTTCTTCTTCCGTTAACTCCCGGTAACTACCTATAGGAATTGAAGGATCTAACTTTAAATTGCCCATTTTCACTCGTTTTAAATACAAAACTTCTTTGCCCAAACTTTGGAACATCCTCCTGATTTGACGATACTTCCCTTCTTTTAACCAAACAGTGACTATACGAGGTTTTGTTTCATCAGGAATAGCCAGACGAGCAGGTATTGTTTTGTATCCATCATCTAACTCAATTCCAGTTTCAAAACTTAATATATCCTCTTTTGTTACTGGTTCTGAAATTTCTGCAAAGTATTCTTTCTCAACTAAATGTTTTGGAGAAGTATAATAATGAGCCAAAGTTCCATCTGTGGTAAAAAGCAATAGTCCTTCTGTTTCTTTATCCAATCTTCCTACGGGAAACAAATTCATGTTTTGATGCCTTTCACTTAAATAATCCATCACAGTCTTTTCTCGAGGGTCTTCCGTAGCAGTGATACAATCGGGAGCTTTATTCATCATAAAATAATAAAAATCTTTGCGAATCAAAGTTTCGTCATAAAAAACAACTACATCATTGATTGTGATTTTAAAACCGGGGTCCTTAACAACGATTCCATTTACTTTGACATTACCTTGGTAAATTTCCTTTTTTACATCGGACCTAGATCCTAATCCAAAATTTCCCAGAACTTTATCCAATCTTTCCTTTGGCATACGAGTAACATCGAATCAAGTGATTTGAAATTCGGAAAGTGGAATTCAATGTTTTCAATGTATTTTATTAAAAAAAGCTATCGAAACATCCCTCCGAAAACAATCTAACCAGTATGTTGGATACTTTTTTCCGTATCGTTCAATCATCCAAAATAGCGTTTCGGCTCGCTTATCATAGTTCCCCTACTTTAACATTACTCATTACGTTTTTGACTATCTTAAATGGATTGTTTCCTTCAACATTAGTTTGGATTGGAAAACTCATCATTGATTCCATCTTACATTCCAAAATTACATCTGGTAATTGGTATGACCTATTTTATTCTGAAACTGCAACTTATGTTTACTTTGAAGGAATTATCACTGTCATCTATTTTGGAGCTCAAAAGTTATACTTTCTTTGCACAACCTTACTAAGGATTAAACTGGGCCAAGAAGTCAATGAAAGGATCCTTTCAAAAGCAATCACCTTAGAACTTTCCCAATTTGAAAATTCAGAAACTTACGATCAGATGACCCAAGCAAGATCAGAGGCATCTTCAAAACCTTTATCAATGGTAAATCGATTCTTTACGATTGCACAATCTTCAATTACGATTGTAAGTTTTTTTGGATTACTTGTAAAACTTTCTCCATTGGCCTCCATCATTTTAATCATAGCGGCTATTCCAACATTCATAGCTGAAACAAAGTTCTCAAATCATAATTTCAGACTCTTCCGATGGAAAGCAAAAGAAACCAGAGAACAAGTTTATCTAGAAACATTAATGGCAAGAGAAGATAACGCAAAGGAAATTTTATTATTTAACTTAGGTAAGGAATTTTTAAATCGTTACAAAAACAATTTTCAAAAAATATATGCAGAAGATAAGAAGCTAACGGTTAAAAAAAGTATAGTGAGTTTTTTCTTAGGACTAATCAGCCAGTTGGCATTTTATGGATCTTACATTTGGATTGTAAGTCTTGCCTTACAAAAACAAATCACTCTTGGTGAAATGACCATGTATTTAGTAATATTTCGCCAAGGACAATCTACATTTGCAAATGCATTATCGGCATTTGGTGGAATTTACGAAGACCATTTGTATATCGAAAACCTTATGGAGTTTTTAAACTTATCAGTTCCGAAAAAAGTTGGCATCCATAAAAGTACAAATACAAAAACTGGCATCGTATTTGATCAAGTATCATTTTTATATCCAGGATCCACAAACGATTCACTAACAGATATTAGTTTCGAAATTCCAGCTGGTGAAAAACTAGCAATTGTTGGAGAAAATGGATCGGGGAAAACTACCTTAATCAAATTATTGACTCGTTTGTATTCACCTACTAAAGGAAATATTTATTTGGATGGAATCAATCTTGTTGATTGGGAAGAAGAATCTTTAAGAGAACGATTTGGAGTTATCTTTCAAAATTTTGTCCAATACCAATTTAAGGTTGGAGACAATATTGGAATGGGAGATGTAAAACAAATTCAATCAGAATCACAATGGATGAGTGCTGCAAAATTGGGCATGGCACACGAATTCGTAACACGTTTGGATTTTGGATACCAAACACGTTTAGGAAAATGGTTCCAAGATGGTAGAGAACTTTCCGGTGGGCAGTGGCAAAAGATAGCTTTGTCGAGAGCATTTATGAGATCCAAGGCAGACATTTTAATCTTAGATGAACCAACTTCTGCTATCGATGCGGAAGCAGAAATGAAAGTATTCGAACACTTTAGGGAACACACGATGGGAAAAACAGTCATTCTGATTTCTCATCGATTTTCAACGGTAAGAATGGCAGATAAAATATTGGTTTTAGAACAAGGTAAAAAAACCGAATGGGGAGATCACGAAACCTTACTTTCGAAAAAGGGAAAATATGAAAAACTATTTCGATTGCAACAAGCTGGATATCAATAAGAATACTGGTAACTCCGATACTCAAAAAAGAACAGAATCTGAATTAAGGATGGCTTAAGGATGGATGACAAATATTCAAATTTGGGTATGAAAAAACTCAAAGAACTGATTGATTCATTTGGCGAAAGATCAAAAGAAATTGGTTCTGTTGCATCCTCCATCCAACAAGTCGCAAAGCAGACCAACTTACTTGCATTAAATGCATCCATTGAAGCGGCAAGAGCGGGTGAACACGGAAGAGGATTTGAAATTGTCGCAAATGAAGTCACAAAATTGTCCTTCCAAACCTCAGAAGCCACTAAAAAAATCTCGGAAATATTATCTAGAATCAATCTAGAAAACTCAGAAGCAAATGCTGATGTACTCGAGATGGAAAAACAATCCGTCATCGAATATGCAGACTTATGGGCCAACAACATAGCTAAAGTATTAGAATCAAAATTCTATATCATGGCTACCTCATTGTATGGCTTAAAATTTTTAATCCAAAGTTTGGTACATGCGAACATAGGTATGAAGCGAGAACACCTTCTACTCATCCTACAAGAATATTTAATCCAAAATGAACAACAGTTAGCGTATGCAATTTGTTGTGAGCCAAATGTGATCGATGAAAAGGATCATGAATACCAAAACAAAGAAGGCCACGATACAAAAGGCCGATTTGTTCCCTATTGCCATCGCCATACTGGTCGGATATCAATTGAACCTTTACAAGGTTATGATGTTCCCGGTGAAAATGAATGGTATGTCTTACCTCGTGATTTGGGTGAAGACGTAATGATGGAACCTTATGACTATCCTATTGAAGGCAAAACAGTAAAAATGACAAGTTTGATGACAAATTTGTTTTTGCATTCGAAATTTGCTGGGATTTTAGGCGCCGACTTTTCACTGGAACAACTTCAAAAAGAATTATCGCCCAAAAAAATCTTTGGGATTGGAACCACCTCACTTGTAACATATGAAGGTAATTTTGCTTCACACCCCGAAATTGGTAAATTAGGCTCGAAAGTAGAGGGACTCAATACCGACGCTTTACTTGCCATCCAAAAAGGAGAGTCCTTCACTCAAATTGACTCTAACCATTTGGTTCGAATTTTGAAACCAGTGAGGATTGGGCAAAGCAAACGTTCCTGGAGTATACTCGTCGAATTCAATATTATTTCTGTTTTGAAAAAGTAATTCGTCTAATGCATAATGGATCCAACATTAGAAGAACATTTAGAATCCCAAATTGTCGCATTGTACAAGGAAAAAGAAGAACTGGAATCAGCATTAGGTTCTTCTGACATCGATACAATCATCCATGAATTCCAAAACCTGGAAAAGGAATTAACCTACCTTTATTCATTTAAAGAAAATTACAGAAAAGTAAACACAAATCGAATCCAGATTGAATCGATTTTGTCAGCTTACATACCGAATCATCGATTCCATAAAAATCCAAACCAATAGAGACACATATGGAATTACAATTTATAAAAGATAAACTTTCTAACCAAAACTTTAAATCTTCTGTCGCCGAAAACATAAATGAATGGATGATTGGATTTGGACAAAACGAGGAACATAAAAACAAAATTCACCTTTGGTTTGATTCTATGATCCATCAATTTTTGGATATATTAGATGATGTCGAAATCAAGGAAGAATTGAGTGTTCTAATTTTCTCAAAATACGTTGAACTCAAATGTTATTGGAAACAACTCAACACACAAATCCAATACCAAAATTTTAATACAGGAGAAGCTGATCCTAATCTAATCATTAAAGCATCTTTAACAACATACATACTAATTGCTTTAGAACCGCTCATTCACGATGAAGACTTAAACGAAATCCAAGAATTTTTAACCAAACCAATTCGAGAATTGATGATTGAAGAAATTTCGACTGACAGCCGGCAAAATATTCATGAGGATACTTTATTAAATCTCTTAGAACAACAGTTACAGGCACTCTACTACGACAAAGAAAAACTATTCACTCAATTACAATGTAACAGTACGGTAGATGTAATTACTCTTATTCAGAATATGAGAGAGCAGGTTAAAAACCTTCATTCCGAAATGGAAAATTCATGCATTTTGGATGGCAATATTCGGTTTACTGGCAGACGTAAGATTAGAATTCAAAAAATCTAATTCCAAAGAGAGTTGATTACCCCAATGTTCCTAAAATTCTGGTTTTATGGACATTGATTCTTTAATACGTGAATTAAAAACTCTATTAGATTCACCAAAAGAACTCGTTACCATACCGGAAGAAAAACGCCTTGAGCTAATGATCCTTTGTGGGAAAATTTCAAGACCGGATCGAAATGAAGTTCGAAAACGGAATCGAACTGTTCGCATCGAAAAAAAAGAAAGTTTAAAAACCCAAGAAAAACAAAAAACAGCTTTGACAGGGATTCGAAGAGCAAGGGAGTCCGCTGTCTTCAAAGCTCCACTACAAATTTCCGATTCTGCTGGATGGTCATGGGATAATGCCACTGAATTATCCCAACCTAAACCTTGTTATATCTGTAAAACTCCCTTCACTAAATTACATTTTTTTTATGACTCCATGTGTCCCAATTGTGCGGAACTCAATTACTCCAAACGTTACCAAACCGCTGATTTAAGAGGCACTGTTGCCGTTATCACTGGTTCGAGATTAAAAATTGGTTACCAAGCCACTTTGTTATTATTACGTGCAGGTGCTCGTGTCATCGCGACAACTAGATTTCCAAACGATTCAGCGATTCGATTCTCCAAGGAATCTGATTTTCACTTATGGAAAGACCGATTACAAATCTTTGGTTTGGATTTAAGGCATACACCAAGTGTGGAGATTTTTTGTAAATTCTTGGAAAACCACTTAGAACGATTGGATATCCTCATCAACAATGCAGCTCAAACAGTCAGAAGACCACCTGGCTTTTATTCTCATTTACTCGAAACAGAAAAAATCCCAATTGTTGACTTACCTTCTGAAGCGCAAAAACTATTAAGTTTTTACCAACACTGTAAAAATGAATTGGATTCCTACCGGTCTGATACGGAAATGAAAGACACAGCAACTGCCTTAGCCGTTAGTTGGAACCATAAAACTCCTGGTGTTGGAATCAGGTCTTCAGCCGCACTTTCACAAATCCCATATTCTCATGACAATTCTCATGAATTGGAATCCGTATTCCCTGACGGTAAATTAGATGCCGATTTACAACAGGTGGACCTCAGAAAAACAAATAGTTGGCGATTGAAACTTGGCGAAATCAATACTTCCGAAATGTTAGAAGTACAACTGGTAAATGCTGTGGCACCTTTTGTTCTTTGCAATCGATTGGTTGGTATTATGCGTAAAGACAACACAGGCAAAAAACACATCATCAATGTTTCTGCCATGGAAGGGAAATTCCATCGATTTAAAAAAGAAGACCGTCACCCTCATACAAACATGGCTAAAGCAGCGTTGAATATGATGACTCATACCTCAGCAGAAGACTTCGCAAAGGATGGCATTTTTATGAATGCTGTTGATACTGGATGGGTGACTGATGAAGATCCAATTGAACTTGCAAAACGAAAACAAGATCTTCATGATTTCCAACCTCCCTTAGATATTGTGGATGGGGCTGCTCGTGTCGTTGATCCGTTGTTTGACGGAGTCAATTCAGGCAAACATTGGATAGGTAAGTTTTTAAAAGACTATTTCCCAATTGACTGGTAAAAATCAAACCCGTTTACTCTGTATTTTTGAATACAATGAAGCAGGCGAATAACTCTTGTAAACGATTGATTGCAAGAATTCGATCCACTTCATGCGATAGGTCACGTTTCCTTTTATCATAGTCGATGTGACCTGTCTGAATCCCCCATTTGGTAGTGTTCAATGACGTAGCGTATATGTTCACCAACACTCGATTCAGAATTATCTTGTTTTTGAAGATACATTCAATCAGAAAGGGAAAAAAGTAAGGAAATTCCTTGTTCCAACAGAATTCCATTATCCTTTCCACATGATGACATGATAACCAATTTAGACTGCATTCCAAAAGAATGAAAAAACTAATTTCTCCCAGTTCTAATTTTTTTCTAAGTTTTCTCTCAATTTTCATTTGGAATCAAAACGATAACTCAGAATTTCAAATCTTAAAAAAGTACCCGTCCAATCTTTCCTTCTATTTTCTATTTCTTTTTTGCAAATTCTTTAGGATTATTATATTGACTGACTAGTCAGTATCTTCGTTTATGTAATTTAATACGATTATGGTTTATCTTCTTTTGGGATTACTTCTCGTGATATTTGGATCCTTACTGGGTGTCCCGGATGCTCCATTCCCTCAAGGGGATGAAATCATGCACATAAGGTCCATTCGTGAGAGTTTAGACCTAGGAAGTTACCTTTTACCTTCCCTATCTGGTTTTCCGAATCCATACAAACCACCGCTGCTTTTTTGGATGGGAATGGTTTCCGATTCTATATTTGGAGTGCATTACCTTTCGGAACGATTGGTCTCTTTTGCATTTGGAATTGGTACAATGGTATTATTATATCGTTTGGTATTTGCCATTAGCAAATCCAAATCTGAGACTTTACTCACTACCCTAATCTTTGGTTTCTCCTTTTTATCTCTGAAATTTTTTGGACTTCTCATGATGGAAGGGCCAATGGTTTTCTTTTTACTTTTTTATTTTCATTCATTTTATTTTTACAAACAAACAAAACATACTTCTTATCTAATTTTTGGAAGTTTGGTCACAGGGATTGGGTATTTACTAAAAGGACCGATCCTGCATGTTTATATCTTAATCATACTCATAAGTTATTTTTACGTTACAGTGATTCGTATTCGAAATGGGAAAATCACATTCCAGTGGAACCAGATCATCCGAGAAAAATTCCTTCTTTTCTCTTATGTTTTGACCTTTATCATTCCACTACTCTGGATCTCTTTTTTGTACTTTCAAATACCATCAGGAAAAGATTTGCTTCGGTTTTTCTTTATCACTGAAAATATAGGAAAGTTTTATTCCTCAAACCAATCAGGATTACGAATTTGGTTGGGTTGGCTCATATACACGATTCCATTTACCATTCCACTTATACAATTGGTTTGGAATTCAATTCGTTTCCCGAAACAAAACAAATACCAGATTTATGTATCTACATTGCTCGTTTTTATTCTATTGGTTACATGTTTACATCTACTTCCAAACCGAAAAGATCCTTACTATGTAACTCCATTTATTAGTTTTTTATTCTTACTTACGTCTATGCAACGAATATCATGGAAATCACTTCTACTTTCAAAGATGAATCGATATAGCATACTCATTGTTTATTTTATCTTATTATTACTTTCCATTGTCTTACGATTGCATACTTTGTTTATTTTTTCTATATTGGGTGTTCTTATCATCGTTAGTTCTCTCTGTTTTTTCCAAAGTGATCAAAATAAATGGAGGGCTGTACTCATTACACAAATCCTTGTGATCCCAATTTTCATTTTTTTCTTATTAAAGCCTCTTTCCGATCCAGACCTACGTGAGGAGGCAAAAGAAGTTGGTGAAAATTCTGTTTGTATTGTGGCAGAGAATCCTTGGACCGCAATGGACGTTCAAAATAAACTTATCAATGCTAAGGTCAAATTTGCATTGCCACTTACAATTGAGGAAAATTGTTCCGAATCAAACTATCTCATCAGTTTTATTGAAACTAAGATTCCGAATGAATTTCATCGAGTGAATTCTTGGTTCCAATGGAAACAACACCTTCAAATGAATACAAAATCACTGATTAGCTCTGTTTTTAAAATGGAAAAACAAAAATTCCAAACGGAAATAGTTTTATGGAAAAAGGGAAGATTGGAATGAAAAAATACGGAATCCTCCTACTAGTCTTATTTTTTGTTTCGATTTGGGATTTTTCCAAAGATAACCTTCCCAAGTTTGGACAAAAAGTAACCAAAATGGAAGCACCTCAATGCAAATACATGTGCGAAAAGCTTAACAACTGTTTGAGTGAAGACCAAAAAAAACAACAAGATCCAAAATTAGTTCAATTTGCCTGTGAAATTCTCTGTTCCAAACAATACCAATTGTTTAATGGATGTTCCAATTCGATTCTAACCTCCTGCCATGCAGGAGAGGTATGTATAAAAAACTTAACCAAGGGGCTTTTTTAAAAGTATAAAGTTGAATGACCGGTCATGAAAGATAAAACAAGCATAATACTTCCAACCTATAACGAAGCAGGTAATATCAAAAATTGTGTTGAAACAATAACGAAAGTCCTAGAAAGAGATGGGCTTCCATTTGAAATCATTATAGTTGATGATAATTCACCTGATGGAACCTTTAAAGTTTCCAAAGTTTTAGCAAAATATGATTCTCGAGTGAAACCATTTGTTAGGCTCACAGAAAAAGGTTTAAGTTCAGCAGTTACCTTTGGTTATAACAAGGCGGAAGGAGACAAATTTGTTGTTGTTGATGCAGATTTCCAACATGATTACACCAAAATTCCAGATGTAATTCGACTTTTAAGAGATAATGATATCGTAGTTGCCACAAGAAGGAGCCAGGATGGCGGATATGGAAATTTCCCCATCTTACGGAAGTTAGCAAGTCTCTTTGCTACAAAAATTTCAGAATGGTTATTTCCTGTGAAGATTTCAGATCCTATGAGTGGATTTTTTGGTATTCGTAAAACAGTCTACTTGGACACAAAAGATAAATTACACCCAAGAGGTTACAAAATTCTATTTGAAATTTTGGGTGTTGTGAAAACAGATAAAATTGCAGAAATTGGTTATACCTTTGGACTTCGCACTTGGGGGCATTCCAAATTAGATTCAGGTGTGATCTTTTATTTCCTTTGGGATTTGGTTTCGATCAAATGGTACCAGTGGAGGCAATCTCATCACTTATTCTTTGGATCAAAAGGAAGGAATTCCCACATCCATCCCTAGACAAACTTTAGTGTTTGGATCGAAAATGTAAGGGAAAAGAAAAAATTTAAAAACTATTTTTTTCGCTTGTACTCTAATGTAATTCGATCGGATTCCGTAGATCTCTCTGTGAGGGACAAAATGGTTTCAGAACTTACAAAAGAAAAAAGTTACCGAATCGAAGTGAGTAGTTTGGATTTGTATTCTGCACAAAGCCTAGAAGAAGACATGACAAAACTCTTTCAAAATGATTTGAGTGTGATTTATATTGATTTCTCCAATGTGGAAGAAGTTTCCTCTGCTGTACTCGGACTACTTTTATACAAAAAAATGATGTTCCAAAAACAAGGTGTGCGACTCTTTCTTACGAATGTAAAACCTCAGATTCAAAAAATCTTAAAAATATTAAACCTGAGTGGCCATTTACTTGTTTGAACTCATTCCAAATTACAAATCAATGATGATCCCAGAATGTTCTGGTAGGTGCATTTTTTTCCCGTCCCATTCCGCTCCACCAAAAGCATAGATTTTTTTTCCTTTCATATCAACATTCAAATCCTTCTGACTTTTACCAAAGTTGAGGAATACTCGAAGTCTTTTTTTCTTAAACCTTCTTTCAAAACTCAAAATAGTTGGTTCGTCTGTATGAATGATTTCCAAACTACCAATTCTTACGACATCAAAATCCTTTCGTATATGAAACATTGTTTGGTAGTGTTTCCACAATGAGTTTGGATCATTTTTTTGTCCCAATACAGTATCACTAACTTGAACGGTTTCGATAGGCAACCATGGTTTAGCATTTGTGAACCCAGCATTTTGAGAATCATCCCATAACATTGGTAGTCGGCAATTATCTCGATTGATGTAGATTCCCAAAAGTTTCGTTAAAAACAAGGGAACAAATCGATTCAATTTGGCAATTGGATCTTTCCCAAAAAAGTTGGAGAGTTTTCCTTCTTTTCTACCAATTTCTTCTCCATAATAAACAATAGGAACTCCTCTTGCCATAAATTGAAAACAAACAAGTAGTTTTGCTTTTCGAATGTCACCACCTAACCGATCAATGTATCTCCTTTGGTCATGGTTACCTAATACATAAGTTGGAGTATAAGGACTTGGGAAAAATTCTTCATTTTTTTGGAGTAGTTTACGAAAAAAATCTGCATTGTAAGAAAAGTGAATTAACTCAAACTGAAACACCAAATTGAGACCATCAGTTTTTTCACCTAAAAAGGATTTTAATACTTGGTCACTTCCACTCACTTCTCCGATGAGGAATGGTTTTTGTTTGTATTTGGAAATGTGTTTCCGAACTTCTTTTGCAAACGAAAATGATTCAGGTAGATTTAGGTTATACTGTTTTTTTTGGAAAAACGCCTCATCATGGTTATCTGGTGTGGGAAAAAATCTAAGACTAAAAGGATTATCTCGAAAACTTTCATCTTTATAAATGGAATTGAAGATATCCAGACGAAACCCATCGACACCTTTTTTTAACCAAAAATCCAGAACGCCAAACATGGTTTTTTTGACTTTTGGATTCCTGTAATTTAAGTCAGGTTGGAAAGATAAAAAATTACTGTAATAGTATTCATCTGTTCCTTTATCATAATTCCATCCCGATTTCCCAACCATTGAAATCCAGTTATTCGGTGGTTCTTTAGTCCCCTTTTTCCAAATGTAAAAATCTCGTTTGGGATTCGATATGGATGATTTTGATTCTAAAAACCATGGGTGTTTGTCAGAAGTATGGTTCATCACCATGTCCAAAACTACTCTCATCTTACGTTTATGGATTTCTCGAATCAATTGTTCACAATCGGTCATCGTCCCAAATCTGGGATCAATGTTTGTATAATCTGCTATATCATAACCAAAATCTTCGCCAGGACTGACATAAAACGGTGAAAACCAAATGGTTTCAACGCCCAAGGATTGGATCTCATCCAAACGTCTGAGGATTCCCTTTAAATCGCCAATTCCATCACCGTTAGAATCCTGGAAGGACCAAGGGTAAATTTGATAAATTGAAGTTTGTTTCCACCATTCCATTTTGTTTTCCATGACTTTTCTAAAACTGACTTGTTATTTCAGTTGCCTCTTACCTAAATACCAAATTTCTGTTCTTTATACAAGCAGGTAGCAATGGATAAAGAAAAAATCAAACTTTCCGGTTTTAACAATCTGACAAAAGTTTTGAGTTTTAACCTCTACGATTTTTGCATCACACTCGATGACGATCAAAAAGGTAGATATGTAACATATATCCACGACAAGTACAATGCGAGTAAAATTACAGAAATCTCCAAAGAGATTGTCAAACGCATTGATGCCAATATCCTCTCTGTATCCGCACAAGATTACGATCCTGTGGGTGCATCTGCTATGGTACTTATGAGTGATGTGAAGGGTGGAGGAAATCCAATCCCATCAACGCAGGTTAGTATGCATTTGGACAAATCGCACATCACTGTCCACACCTACCCTGATGCAGCTGATCCAGATGGGATCTGTTCTTTCCGAGTGGACATTGACATTTCGACTTGTGGAGAGATCATTCCACTTGACTCAATCAATTTCCTATTTGAAGCATTTGAATGTGATGTAGTTTATATAGACTATGTGGTGAGAGGGTATACCCGACTTGCAGATGGTAAAAAGATCTATAACGATCATCACTTCAATTCGATCTTAGATTTTATCAAACCAGAAATCAAAAGAAATTATACTTATCTTTCTGACATCAACATGCCTCAAGATAACACTTGGCAAACTAAATTGATGATCCGAGAACTTGGACCTGAAAATTATTTGTTAAACCCTGAGGACATTTCTCATCCCGATGTTTCGAACAAAATGAAACTTCTAAGAGAGGAAATGAAAGAAGTGTATCATATGATCCACTAATTAGATTTTTTTCACTCTTTACTCATTTCTTTTTGGATTTGGATCCAATCATTTCCACCGAGTTCGGGAAGTGCATAGACAACTTTCCGATTTGGTGGGATGAGAAAAAATTGAGTTCCATGTTCATCTTTTTGTTTGAGAACAGGATATTCCGGTAAATACGCACCGAGCCTTCTATAAAACTGAACTTCTTCTATTGATTTTGGTCGTAGGGCTTGGATTGCCAAAGAAGTTTGGTAATATGCTAAATAATTTTGAATGTCTTCTTCTGTTTCTTTAGGGTCAGTTACCAAAAAGTAATATGAAAATTTTGAATTCGGGAATCGTAACTGAAATTGCCTAAGATTTTCCAAGGCCATAGGACATTTTTTTCCACAACCAACTAACCCAGGATAAATGATGATCCAATTTGATTTTGGTACCGTATCAAATTGAATTTCACAGATCTCACAAGGGATCTTTCGGTATGTACTGGAAAAAAAATGAAGTAAGGAACTAAGTCCTAGTAAGAGTATAATAACAATGACCCAAAGTAGTCTTTGGATCCATTTTTTAAGTGCCATTTCCTGTTTCAATCATCGCAGAAAGTGTTTCGACTGAATCTTTTAAATTTTCAAAGATCACATTTCCTTTGTCGATAAACGAAATCATTTCCGAACTTGTATTCAAGTTGGTTTGTGTTTTCAAATTTAAATCCATAATCGAATCCGATATTTCAAGCATACTAGATGATTGTTCTTTGCTAGAAAGTTGCATTTCCTGTGCAATTTGATCCAGAGTGGTTAAAGCATTTTCTTGTTTCTCAAAAGCAGAGAGTGTTCCCGAAATTTTTTCTGTTAACTCACCCATACCCACTTCTGAAGCCAAAATGGATTTCACAAAACCTTGGACCGTTTGGTTGATTTGGTTTGATTGTTTAAAACTAACTTGGATTGCGGATTTAATTTTACCAGAGATAGTAGAGATATTTTTAGTTGCATCCGCAGTAGAATCGGCAAGTTTTGAAATCTCGGAAGCAACAACTGCAAATCCTCTTCCTGCATCACCTGCTCTTGCCGCCTCAATAGAAGCATTTAATGAAAGTAAGTTGACTTTCTCGGCAATATCCGAAATCAAATCCAAAATTTCTTCCATTTTTTCAGAATCATCTACTGCCACTTCCATAGATTGGTACAAAGTAGAAAATTCTGTTTCCGTTTTTTTGACACTCTCTGCAGACTCTTGGATTTTTGCTCTCATCACTTCCAATGATTTTACAAAACCCTCATTCAAATTGAATAAGTTTCGGTTGAGTTCTTCTACTGTTTTTACTTCGTTGATTTGGCGATTGGATCCTTCTAAAATCAATTGGCTTGATGCAGTGGTTTCTTCTGTTGCTGCTGAAATTGCTTCGATGGAGGAAGATTGGTCTTGGAAAGAAGATTCAAACTTTCTAACGGCGGTTGTGATCAAATTTGAATTTTCAATATAGGATTTTGTCCCTTGAGAAACTTCATCAATTGCGGCAGTGACACCCGCCATTACCGTTTCTAAATTGGTTTGGGTTTCAATTTGTATCCTCAAATCTAATACGGAAAGGTAGGAAAAATAAATGAGAATTCCGGTTTCCATCACAACAAATAGTGCATGAGTGATTACAATTTCCAAACCCGTACCGTAACTATAAACAATCACTTTGGTATTCAAAAATATAACACCAAACTCTTGTAGGTAATTTCCAACTAAGTGATGTATGGCGATTGTCAATGCGGCAACAAGTAATACACGCCAATCTTCATACACAAACAAAACAGCTAGGGCACTGAAAACATGAAAATGCATTTCAATACGACCAAATTGTGCTTGGATGAGAAGGGCACTAAACAACATAAGAGCTGCGCCATTCCAAGCTCTTAAGAAAAAACTTCCACGAAAAAATCGATAGAATAATAGAGAAAGAGTGGCAATGATGACGGCAGAAATTGTGACAACTAAGGTAGCACCATATCCAAGAGAGAGTAAAAGAACAAGGGGAATATGAGCAAAAATTGCCCAAATAAAAAACGTATCTACTTTTTTTTGGCGTTCCAAAAGAACTGCTGCCAATCTTAAATCCATATGCTATGGAACGAATGATTGAGAAAAAATACCAGTCAATAAAAGTATAGAGACTTCTCTTTTTACCTTTTGTTTAATTGATTATATTCTACATTCAGTGAATGTACCGATTGGATTAATGTTTGTTTTTGCTATAGATGGGACTTGTTATGGTCCACAAACTGAGTCGTAGAATCTTTCAAATTCTTTCATTTTCTATCCTTGGTTTTTACTTTCTCTCTTGCCGTTCGGAAAATCCCCTGTAAACTTGTGTCTTAGCAGGTACATTTTGGAACCAATCTCAGATTTCGGTGAAACAGAAAGTTCTCTTTCAAACAATGTTTCAGAACCTTCATACTTTATCTCATTACCAAAAAATATAGCGAGTTATTCCCTTACTTCGCAAGCGATTTTAGAAGAGTTACGTGTACGCCACAGACGATTGGAAATGCATGGAAGTGCAGAAATCACTCCTACCTTATTTCTCACTTTGGATTCCATTCCAGAACTTTTATCCAAACAAGTCCAATTAACCGAAACACACAAAACCAATGTGGCAATCAAAGAAGCACTAAAAGAATTAGCGGGACTCACTGAACACAATAAAGAACCAGTCGTATATTTTTATCCATTTATCTTACTTGTGGATCAAAAATTAGTGTTTCGATTGAGTATTATCTCTCCACAATCCAAGGAAAAAACAGATGTAGTTCCCTTTCGCAGGTCTTGTTTTAAATATAGCATTGATTTGGTGGATATCTTACTAAAGAATCGATCAAATCGTGATCTCATCCTAGAAGAAGAAAATCCAGGGAGTATATTACTAAGAACCGATCAAAAAGGGAATTTATACTTTTTCCCAACAAAACTAAGTTTTGAATCGGAGTTGGAAATGATCCTTCGTTCGAGTATGGAACCGTTTGGACCTTTACCAACAAAAGATTTTATTTTAGATGTTGTTACCAGAGGGAAAGAAACTGCCAAATTGGTTGAGATTGTACCGGGATACCATTTTGTATTACCAAATAGTTCGCATCACCCTGAATACGTAAAACATTTAGCAATACAATTGGATGGACTCAAACAATTCGCCTTTCCTTACCTAAAACGATTCGCAAAAGAAAACAAATATGAAGGTTACTTAGAAAAACTAATTGAACTCGAAACAAAACTTCCTAAAAAAACAGAAGAACTTTTGAATTCAGCACAAAACTACATCCAAGAATTAAGTTCCTTACTGGGAGATTTTCCATTTGATAAAATTACAAACGAAGAATCAATGCGTGTCAAAAATGGAATCCAAGATAGTATCATCATTTTAAACAAACTTTCTCGATTTTTTACCGAACAAAAAAAAGAAGATGCAGAAGACGAATTATTTTCTCTGATCCAATTATTAAGCACAAAAATCGAAGAAAACACAAAAAACACAGTTACTCTCACCAAATTGAACTTAGTCGCCGAAATCAAAACTTTAAATATAAAATCCGATTCAGAAAAAAAAATGGCCATCGATAAAATAGTAAAAACTTTATCTGATACGTATGGTTGTTTGGAAATGAAAGAAGAAGATTTCCATGTCCTCTTTGCACTCGACCAAAAGTATCTAACCAAAGTAGAAGAAAACACTCTACTTTTAGCAAAAACAAATTCCGAATACCGAAACGAACTTCCCATCCTCGACCAAATCCGAATCATCTTAAAAAACAGATCAGACGTATCCATTGACAAAGCAGATATAGAAGATGTATCCAAAGAAGTAGATACAGAAGAAATTGCGGAAACTCCAAAAGAACCAAGGATTTCATTCTCTGCTTTGCAAGAAAAATTCCATGTCCCTATTGGAGTCTTTAGTTTTTTAACATTGGCCTCGATTGTCACTGTCATTTCCCTACTGATTGGAAGTTTGGAATACATAGGCAGTGGATTTTTATTCAGTTTTTTCCTTGGACTGATATTGGGTTATTTGTATAGAAAAGATGGAAAACCAAAACCAAATCTAGAAAAACAAAAAACAGGTGTCCCTAAAGAGAATCGATCACTTACGATTGCTAAGGTGGCAGAAGCTTTTATCTATCCAAAAAAATTCAATAGCATCGCAGAAAAGGTATACGATACAAAACGATTGCGTAACCACATAGAAGAATGTGTAGAAGATATCAAATTGGAACTTTCAGTCGCGGATCAAAAAAAAGACACTAACAAAATTGTCGCTGAAATCGAACATGCGATTTTACAAATCTCTGTGGTGATGAAAATTCCGGAAGCCATCCAATTAAAAAACCGGTCCAAGGAACTCATCCTTTCCAAAGCAGACTTTCGTACGATTTTATTTCGCACACAACTTGCAGAATACTATCGTAAAGAAGCCAGTTTGTATAAATCCGACCGCGACCAAATGGATTACATTCAGTTTATCATCCGCGAATTGGAATTTGGCTATAATAAATATTTAAAGTAAAAATTCTGGTCTTATGAAGTTGAATGTTTTTCCCATTTATTATTTGTTCCTAGCAGTTTTGTTTTCCTTTGGTTGTAAAAAGGAAGTGGTGGATGCAAACATTTGGTTTGAAGAACACAAGGAAGAGCGAGTCCTCAATCTTTCCAATAAAGAAATAGGTGTTTTACCAACTTCGATTGGAAACTTAAACAACGTAGAAGAACTTACCCTCCAATACGATTCACTCACTGGATTACCAAAAGAGATTGGTAACTTAAAACAGCTTAAGATTCTCAATCTTTTTGGAAACCCCCTCACTACTCTTCCGGAAGAACTGGGAAATTTGGAAAACTTGGAAGTATTACTACTTGGCAGAACCGAACTGAAAGAAATCCCCCCAGTCATTTCAAAATTAAAACATCTAAAAACCCTGGCACTAGACGAAACCAAAGTGCAACTAACAGAAGCGGACGTGGAAGTGATCGCAAACCTCCCTTCTTTGGAAATCCTTGACCTAAGCCTAATGAGAGAGTACAAAACTCTCCCTAAAAACTTGGCAAAACTTTCCTTTTTGAAACAACTCATCTTACAAAAAACTCTTTTGGAGAAATCTGATGTTGCACGACTGCGAGACGAGTTACCGAAAGTTCGCGTAAAACTATAAACAATTTGATTATTTTTTCCGTTTTCTCTTTGGCCTAGAGTTCAAACACTGGTCTTACTATGGCCAAACCAGAAACGGAAAATCCTTATTCTAAAACAGTTCTCCTTCCTGAGACCAATTTTCCCATGAAAGCCGACCTGGCAAAACGTGAGCCAGGCCAAATCCAAATTTGGAAAACAGAAAAAGTGTTCCAAAAGATGAGAGAAATTCGAAACAACAAACCATCCTTTGTTTTGCATGACGGGCCACCGTATGCGAATGGGAATTTCCATGTTGGCCACTCTCTCAATAAAATTTTAAAAGACATCATCATTAAATCAAAAACCCTTTCTGGTTTCCAAACGGATATGATCCCTGGTTGGGATTGCCATGGACTTCCCATCGAAGTACAGGTGTTAAAGAATCTTGGAAAAGAAGCAAGGAACACAAGCCCAAGTGATCTTCGAAAAAAATGCAGAGAGTATGCAGCCGAGTTTGTTGGCAAACAAGGAGAAGACTTAAATCGTTTCCTTTGTTTTTGGGATGAGGATCACAAATACCTCACAATGGCTCCTGAATTTGAAGCAAGGATTGTGGAAGTCTTTGGTTCTCTTTTTGAAAAGGGTTACATCTACAAAGGGAAAAAACCTGTATATTGGTGTATTGATTTGGCAACGGCCCATGCGGAAGCAGAGATCGAATACCAAAACCATGTCTCTCCTTCCATCTATGTGAAGTTTCCTGTCAAAGGGGAAACGGATACATATTGCCTGATCTGGACAACAACTCCTTGGACACTCCCAGCAAACCTTGCAATTTGTTTTAACGAAGAACTTCCCTATTCTCTTTTCCAATCAGACAGTCATGGCCGACTCATTCTTGCTGATGGATTAAAAGAAGCAGTGGAACAAAAAACAGGGATCACTCTTACCAAAATCAAATCCCTATCCAATGCCGACTTAAAACAAATGGTATTCCTCCATCCATTTTTAGATCGTGAGTCGATTCCACTTTTTGGAAACCATGTCACACTGGATGCAGGAACAGGTTGTGTACACACTGCTCCTGGACATGGAACAGACGATTATCGTGTGGGAACAGCAGCAGGACTTCCTACCCTTTCCCCAGTAGATGATTACGGCCGTTATACGGACGAATTTGAAATGATGAAGGGTGTAAAAATTTGGGATGCAAATCCAAAGATAGTCGAACTCTTAAAAGAAAAAAATGCCCTAGTCCATTTTTCTGAATTCACTCACTCTTACCCTCATAGTTGGAGGAGTAAAAAACCACTCATCTTCCGTGCCACTCCACAATGGTTTTTTTCCATCGACCATAATGGACTCCGTGAAGAATCACTGAAGGCCATTGACAAAGTGCAATGGATTCCTGATTGGGGGATCACAAGGATTCGTTCCATGGTGGAGTCAAGACCTGACTGGTGTTTGTCGAGACAAAGGAATTGGGGAGTACCGATCCCTTCCTTTACTTGTAAGTCTTGTGGACAGACCCATTTGGATGACAAAACCATCCAACACTTCATTCAAATTGTGAAACAAGAAGGGATCGAAGTTTGGTATGAAAAGGAAGCAAAAGACTTACTTCCACAAGGGACAAAATGTAACAAATGTGGATCAGATGACCTCAAACAAGACAAAGACATCCTAGATGTTTGGTTTGATTCTGGTGTTTCCAGCTTTGCTGTGTTTGGTGATTCCATTGGAAAAGAACCAGCTGATTTGTATTTGGAAGGTTCGGACCAACATAGAGGTTGGTTCCAATCTTCACTTTGGCCATCGATGGCCATTCGTAAAACTCCCCCTTATAAATCCGTTCTCACCCATGGGTATGTGTTGGATGAAAAAGGACATGCGATGTCCAAGTCTCTTGGCAACGTAATCAATCCAACAACCGATATCATCAACCAATATGGTGCAGATATTTTACGTCTTTGGGTGAGCACGCAAGACTTCAGGGATGATGTGAAAATCGGAAAAGATTCGATCAAAACTGTCTCAGAAGCCTATCGTAAAATCCGTAATACCTTCCGGTATTTACTAGGAAATACAAGTGCGACAACACTTGAATGGAATCTGAAAAAAGATGACCTAGAAACCATTGACAGATACTACCTTCACAAACTAGCAAAACTCAATGAAGAAGTGAAAAAACTATATGAAACCTACCAGTTCCACCAAGTGTACCACAAGGTACTTGTGTTTTGTACGGTAGATTTATCACAAGATTACTTTGAAATCATTCGTGATCGTATGTATTGTGATGCAAAAGAATCCAAAACAAGACGTTCTTCTGAATACACACTCGCTGTGATTTTGGAAGTGCTCTCCAAACTCCTTGCACCTATCCTTTCGTTTACAACCGAAGAAGTATGGTCAACCTTTGGGAAAAAAGATTCTGTTTTTTATACTGATTTTTCTGACCTAACAAGATGGGTGGATGAATCCCTTGAATCCGAATTCAAACCTGTGTTTGCAACAAAGGAAGATGTCCAAAAAGCCTTAGAAGAAGCAAGGAAACTCGGAAAACTTGGTAAGTCTCTCGAAGCAGAAGTATTACTTTCTGGTGGATCTTTAAAAGACACAAAGTTTACCAAAGACGACCTGAGTTTATTCTTTGTGGTATCGGAAGTATCCTTTGACCAGAAAGAAATCAGTGAAGTATTTTCGGAATGGAAAGGAGAAACGGGAACCATTCAAATTCGAAAACCTCACCACGAAGAATGCCCAAGATGTTGGCGCCATGTTTCAGAAAAAGAAGGAACTTTGTGCAAACGTTGTGAGGAAGTGGTTTCAAAACTTTCCCCTAAATAAAGTTAGGGGATTGATTTTTAAATATTCAACTTAAGCTCAGATGAGAATAGAACCTGTCGACTGTGATACGGATGGCAGGTTTTTTATTTGTTTTCCTTTTTTTGTTTCCACCTTCGTAAGAACCTACCCATGATGATTTCGGATTCCGAAAGGCCGGTGTAGGTAGCGATTCCAAAATACAAAATAACCGCAGGAACCATCGAAAGAGATAAACTCAATCGACTTAGATTCGCATAACTAAGACTAAGGGTATTGTTTCCCCAATTTTGTAAGTTTGGTTTGATCACCCATTCTGAAAACAAAAGCCAAAAGAAAAGTCCAAAGAGTGCAGGTACCATTTTCAAAATTCGTTTCCCAACAGTCACAAAAGGAATTCTCACTTGGTGTGCTTTTAAATAATACAATAAAAGAGATGAGGTAACAATTGCACTTAGGGCGGATGCAAGGGCAATGGCTGAATGTTTTAGAAAAAACATCAAACTAATACTCACAACCACACTTAAGACAAAAGAAATCAATTGAATACGAAGTGGAGTTTTTGTATCGGAAAAAGCATAATAGGAAGAAACTAACACTTTGTTGATACTATAAAATGGGATCGCAAGTGAATAAAACACGAGTGGGAAAAATGCGGTGAGTGTCGCAAGATGGTCCCAACGTCCCCCGTAATAGATAGAATCCAAAACCGTTTCCCCAAGAACCGCCAAACCAATGCTTGCTGGTAATGTTAAAAAAAATGCAAATGATAATACATCCGCAATTTCTTTCGGTACATTTTCTTCCCTTCCTTCTCTTAAGTCTTTGAGTAGTGAAGGAAGGATGGTAGTCGCAAGAGCAACCCCAATGATCCCTGTGGGGAGTTGGACGAGTCTCTGGGAATAATCTAAACTAACAACAGCACCAAGTCCTGGGTTTTGGTTTTGTATGTAGTTGGCAAGAAAGATATCCACAAGGAGCCCAATTTGGTAAAAACTCCCGCCAAGAGCAGCAGGTAACATGAGTTTAAAAATTTTTTTGATGGCTGGGTGTTTGAAATCCAAACGAAAGATGGGACCAAATCCGTTCTTGTAAACAAACCATCCTTGCACAAGTAATTGTAATACCCCACCACAAACAATCCCGTAGGCAAGGTAAAACACTCTGTCCTTAATTTCATGGTAAAAGGGAAACACAAAGAAAAATACTGCCAAATAACTAAAGTTAAGGATGATCGGGGATAATGAAGGTACGAAATATTTATGATGTGAGTTCGAAATCGACATAAAAATCGAAGATAAACTTGCTGTCATGATGAGAAAAAATAAAACTAACGAAAGTTCTACGACCAGATTCCCATATTCGGGAGTACCACCCACAAGAGTGGGTAAAAACTGAGCGGCAAACAACCAAAAAAAGGCCACAAAGAGTGACAAACAAAGGAAAAGAAAACTAAGGACAGTTCCTGCCATCACACGAGCTTCCATCACACCCATTTTTTCATACTCTGAAAAAATAGGCATAAAGGATTGGCTTAAGGTTCCTTCTGCCAGGAGGTTTCGGAACATATTGGGTAGTCTGTAGGCAACACTAAAGGCAGACGCTACCATTCCTGTTCCGAAACTAACAGCCATAAAGTGGTCACGAATGAGCCCTAAAATTCTTGATAAGAATGTATAAAAAGATAAAGCAAGGGATCGTTTTGTACTCGATTCGTTCCCTGGGACTTTGTTTGTCATACGACCAGATTTTAGATTGGATTTAATTTTTCAAGAAAACGGATAGAACCATTGGGACTCAATTGGAACTGCGTTTTACAACTTGGACATTCATGTTTACCAAATTTAAATAACCTTAGCCTTGTCCCACACACTTCACATTGGATGATCCTTTCGACAGTCTCCAATTGTTTGGTTTTCGATTGGATGTAATTTGGAATTTTATCCAATTGGGTCGACTCAACTACCGAAGTCCCTGATTTATAATGGGAAAATCGTCTTTCCAATTCGGAACTTAATGATTCTTTGATTTCCAATCGGAGTTGGTTTATTTTTTCTTCGAGTACAACTTCCATAGGGGAAGGAGTGGCTTTAGTTTCCACGGGTTCGTCTTTCAAAGATTCTAAGGTTGAAACAGGTTCCTTTCCAAGGTTTGATTTTCTTTCTTCTCTCGACTTCCCTGAAAAATAAAATCGGATTTTGTTAGTTTCTGATTTTGTTTCCTCTCCCGCTTTTTTGTGATCCGAAGGTTGTGAATGGGAAGATGATTCTTTTACACTTGGTTCGATACCAGACACATCCATCTGCAATAAGAAGGATTCAGCCGCATTATGACTTCGAAAGATAGGAAATTTATCAAAAAGACCTACCAATTTTAACACATCTTCTACTTCCGATTTTAATCCATAAATCGCATACACTGCATTTGATTTCACAATCTGTTTGTGAATTTTGACAAGGGTACTAATTCCATTCGATGTGATGAATTCAAGTGATCCTAATTGGAATAAAAATTTTCGATACCCTTTGTTCAATTGTGATTCGAAGTAACGATAAAAATCATCAGCACTACTTCCGTCTAAACCACCTTTTAATTGAATGGAAAATACTTTGTCTTTTGATTCCATAATTTATCCTAAGAAAATTGCATCTCTAACTGTATTTGTTTCATTTGGCCGATCATTCATTTGGTCAATCACCGGTCCACCAGGCAGTACTTCAACATCAGGTGAAGGGATAGTTGCATTACCTTCTATAGATGGATTTTCTTCCTGCAATTCACTCACGGCCTGGATGGAACTTTCCACTGGTTCTAATGTTTTTTTCTGAACAAGAGGCAAGGTTTCCCCTGATTCTTTTTCCGTTAACTGGTCTTTTGTGAGGACTAAGGAATACACAACAAATGCCCCAGTTAGGAGTAAACTCACAACAAGTGCAATCAGTAAGTAGTTCAATACCATCCATTCCACAAGTTTCCATTGGTTTTGAAATAATAAACCTAAGTTCCCACGTTCATACACAAGGATCACAAGTCCCGATACATCCAAAGTACCTGGTTTGTACAATGGTGTTGTCAATCGAACTGTATTTGATTTTGCTAATGGAAGGTAGTTTAAAACCCATTCAAAACCATCCCGAACTTTCGGATCTCGTTTGGAATTAAGAATGGGATTTTCACCATTTTCTGGTTCCGACCATTCCCATTTTTTCATCCGAATGCCTTTACGAAAGAATGTAGATTTAGCTAACTCTTCATCAGGTTTTCGTTTTCGGAGTTCTTCCAATGTATAAATTGTATCAGTGGAAACAAGTAATGTAGCATCAGGAGCATACAAACTTATCTTTAAAAAACGAAACTCTTCTGGATCATTTTTTGATTGTTCTACATAACGGTGGAACATCTTTTCAATTTCCACATAACCATCGTTATTCAATCTTTGCTCGGCACTTTTTGCGAGTGCAAGGCTTAAGTCCCTTGCTCTGTGGTCAGAAATAAACTGTTCTTGGACAAGTGCATTTTGTAAGGACTCATAAAATGTCCAAACCACCCCACTCAGCGCAAGGGTTTCCGAGAGGATAAAAAAGAGTATAAAGGATAGAAAAAAACGTGAATATTTCATGGATCCCCCTTTTACTTTTCGGCCAAATCCATAAAAAGGACATAAGAAATTCGAGGTTATGGGAGAAGGGAAAGGAAGTGTTTTGAGAATCGGTACACAAATTCTTTTCGTTTCTCAGGGTACCCTTCGGAAAGTCCCAAGGCAGATAAGGAAACCATGTCCTCTGACCTTGCCCCACAAGGGTTGATGAGAGAAAAGGTAAAGAGGGAATTGATTCCGTTTAAGGCAAAACCAAAACTTGTAAAATAAGATTTGGCATAAATCCCTTCTGAGATCAGTTTTTTCTTCGTTTCCTTCGTATACAAACCCGGTGACTTTGGATTCTCTTCCACTTCTAAACCCCAGGTATCTTTTACGGCGACCACCAAACTTTCGTTCAAGTTTCGCAAAAAATCTCCTAAACTTAAGCCCCTTTTTTTTAAGTCAATGTGGAGGTAACCGACAATTTGTCCTGGTTCATGGGCGGTAAAATCACCACCTCTTGGCAGACTGACAAAGTCCACACCAAGTTCCGTAAGTCTCACCTCTGGTACCAAAAGATTTTCCGCTTTCGCACCTATGCCCCCTGTCAAACATGGACTGTGTTCTAAAAAGAGCATGGATTCTCTTCGATTTTTCCTGGCATTTTCCTGGAAATCCAAGTATCGTTGGTACGATACAATCGAAGGAAACAGATAGGAAGGTAGTCCTTTTTGATGGAGAAACTTTTGCATGCGATCCTTTGGATCCTCGAAAAATCACCGAATGGAAGAGCCCGCTTGGATTTGGCGAAGCTCCTCTACTATTCGGATGGTGTTCATTTCCAAAAACATGCGGAGATGATCACAAGAGGAGACTATATCCACTTAGAAGACTCTCCCTACCCCGTCAAACTGAACGAAGCCCTTTTGTATTTAAAAGAGAAAGGCCATATTGAAGTGGTTCCGAAAATTGAAGGGAACGGGATCCAAGGTTTTGCCTTACGTTTTCTAAAACCAATCGATGGACTCATCCTTTCTAAGGAAGAAAAACGAGTGATGATGAAAGTTGTGGAAGCCTTCCGGGGACGAGTGGTAGACGAAAACCGACATTATCCCAATTTATATGAAAATTATGTCGTTACACCCTTATTTGATTCCATTCCGTTTTCGGTCGCAAGGATCAATACGAAAATCCACGTCCTTGTACAAAAAAGCCTTTTGAATCTATCGGGCAAAATGTTTAGAGTTTTATTTGAGAGGTCAGAATGATCATCACTGTTTGCAAAGGCAAAATCCATAGAGCCGTCGTTACCGAGGCTGAACTCCACTACGAAGGTAGTCTCACTGTCGATCTAGACTTAATGGAATTGGCTGGAATGAAACCGTATGAACAAGTGAGTGTGGTGAACGTGAATAACGGTGCCAGGTTCGAAACCTACCTCATCGTGGGAGAAAGGGGTTCGGGGACCATTTGTTTGAATGGAGCTGCAGCACGGCTAGGGATGAAAGGGGACAAGGTCATCATCATCACCTATGGCCAAGTAGAAGAAAAGGACCTCCCAAGCGACTACAAACCAAAAGTTGTGTTCGTGGATGAGAACAATCGGCCGAAAAAAGCCTAAATTCCCTAATTTTTCTAGGGCATTTCTTCGATACTAACTGTATAAACCAAATTGGTAGTCGGAACATGAACAAAACAATATTCGCTCTTTCATTCACCCTCCTCACTTGTGCACTCCTTGCCCAAGAATCAGGGAATCCACAAGGGACACAAGTTTCCGCTGCGTCTTCCAAGGACAACAGGGACTTGTATCCTCTATCCATGTATGATGCAAGGATCCGTTTAAAGAACGTAAGTTTTGTTAGACGACATGCAGACACAGGGAAAGGCGAATTTTTAGATGTCCAAGTGGAATTGGAATCAAGAGTTCCTGAAGACAATGAATATTCGATTTTTGTATTAGCTGGTTTTGAAGGGGATCGAGTGAACCAAGATGAAAGAAGGCTTGTTCCTTATCCAGCTTGGCGAAAAGCAGACCCTGAAAAAGACGAAAGAACATTATACTTTTCTAATATCATGCCAACCCCTTTCACTGCGAAAGAAATTTGGGGTGAAGAAACATATGCTAAGAAAAAAGCAGAAATGGAAAAACGCCATTATGCTGGTTTTGAAGCAGAAATGCCAGAACCTACCTTCACTGAAGTAGTCGATTATCTTTGTAAAAACAATGCGAAGGCACTCCCCTTCACTCTGTTTGGTGAGACTGGACCTACAAAAGAAAAACAAGTGATTTATAACTACGTGGCCCAAACTGCTGATGAAAAAAAGCGACAAGTACACGAAACGTTACCCAAACACACGTATACGATTTACAATAACAAATACAAGACAACGATTACAAGCCACCACTACACTCAGTACAGACCAAATTTCCTCAGTTTTAACAAAGTAGCGGTTCTCGTGTTTGATACAAAAAAACCAACAAACAGTTTGTTATTCCGTAAGTTCATCGATATCTCTGATTTAAAGATTACCTACTAACCAAACATTTCCTTCTGTTCCAACCTCCAGGGCTAAACACGAGTCTTGGAGAGGACAACTGCCCTTCTCTTTTTCCTGTCATTCCATTTCCAAAGAATCCCAAAAACGAAATTGTTTCGATCGATTGATTGAATTGAGTCTTTAAAAAGAACGGATTTAGTGGTCTGTGCCTTCTGGGCGGATGGGGGGGAATTGTTCCGATGCACGAACCCTCCACTCGTCCTCAGGGTGGTTTAGGTGCAACCAACCATTGGCAAAATCCCAACGACCATCCAAATCCAAAAAATCCCAGAAAATTGCCTGGTTCATGTATTTGTAGGTGTCGAGTAAATCGAGCAGGTCCCTTCGTTTGCGGGGGGTATTGTCCATTCTATTCCAGTTTCGGCAAACTCTAGTCCAGGTCGACGTTTTTTATGGACAAAACCAGGTCTTTCTGCCGAAAATGAAACCAGACATGGCAATCACGAAGGAAAAAAAAGCTGACTTCAATGACAAATTGGTAGATTTCAAAAACTACCTCGAAGAGTTAAAAAAAGAAGCCAATATTTTCAAAGTACAAGCCAAAAAAAGTAAGGATATGGAACCTTATTTTAATATATCCCTTGCGATCAATTCCATCAAAACCATTAACACGTGTATTGTGATCAATGAACTTTCCACTGCCATTTTAGAGATCAATAATAATAACTACTTAGAAACTGCACGAAAAGAGATTTATAACTGCATTTCCTACATTGAAAAAACTGTAGGGAATAATGTGGATGGTTCTTTATCCGAAAACAAAGAACAACTTTCCAAAATAGAAAGGTTCACACCAACCCAACGGCTAAACCTCATCAAAGGTTTACTACAAGCGATGAAAAAAACAGTATCAGCCTTTGGTACAAACTCGAAATGGAAATGGTCTTGGCCTGATATCAATTTCCGTGTAGCCGCTTGTACAAAGAATTTATTTGATTTTATCGCGTATGAAAAAGAACAAGATTTAGAAAATCCTTATTATTATATCCGTAAGGAACATTTTAACCTCATCATCGAACTTGCCAACCAAGCCGCCCAGGACTATCGTTCCAAATTTGAAATGTCAACACAAGATTCCACAGATTTGAAACATTCTGTGGAAATGTTGGAGATGAACCGTAAAATATTCCAAATTACTGGTGAAACAGAGGATTTGGAAAAAACCAAAACACTCATTGAGTCCTTCCAACAAAAGATTGCCGACCTCGAATCCGACGATAAAAAGAAAAAAAAGAAACAATAATCGACGTTTTTCCCTAGAATATCCAGTCTAGTTTATAGAAAGGTTATACGTTTCAAAAGGAGATTTCGAAATATGGCACTTACAGAAATCAATGACGCCAATTTCAAAGCAGAAACTGCAAATGGCGTGGTTTTAGTAGATTGTTGGGCAGAATGGTGTGGACCATGTAGAATGGTGGCTCCTGTTCTTGACGAACTTTCGCAAGAAATGGCGGATATCAAAATTACAAAACTCAATGTTGATTTCAACCAAAAGACAGCGCAAGAGTTGGGAATCCAATCCATCCCTACCCTTCTACTCTATAAAGATGGAGTTTTAGTAGACAAAGCAATTGGTGCTTTACCAAAACCGCAAATTAAAAAATTTATAGAAAATCACAAGTAGGAAATAAATTATCCCCTAATGGTCAGTTCCGAACCGAATGGTTTTACAGCACTCCCTAGAGGGGGATATTTAGTCGATACATCAGAAGGGTACATCCAATTTGGATCCCCTCCTGAGACAATTAAGGACACCATGGGGCTCGAAAAAAAGACCCCTCTGGTGTTTGTCCTCCCAAACAAGTTCTTCCATGTGGAAAAAGGCATTTCGATTGCCGAACTTGAATTCCCCATTTACTTCAATTTTTTCTTTCGTGGTGGCAAAAAAACCTTCATCATCTGTTCCGCAGAACAAAAAGAACAGCTAACCATTGTTCTTGGGGAATCCCTGATGGGACCACAAGAAGTAAACTTATCTTCCGAGTTCATAGATGGTGCAGAAAGTTTTGGTTTTCCCGACATCAAAGCAGAAATGGCATACTTTCGTAGTTACAAAACGATGGAAGAGGTGGTAGAGTTTGTTTTATTTGATGACTCCCACAAAGCAAAGTTTGGTGGCATCACCATCGAACAACTGCCTTCAAACGAATTCCTAGTTGTGGATGGAGAGAAAAAAATCAAAATCCCTGGTGAAGTGGATTTCCATGTCAAATACGATATTGGTAAACGATTGGAAGAACCATTCCAGCCACCTCTTATTGGAATCACATGCCTTGGACCATCACATGGATTTGATCCTACAGACAACACATCTGGATTTATCATTTGGTTAAATGGACAAGGGATTATGGTCGATCCACCTGTAAACTCAACCGAGTGGTTACGCGAATCAAATGTCAATCCCAAGTTCATCAACTCCATCATTCTCACACACTGCCACGCAGACCATGATGCTGGAACCTTCCAAAAAATATTAGAAGAATCCAAAATCACTATTTATGCAACAGCAACCGTAATGGAATCTTTCCTCAAAAAATATTGCAGTCTAACAAAGATTCCACGAAAAGAAATCACTGATTTATTTGATTTTATCCCTGTAGTCATTGGTAGACCCACAATCATCAATGGTGGTGAGTTTTATTTTCATTATGCACTGCATTCCATTCCATCCGTTGGGTTCGAATTCTTTTTCCAAGACCAATCTTTTTATTATACTTCAGACCATTTAAACGACCCTGAAGCCTTTGAAGATATGTACAAAAAAGGTGTCTTGCCTGAAACAAGATACCAGTTCCTAAAAGACTTTCCATGGGATCGTAAAATCATTTACCACGAAGCAGGAGTCCCTCCCCTTCACACCAAAATCAGTTATTTGGCATCCCTTCCGGAAGAAGTACAAAAACGGATTACCGTATACCATATTGCAGCTAAGGATATGCCTGCCGGAAACCATCTAACACTTGCTAAGTTTGGTATAGAGAATACTTTGTATCCGGAGATCACTCCTCCCAAACACCAAGAGGCTTTCCAACTTTTGGAAATTTTATCACAGATTGATATCTTCTCTGGATTCCCTATCGAAAAAGCAAAAGAGTTCTTACAAATTGTCAAAGAAGAACGATTCCGACGTGGGGAACAAATCATCAAAAAAGGAACCCATGGAGATCGATTTTTTATCATCGCATCAGGGAACGTAAGGTTTGAAGGACTCTCCAGTGACCACTCTGCTGTCAAACGATACGGAACCTATGAATACTTTGGTGAAGCATCGCTTATCCTCGACACTGTGCGCCAGGCGGATGTGTATGCGGAAACCGACGTGCTTGCCCTCACCATTGAAAAAACACGTTTTTTTCAGTTCATCCGTGGATCCAAACTCCACGAAAACCTAATCAAACTAAACAGTATCCGCGAGACCAATACTTGGAAAACCCTCACGGAATCCCAAACCTTCCGAGGTCTCACCAGTTACCAAGTCACCCAACTGGAACTCATTTTGAAGCTTGAAACAGTGAAAAAGGAAGCAGTTCTCATTGAAGAGGGCCAAACCTTCCAAAATGCCTACATTGTTCGTTCGGGCACCGTTGTGGTGATGCAAAACCACAAAACGATCAGGGAACTTGGCGCAGGGGATTTTGTGGGAGAAATTTATTCTCTCACAAAAGGCCTTCCTTCACATTTCAGTTTCGTTGCTTGGCCAGGGACAGAACTCTATGTGCTTTCCCAAGAAGACGCCATCCAGTACATCAAGAAAAATCCTGGTGTCTACATGAAGCTGAACACTGTTTATAATTGACCTCATTTCGCCATTTCTGTAACATTTCCATATCAAGGAGTCACAAATTTTATGGAGCGTATCCTCCCCTTTACTGAAGAACACCACCAATTCCGCGAGATGGCTCGGAAATTTTTTGAAACAGAAGTAAAACCTCACCACGAAACATGGGAAAAAAACCATATCGTACCCAAAGAAGTATGGAGAAAGGCCGGTGAAAACGGACTTCTCTGCCCCGATGTACCTACAGAATACGGCGGCTCTGGAGCTGACTTTCTGTACAACATCATCATCATCGAAGAATCTTCTCGTGTTGGAAACAGTGGATTTTTTATCTCTTTGCACAATGATGTGATCGCTCCGTACATTTCGACCTATGCGAACGACGAACAAAAGAAACGTTGGTTGCCAAAATGTGCTTCAGGAGAATCCATCCTTGCGGTTGCGATGACTGAACCAGGTGCAGGATCTGATTTAAAATCCCTTCGTACCAGTGCTGTTGATAAGGGTGATCACTTTGTTGTGAATGGACAAAAAACGTTCATCTCGAACGGTCAACTTGCAGACCTCATCATCACTGCAGTGAAACATGATAACGGAACCATTTCCCTTGTCATGATTGAAGAAGGAATGAAAGGATTCGAACGTGGTCGTAATTTAGATAAAATTGGTCTCAAAGCACAAGACACATCTGAATTGTATTTTAATGATGTGATTGTTCCCAAAACAAACCTCATCGGCAAACAAGGACAAGGGTTTCGTTACCTCATGCAAAAACTTGCACAAGAACGTTTGGTTCTTGCAGTTGCTGCTGTGGAAGCAACAAGACTGGTTCAAACCATCACACTCCAATACATCAAAGAGAGAAAAGCATTCGGTCAAAAGATTGGGTCTTTCCAAAATACAAAATTCAAAATGGCTGAAATGGCAACTGAATTAGAAATGGCACAAGTTTTCTGTGACAAAGTGGTCATGGAACACATGAAAGGTGAAAACACTACTGCTGAAGCTTCTATGTGCAAATGGTATTCAACAGAAATGCAAAAACGCCATACTGATGAATGTTTACAATTCTTTGGAGGATATGGTTATATGATGGAGTATCCAATTGCAAGAGCTTACCTCGATGCAAGGATCCAAACCATTTATGCAGGAACCACTGAAATTATGAAAGAAATCATTGGTAGAAGTTTAGGTCTTTAGTTCCAACAAAGATTTATCAGTTTCAAACTGAAACCAAGCGAATGTCTTTTAGAGAACCCGGTCAAATGATCGGGTTTTTTTGTTTTGTAAAACAGACAATCTCTACAAATTAATCTTTCAATTCTTCCGCACCTACTCCCACCGAATCTTTCCGTAAATCGGATGTGAGTCGCATCGAACAAAAATGAGGTCCACACATCGAACAGAAATGAGCTTTTTTCATTCCATCTTGTGGTAAGGATTCATCATGATACGACCTAGCAAGTTCTGGATCAAGAGAAAGGGCAAACTGGTCTTCCCAACGAAATTCAAAACGAGCCTTGCTAAGTAAATCATCCCTTTCTTTAGCACCAGGGTGGCCTTTGGCAAGATCTGCGGCATGGGCAGCAATTTTATAAGCAATTACCCCATCTTTTACATCTTGTTTATTTGGAAGACCCAAATGTTCTTTTGGAGTCACATAACAAAGCATAGCTGTTCCATACCAAGCAATCATCGCCGCACCAATGGCTGAAGTGATATGATCATACCCAGGAGCGATGTCAGTCACGAGTGGCCCAAGTGTATAAAACGGAGCTTCCATACAAATCTCTTCTTGTAAACGTACGTTTTCCTGGATGAGGTGCATTGGAACATGGCCTGGTCCTTCCACCATCACTTGGATGTCATCTGCCCAGGCTCGTTTTGTCAGTTCCCCCAAAGTTTTTAATTCCGCAAATTGTGCTGCATCGTTTGCATCATTGATACAACCTGGCCGCAAACCATCACCTAACGAATAAGAGACTCCATATTTTTGCATCACTTTGGAAATGGCATCAAAATGTTCATACAGAAAGTTTTCCTTCTTATGGTGGTTACACCACTTCGCTAAAATGGAACCACCTCTGGAAACAATACCTGTGATACGTTTTTCAGTCAGTTTGACGTAATCACGTAAAACTCCAGCGTGGATGGTAAAATAATCAACACCTTGTTCTGCTTGTTCTTCCAGTGTTTCTAAAAATACATTGATGTTTAAATCTTCTACTTTTCCTTTTACCTTCTCTAAGGTTTGGTACAAAGGTACGGTTCCAATGGGAACAGGAGAATTGCGAATGATCCATTCTCTAGTTTCATGAATGTTTTTGCCTGTAGACAAATCCATCACAGTATCTGCTCCCCAATGTAAGGCCCAACGGAGTTTTTCCACTTCATCTTCTATGGAAGAAAGAATCGCAGAATTTCCAATATTGGCATTAATTTTCACTAAAAACTTTTTCCCAATGATCATGGGTTCGAGCTCTAAATGGCGTTTGTTTGATGGAATAATCGCTCTACCAATTTTTACTTCATTCATCACAAATTCTGGCGACATTCCTTCCCGTTTCGCCACGTATAACATCTCTTCTGTGATGATATCTCGTTTTGCATAATAGAGTTGGGAAAAATTTTGATCTCCCTTAGATTCACGAGCACTGATCCAAGATTTGCGTAATTTGGGAATCCCTTGTTTATAATCGTAAGTTTCTTCGTGGATACAAAACATACCTTCTGTGCGGTAACCTTTGTATTCGGTTCCATTCGATAAAGGAATGGTAGTTTCGGGGACTTTAATTTCTTCGATTTGGTTTGGATTCATGAGACTTCCTTGGCCGGAATCTCTGATGTTGGGTTTCAATAGAAAGAAATGGTTTGTAACTTTTGTGATTTGATCCTGGATCAATCTCCAAACGAATTTGGTTTTTGCAAAGTTACGTTCCGTTTCCCTTCGCAAGCATTACCAAGATCAGGTTCAAAAAGGGTATTTCTCAGCCGAATTTTTGGTAAACCAAAAACCTTAGGCACCCCTAACGGTTATCTCTTATCCTACGGGATTCAAATTTTTTGACAACAAAATATTCAATTGCCATTTACGGTTTCGCAACATTCCCTTTTGTTTTATTTTTTCTTGGTAAATACTTCGCTTTCATTTGGTTGTATTTCACTTTGGACAGAATGTTTTTTTCCCATTCCTTGGGGAATTCTTCCCCAACAAAAAACCGAAACAATCGATAAACAAAAGACATTTGTTTCCAATACACAAGGTTTTTTGCATCTCTGTAAAGATTTCTAAATCTTTGGTTTGTTAAGAAACTTTTTTTAACAATTGGGTACTTTTCAAGTAATGTTTCAAAGATAAATAATGTATGATCCCCTTCAAAATGGTGTTCGATGATTTTTTCCATCACCACATTTGCGGAACTGATATCCTTAGATAAAAATACCCAAAAAAACGTAGAGTTATAATAATATTCACAAAACATCACATCATCAGCATTTTGTAATTCGGAGATAACACGGTCATTCCCTGTGTACATCCCTTGATCAATGAGAAGGAACCGGCTGATAAAATTATCTCCCATCTTTAACATCGTATACAAAATCTCAAAATGTTGTTTGGCTTCTTTGATAGCCTTTTCTTCTGAAATTTTCTCTGCTTTTGTGGTTACAATCTGGTAAATTTTCACATATTCTAGTATAGGATAATCTTCATGGGATAAAGTAGATTGGATGGTTTCCAGAAATTCAATTTGAGGGAGATAAGATTTGTTTCTTAATTCATCAAATTTTGTTCCCAATACCTTTTCTTTCATTTCTAAAAAACCATTTCTTAATCCCGGCTCCAATTCAATTAACTTAGGAATGATTTTTTCTTCAAAAAAAGAAGAGTATTCTGATTCTTTTTCTATCGCTTCAGTTGTATCATAATAAACCCAACCAAGAGCTGGTAAAAAAAAGTAAATTTCCGAACTATCAAACCCATTTTCTATATAGTCCACCAATTCATCAATAAACACATGCTTGGTGAAAAAAGGGGTTTCGAATTCTTGTAACATTGTTTTGATAAAAGAGATGGGAGGAGAATTTAATTTTTCTATAGGAATTTGATGGAAGTCATTTGTTTCTTTTTTACAATTATCAACTAAAAAATTCTGTATGTTCACAAAAGACCGAGCAGCAATCGCATTATAAGCAAATGCATACTTTTCCTCAACTCGTTCACCTGAATACGAAACTATGGCGAGTTCTACTTGCAGTGGTTCGATTAAGTTTGGAAAAGAAGGCATTTCATTTGCGGCAGGTTCTTCCTCTTTACGAATGAAATAAAAAATAGGCATAGCCAAATCGTTATCCAAAAGATTTTGGATGAGTGAGACCATACCTTTTCCATATACTTTTAGTTCATTTTCTTTAATGGTATCGGAATTGAGTTGGAAGGCAAAATAACTTTGATTTAAATCAGGAACACATAACTTACGCAAGGTTGTTAATACCTTGGCCGCTTGGTCAGTTAACATCAGCTCTCGTTTATGCGAGTCAAACAAATGATCCAAAAAAATGGGTGTGTAAATTTTGAATTGGTCTAAGCGAGAAACTCCCGAAAGCCGGAATAACGTCATAAATCCACCTACAACCCTAGAATGACAGGGACTGTTATCTTTGAGATGGATTCAATTTATATAGAATTATTCTAGATTACAATTGGAATTTTCGAATATAAGTAAAAACGAATTTTCGAATCTTACCAACAAAAGATTTACATTGCGAAGAGTAGCTAAGGAGGGAAATTCGGAATTTTTCGGATCAGAACAATGTTTTTTTTATGGTCAATTCAAAACACGATTTTGCCTAACCATGCGGTTGATGTACACTTGTAAGTCTTGTTTGCCCTTTGGGCCCATAGCTGTAAATTGGACACCGTAAACTCCTGATTCTTTAGATTTTTTGCCAATTTGTTTGATCACACCTTTTGCCAAAAAATCTGCCAAATCTCCAGGAAGTGCCACAAGGATTTCCACAGTTTCGTTCATATCCCATTCATCAAAATGGTTAGGGGCCACAATCCCCACCCCACCCATACTAATGTCACTTGCATGTAACACATCCAATAAGGCCGTTCCCATCAAATGGATCTCAACTGGTTCGTTTTCTAGGGGTTTTACGCGGACATATTTCCGTTTTTCTTGGATAGGAGGCATATGAGAAATTTGGCACGGTTTTTCTTCCTTGTAAACTCGGAAATTCTAAGCTTCCCACTTGTTAAGAAAACGTAGACCGAACTCCGATATATGATAAAATAGGACCCTCATGAGAAATCGTACACTCACTCTCCTTCTAATTCTGGGAACATCCTTGTTTTCCCCAAGCCGAATGGACGCTGGTGTTACCTGTTCGGGAGATGCCTGTACGATTTTACCAGCCTCCATCCAATCCCAAATCAATAATTTAGACCAAGCCTTAAAATTACAGTACACAGACAAAGTTCTAGCAACGATGTCGGAAGCTGCGGTAGTCTCGAATATCAATTCCTCTATGATGGGGCCTGGCCTTGTGAACAGATTCCAAGTGGGACTTGGTGTATCACTCGCAGGCCAACAAAAAGAAGACATCAATGTGGTTTACCAAAATTTAAGTTTTCAAAAATTGCCTAATGTGGGTGCATCCCTTGCACCTAACTTTATTGTTGCGGTCAACTTAGGTTGGCTTATGGGAGGTGGTCCCTCTGATACGGAACCAGAACTCAAAACATTTTTACATCGATTTAACCTGTATTTACATGGTTTTAAATTTAACTTTGCCCAAGGTGACGTACAAAAAGCAATTGAAGCACAAAACAAAAATGTAGATTTAGGGGGAGACATCACATCAGGAGGATTTACCCTTCGTTACCACTTAATTGAAAACTATTCTGATGGAATTGGACTCTTCGAATTTTCGGGGATCTCTATGGGTCTTGGGTTACATTACCAAAGGCAAGTCATTGATGTCACTTACAACGACAACAAAACACAATCACTCACATTAGGTCCCGCAGTTGGTACTTGGGGAGGTTCCACTACCTTCAATTATTCGAGTACAGTCACAAGTGTACCCATTGACATCCGTACAGGGTTTCGCTTGTTTTACTTTTTTACTTTATTTGCAGGAGGGGGAACTTCCATGAATTTTGGTAGTTCCTCCCTGAACCTAACTCGTTCTGGACCACTTGTCCTTGCTCTTGATTCCAATGCGATCTCGGCTTCCCTCTCTCCAGAAATTGCAGCCCTCATCCCCGCATCTGCTCTTGGCCAAACAAAGACGGGAACGTTATCTATGGATATCAGCGGAAAGGCACAAGCACCTAACACCACAAACTTTCTCATTGCTGGTGTGGAAATCAATGCCCTCATCACCAAACTCACGGTAGAAGCGGTCGTGGCACAAAATGTCCAATCTGTCATGGTTGGGGCAAAATTTACCTTCTAAGAGATCCCTTGGCATTCTTTTTGCATCATTCAGATTGATTCCGTTTTAGAACCAGTGCTGGCGATTCCTGGCTCGGACTGTTTAAGTTCTAAGCAAAATGCAAAAGTTTTAGGAGAATGTTATGGCACAAGTCATACAAGAAATCAAAAAACCGATCCTACATATATCCTGTGTCCCAAGAAAGGACACAACTCTCCTAAAAATTTCCCTGTCCCAAGATGATTTGGGGATTTTATACCGAGTGACTTCGGTTCTTTTCAACCACCGCTGGGATATTTTGGAAGCCGTAGCAGAGACAGCAAGTGATGGGCATGTCCAAGATTTGTTTGTGATCCGCAGTTGGGATGGTGCTGAGATGACAGAAAGCCTACTTTCCCAAATTCGTTCCGATTTATTTGCTCTTTTTTATGAAGGCAAATCAGTAGCGATGTACCTTCGTGAAAATGCAAAAGAGGAAATTCTGGTACGCAAAATTGGAGACTCAGAAGCTTCCCTCAAACTTTACAATCCCATTTCTTCTGATTTTACAGTCATGGATTTACGGATGAAAGACACTCCTGGAATTTTATTCCAAATTACAGAAGCCTTGTATCATTTGGGAATTGATATCATTAGTTTTACAGCGAATAGTTTTGACGGAAAAATCCGTGATAGTTTTTTACTCCGCACTTCTCTCACAGGAGAGAAGTTAGATGAAAAACTCATGTTTCCCATGTTACGCGCTAAATTAGAATCCTTTCTTTAAGTAATTCGTTCTTTTTGTTTTCCGAGCAAAATCGTAAACCCACAAAGGAGAAGCAAGGAAACAAAAAAAGCAAAACTAGGGCCTTTCTGAAAGTATAACAGAGAGAATACAATGGGAGAAACAGCTCTTCCCAGGGATCCGAAACTGCGAAAGAGCCCAAGAGATCTTCCGAGATCTCCTTTTCCACTTTCTAAGGAAGCAAAAGAAGAAAGCCCTGGGTTTACTAGGGCACTTCCAAATGCTAAAAAGAAAAGGGAAACAAGTAACCCAACAAATTCAGATCCAAAAAGCACTAAGAGTGCCATTCCCAATACCACTAATACCCCACCATACAGTGAAATTTTCTTTTCTGATATTTTACCAGACAAACGTCTCACCACACCACCTTGCACCAGTATGATGATGATTCCAATGTATAAAAACGTAAATCCGATTTGTTTGGGGGAAAACTGAAAGGTATCGGAAAGAAAAAAATTCACAACAAATTCAAATCCAGAAAAACTTAACACAAATAAAAGGTTGAGTAAGGAAATCCGAACCAAATTCCTAGATTCGATTTTTTTTAAAGATAAAAATGGATGGAGCTCTTTTTCTTGTACCTTTTCTGGTTTGGTAGCAGGTAGAAACAAATACACAAGCACCATAGAAACAAGTGAAACTAAAATGGAAAAAAATGCAGACGCAGGGAAAATCACAAATGTCCCTTCCTGGTACAATGAATCCAAGAACGTCCATTGGGAACTAATGCCACCAAGAAGTGGGCCCATCACAAAACCAAGGCCAATCCCTGCTCCTAAAAATCCCATTCCAGCAGCCCTTGATTTTTCGTCCGTTTGGTCAGCCATAGCTGCAGATGCGACAGATAAATTTCCTCCCATCATCCCTGTGATGACTCGGCTCACCACAAACATCCAAAACTGGGAAGAAAACAACCATAACACATAGCCTAAGGTATTTCCAAACGTTGTGAAGAGTAATATGGCACGCCTTCCGGAGTGGTCTGAGAACCGACCCCAAACAGGTGCCGCCAAAAATTGTAAAAAACTATAAATACTTCCTAAAATTCCACCAAACAATACAAAGGTGTATTTGGATTCACCACCAAATGATAAGATGTTTGCGAATGAATAAAATGTTCGAAAGAATACATCATCGCCTTTCGATAGAAAAAACTCTAATGTCTTTGGGAACAGAGGAAACAAAAGGGAAAACCCCATCATATCGGTAAAAACAATCAAAAACAAAATGAATTGTATTTTTTTAGGAGACTGACTCATCATGGCTACTCTCTGAAAACAAATAAAAAAAGCCACAGAAAACTCTGTGGCCTTTGGTGATTTTCATCAATTTCTTGAAACAACTATTTTGATTTTGCTTTGTCGATGAGAACCTTTAGTTCATCTAACGTTTGTTTCAATTTCTCTTTCACTTGAGGAGGGATTGCAGTATCAATTTGTTGGTAAATTGATTGGTAGTTTGCTTGTAATTTTGCTACAATTTCATCATAACTTGCGTTAGTTTTTCCAAGTGCACCTTGTGCATCAGCAATGGTTTTGCTCAATAGATCACGGATTTTTTGAGTTTCCGCTGATTTATCAAGTTCCCCTTTTGATTTTAACTCATTGTAAACTTTTTCTAAATCCACAACTGCAGTTCTTAACTTTTCTTCACCGGAACGAAACAATGCGATTCCAGCGTTTACGACATCCATAACCAATTTTTCCATACAACATTCCTATCGAAGGGATTACACCCTAGATTTTGGATTCCAAGTGTATGAAGGAGAAACGGGGATTACAATAAAAAAATTCCAACTCTTCTGATTTCTATGAGACATAGTCAGATCTCATTAATGACCTGGTTGTTAGGATGGTGATGGCTCGGTAAATTCAGAATTCAGTTGGATCGGATCAACTGTTTTCGATGAGTTTTTTGATTTGGTCGCGGATTTTTGCTGCGGTTTCGTAATCTTCAGTTTTTAGAGCATTTTCCAAAGTCTCTTCTAAAATTTGAAGGTTGGATTTGGGAAGGGCTTGGATTTTTTTCTCAGAAGAGATGTTTTCGCCTTGGATTTCATCTTCTTTCATGATGATCCCTGTTTCATCTAACACAGATTTTGCGATAAAGATTGGTGCATTGGCACGTAGGGCAAGGGCAATTGAATCAGAAGGCCTTGCATCCAAAGTGATAATTTCCTCATCGCGGCGCAGCTGGATTTTTGCATAAAACGTACTGTCCACAATCTCTTCGATTGTAATTTTCAGAACAGTGGCACCAAGTGAAGTTAACATGTACAACATCAAATCATGAGTCATAGGTCGTGGTGGTTTTGTGCCATCAATGACTGTGGTGATGGAATGGGTTTCGAGAGGTCCAATGAAAATTGGAACCACACGTTTGTCTTCCGAATCCTTTGGGCGCAGGAAAACGGCAAAACCAACATTGGTCAGGCTGATATCAGAAATTTTTACTTCATAAAACTCCATACAATATCGTTCCCTTTCCTGTTTTGTGGGCCCAGAAGGGCTCGAACCTTCGACCCGCAGATTATGAGTCTGCTGCTCTAACCAACTGAGCTATAGGCCCCACTGACTTCCAATCTTTCGAGGAAATAAGGAGAGACAAGCACAAAACAAGTGACTGGTCATTAAAGCGAAAGAAAGCGGTTGGATTCAAAAAAATCGGTAAGGTCCTTACGATCTGATTTCCATTGGATCCAAATCCAAAGATAGGGTTTCGCATCCATCCGCACCCAAACTTGGTTCCGTAATGCATTTTGGTTACGAACTTGGCCTGCTTCATACACTTGGAAGGTTTTGCCAAGGATGACTCTCTCATATTGTTTTGGCTCAATGGGTGTATGAAAAACGGACCCAACCCAAAGGTTTTTGTCCGTGATGGGTTCACTCCAGGGTAAAATCCTTACCACCATAAAAAATCCATCTCGTTTGGCAGGATACACTGTGAGTTTTTTTTGGCTCGTGGACTCTGTTTTGACAACAACTTTTTCTGGAAATTGAAATGAAAACGATTCCCAGAAAAAGTTTTGGTTTGGTTCCACAAGAGTCTGGGAAAGAATCGTATTAGATAAGACCAATACAAAAAATAAAGGAATCGAAATACCTTTCATCACATGAAACAAACAACAAATGAAACCATCTGGCAAGTCAGAAATTCCTTTTTAGGGATCTATGTACATTTCCCCTATTGTTTCAAAAAATGTGATTATTGTGATTTTTATTCAGAAGGAATTGGAAGTGGACCAGCTAACGACGAATCATCGCTATTTACTTCCTACCAAAAAGAAGTTTTAGAACGAATTTCCCATTTTCCAAACCTAAAAAACAAAACCATTGATACTGTTTTTTTCGGTGGTGGTACTCCATCGAAGGCCACAACAAAACTTTGGGAAAACTTCCTCCACTTCCTTCGCTCCGAATTTGAGTTTGCCAAAGACACAGAAATCTCGATCGAAGTAAACCCAGAAGACCTTAGTCCAAACTTACTCGATGAGTATGCAAGGATTGGGATTAACCGTGTGAATGTAGGTGTACAAACACGAAATCCAATCGGTTTGGAATTTTTAGGAAGGCATTATGACAAAGAAAAATATGACTCTCTTCGTATTACATTAACAAATTCTCCCATCAAACGTGTGGGAATTGATTTGATGTATGGAATTCCTGGTTTACAAGAGTCTGATTTTTTTTCTGACTTAACGTATTTTTTGGAAGCGGGTTTACCCCATTTGAGTTTGTATTCTCTCACTTTGGAAAAAGGGACTCAGTATTCACGAGATGTAAAGGATCATAAAAAAACAGAACCCGAAGAAAGGATCCAATCGGAAATTTTACTCACCTTACCAGAGTTAATGGGTAAAAATGGGTACAGATGGTATGAAGTTTCCAATTATGCCAAACCAGGTTTTGAATCCAAACACAACGTTAAGTATTGGACCTATGAACCTTATCTTGGCATCGGACCTGGCGCCCATGGTTTCATCGAAGGTTCTCGTTATGGGAATCCAAGAAATGCAAACCTCTACCAAAATAAAACACCGAAAAATCAATACGAAGTGGCAACTCCCAATGCGGAACTTGCTCTCACCCTTTTTCGGTTATTTTCTCCGTTTCAGTATTTAGATTTTATACAAACTTATTTAGATGCCCCAAGCCAAATACATTACATCCAAACCATTCATAAATGGGAAAAACAAGGACTTTGTTCCCTCTCCGATGGTGTTTTCCAATGGGAAAAAGAAGCATTACTTTTGTTAGATGATCTAATCTTAGAAATCACCAATTGATTTTTCTCTTTGGATTGGCAAAATAATCCCAAAAAAAGATTGCCCATAGACCCCTCTCGAAAAATACTGTTCGTATCCCGGGCCTGTAGCTCAGTTGGTTAGAGCACTCGCTTGATAAGCGAGGGGTCACAAGTTCAAGTCTTGTCAGGCCCAAGAAAAGAAACGGGGCGTTAGCTCAGCTGGGAGAGCATCTGATTTGCATTCAGAAGGTCATCGGTTCGATCCCGATACGCTCCAAAAACCCGTTTTCTCTACCTCCCTCCTGTAAAAATTTCTTGCTATCTCCCCTAATTTCGGTACACCAAGTGTGTCATGTCCGTAAAAGAAATCCTCAAAGACAAAGCCTCCTCCGTTCTTTCCATCGAAGAAGATAGAAATGTATTGGAAGCCACTCAGATGATGGTGGGTGCCAAAGTGGGATCACTCATTGTGACCTTCCAAGGAAAACTTGTTGGTATCTTTACAGAGAGAGACCTAATGCGTGTGGTTGCGAAAGACCATGCCAATTTGGATAAAATCAAATTAAAAGATGTAATGACCACTCAACTCACGGTTGCAGGTCCCGACGAAGACGTGGATGATATTTTAAACAATATGATCACAAAACGATTCCGCCATATGCCAGTCCTTGACGGGGACAAAATTATAGGACTCATTTCCATTGGAGATGCGGTCAAAACCAAACTAAATAAAACACAAGCCGAGATGCATATCCTCAGAGAGTATATGTATGGACCACATTAAAACAATCGGTTTTCTGTTAACAAATCAATTGTTTTCTCTAACACAATTTTAAGATTTTTCGTATCTTCTCTGTTATACGCAATTAACTTATCAAGTGCTTCTGTGTTGTTTGTTTGTTGGTAGGAATACCAAAGGAGAGGTGCTTCCCTTCCATCCATGCCAGCAATGGCTTCGGGTCGCACAAGGCCTAGTTGGATTTCTGATTTTTTTAATCCTCCTTTGATCCCAATGGAATGTAAGAGGTTCATTAGATCTAGTTGCGGATTTTTCACACGGAAGTGGAATTCTCTTTCTAAAAAGGGAATATCAAATCGCCTGCCATTATAAGTAACGATGATGTCTTCAGGAAAAATAGAATCAAATAAAAACTCTAGGTCTTTTCCTCGTTCAAAAGTACGAATGGTTTCATTTTGAAACAAACTCACAACTGTTGTCACAGAAGATTCCGATATCCCTGTGGTCTCAATGTCTAAAAAACAAAATCGTTCCGGAAAGTTTTGCCATAACCTCCAATACTCAAGGCTTGGAAGTTCACTTGTAAAAAATGTAAAATTAGCTTCTTGAAATTCCATTTCCAATTGTTCCAAACGTTCTTCTAAAATGGAAACTGAGGGTAAAAGTGGATCGTTTGTTGTTTTTTGGAATTGGATGAGAGAAGGCCAATCATACACACCAACACCAAACAATTGTTTTTCTTTTTTTTCTCCAATGCCTGGAAACAGTTGGAGGCTTTGTCTTAAATGAGATCCGTACATGATTTCCACCGTTTCAGTCCTTCTAAAAACACATCTTCCTTAGCACCAAATCCAATCCGAAGGAAACCTTCCATTTCAAAATTGGATCCAGGTAAAACAAATACACCTGTGCGACCAAACAGTTTGTCTGCATAGTCCTCAGATCTGATGCCATTTTGGATTTGTAACCACCCGACAAGACCACCTTCTGGCGGGGAAAATGATCCTACCTTCGGCAAGTTCCGCCAAACAGAAGTAAAATGGTCTATATTATTTTGTACACGCGATTGAATCTTTGGGAGGAATGTTTCTTTTTCCTTTAGAAGTCCAAGTGCAATTCGTTCAGAAATGGGGTTTACCGTATGGGTCAAATAATCTTTAAAAGACCTGGCACGTTTGATGAACGCTTTGTCAGCGATGAGCCACCCTACCCTAAGCCCTGTTACACCAAAGCATTTCGTAAAGGAACCCGTCCCATAAAAACTCTGTTTGGGATCCACTCCTGTTTTCCCCATTCCGCCACCTTTAGGCAAAAATCGGTAGTGTTCATCGAAGACTACGGTTTTCCTTTTTCTTCGTAAGATAGTAAGGAGTGAGTCCCACTCACTCGTGTCAAATGTTCTACCTGACGGATTATGAGGGTGGTTGATCAAATAGAGATCAGCATCGACACCTTCCCAAGTGGATGCGGAAAATGCATTTGTATATGGGATTGAGATGATCTTTGCTCCTAACATTTTTGGGATTTCATACAAGGCTTGGAAGGCTGGCCAAACCAAAGCAAGGGACTCACTTGGTTTCACCAAAAGTTGGAAGGTAAGGTACAAGGCCTCCCCCGTTCCCGTTGTCACAAGCACCTCTTCTGGAGAAACACCTGGATACAAATTCGCGATTGCCTCACGGAGTTCGTATGAGCCTTGGTTTGGTGCATCATACATCGGAATTGGGGAAAGATCTTTCCAATGAAGACCTGCCAAGGAAAGCATTTCCTCCATCGTAAAGTGGGACAGTCCACTTTCCCCTAAATTACAAAATGCGGTCAGACGGAATCGTTCCAGTCGATCTTCTATGAAAAATTCTCTTGGTTCCAAAATTGATTTCCAGACAACTTAGCTTCAAAAGATTAGTATGTAAGCTATGTTGAAACCAGAAGACAATATCCTATCTTGGACGAAATCACCTTTTTCTACAGAAATCCAATCCGAAGCCAAAAAGGCATACGAAGATTGGCAAAAAGGAATCACCTCGGAACTCGTCGATTCATATGCACACCCTCTCAGTTTTGGTACAGGGGGGATCCGAGGGAAAATCGGAAATGGAATTGGCAAAATGAACCTATATACAGTGGGTCGTGCTGCTCTTGGTTTTCTTAGTTACTTACGAGACACAAAAGAAAAACCATCCATTGTCATCGCGTATGATTCCAGAAGGTTATCAAAAGAATTCGCGGAACTTTCAGCAGGCATTGGTGCTACCCTTGGAGTAACCGTTCATTTATTTCCGAAGGTAACACCTACCCCACTATTATCTTATGCCATTCGTTATTACAAAGCAAGTGGTGGAATTGTCATCACTGCTTCTCATAACCCACCAGAATACAATGGGTTCAAAGCTTATCTTTCCGATGGAGGTCAACTTGTCCCACCAGACGATGCCCTCATCATCAAACGAATTGGTGAGATTGAAGATTGGACTTCCATCCCTATGCTTTCAAAAACAGACAAAGTTTATAAAAAATATGTGAAGTCTGTAGGAACGGATTGTTTTAAAAGTTACTTAAAAGATTTAAAAAACGCGAAAATCCAATCCAAAGCTAAACCAAAAACTCGCAACAATTTAAAAATCGTATACTCTCCGTTACACGGGACTGGTGGAGAGTATATGAAAGAGATGTTATCCTATTTTGGATACAAATCTGTATTTTTAGTGCCAGAACAAAAAAAACCAGATGGTGAGTTTCCAACTGTCAAATACCCAAACCCGGAAGAAAAGGAAGCCCTCGCCTTATGTGAGTTTCACGCTAAAAAGAAAAAAGCGGAAGTGTTCATTGCCACAGACCCAGACGCTGACAGATTAGGTGTCGGTGTTCGAAAGTCCGATGGGGAATATGAATATCTGAATGGAAACCAAATTGGTTCCATCATGGCAGCTTACCTTTGTGAACAAAAAAAAGCAAAAGGCAAAGTATACCACTTAGTGAAAACCATTGTCACAACCGACTTACAAGAAGCCATTGCCAAAAAAAATGGAATCAAAATCAAAAATGTCCTCACTGGATTCAAATACATCGCAGAAGAAATGAAACAAATTGAAACAAAGAAAAACAATTTGTTTCTATTCGGTGGAGAAGAATCGTATGGATACCTTCCCGTACCATTTGTTCGCGACAAAGACTCCCTTTCCAGTGCACTTTTGTTTGTAGAGATCCTCGCAGAAAAAGGAGACCTACTCAGTTACCTGACAGAAATTTATTTGAAGTATGGACTTTACCGCGAAAGTTTATATTCACTAACATTAGAAGGTAGTTCGGGACAAACCAAAATCAAAGAATCCATTGAGGCCTTACGAAAAGAAAACCTCATTGGAAAAATGATTGGAGGAAGAAAGGTTGTGGGTGTCTTAGACTATGAAACACAAACTGCTTCTGGCAAAAGTAAAACCTCTGTATTCAAAGGGATGCCAAAGTCCAATGTGATCCAAGTAGAACTGGAAGGAAATGCAAAACTTACCATCCGTCCTTCGGGAACAGAACCAAAGGTAAAAGTATATTCTTCTTTTGCTTCCCAGAAAAAACCGAAAAAAACATCCGAGATCCCATCCCTATGGGAATCACTTGGATCTGAAATTTCACTCGCTGAAACCGAATTTTTAAAACTAGCAGGCCTATTATGAGTTCCGAAACCAAAACCAAATTTGAAAGTATCAAAACACTTTCTGATAAATACCTTCTCAATACCTACAACAGATACCCTGTTGCCTTTCAATATGGTGTTGGAGAAATGCTCTTTGACCAAGATAACAAAGGTTATATCGACTTTTTAGCTGGAATTGCTGTTTCCAATTTAGGTCATGGAGAAGCAGATCTTATTGAAGCCATCCGAAACCAAATGGATAAAATATTCCATTCGTCAAACTTGTATTATTCGGAAGAACAGGCAAAACTTGCGGAAGTCATCATTGAAAATAGTATCCCTGGAAAAGTGTTTTTATGCAATTCAGGAACTGAGGCAAACGAGGCTGCTTTCAAACTCATGCGTCGCCATGGGGTAAACCAAAACATAGACAAACCAGTCATTTTAGCCCTTCAATCTAGTTTTCACGGAAGAACTTTGTCTGCTATGTCCATGACGGGAAATGAATCGGTTCGAAATGGTTTTGGAGAACTCGCAGCTGACATTCATTTTGTGGAAGCCAATAACGAAGATTCCCTAATACAAGCATTTGAACAATACGGTGGATCCATTGCCGGGATCATCATGGAACTCATCATCGGTGAAGGTGGTGTAATCCCACTTTCCCAGTCGTTTGTAAACCTTGCTCGTAAACTAACTGAAGAAACCAATTCTCTACTAGTTTTTGATGAAATCCAAACAGGCATGGGTCGAACAGGAAAGATGTTTTGTTTTGAACATTACGGAATGTATCCAGATGCATTTACTCTCGCAAAAGCTCTTGGATCAGGATTTCCAATGGGTGCACTTGTTGTTTCGAAAGAATATGAATCTGTTTTGGAAAAAGGGATGCATGGTTCTACTTTCGGTGGAAACCACCTAGCTTGTGTAGCAGCATATGAAACATTTAAGATCATCCTATCACGTAATTTACTCGATCATGTCTCCACCATCTCGGAACAAATGTTCCTTCGTTTAAAACAAATGATGGAGTCCACAGGTAAAATCAAAGAAGTTCGTGGTAGAGGCCTTCATATTGGTGTAGAACTTTTTGCAGAATCAAGACCCGTTGTAGAAGAATGTTTAAAACGTGGCCTTGTGGTCAATAGCACAGCAGGAAAAGTCATTCGTATAATCCCTCCTCTCATCTTAAGCATAGAAAAAGCGACAGAAGGGTTGGATATTTTAGAATCAGTTTTAAAGGAAATGAAATGAAAAAAGTAGCAGTACTTGCCGGTGATGGAATCGGCCCAGAAGTAATGGAAGTGGCCCTACAAGTGGTAGGGAAAGCATTAGGAAACAAAGCAAGTGATTTTAGCTTTGAACACGCATTAGTTGGTGGAGCAGCGATTGATGCCACTGGATTTCCGCTACCGGAAGAAACTTTAAAACTTTGTGAATCATCCAGTGCTATTTTTTTTGGATCAGTAGGTGGACCAAAATGGGAAGGCCTTCCTCCCGACAGACAACCAGAACGTGGTGCCCTACTCCCACTTCGCAAACATTTTGATTTGTTTGCAAACCTTCGGCCTGCGATCATTTACCCAGAGCTAAAAAAAGCAAGTCCCATCCGAGGAGACATCATCGGTGATGGTCTCGACATACTTATCTTACGCGAGTTAACTTCTGGAATCTATTTTGGAAAACCAAAAGGCCGAGAAGGAAGTGGGCCTGAAGAATTTGCTTATGACACCATGCGTTATTCCAGAAGAGAAATTGAACGTATTGCACGCACCGCATTCGAAGCAGCAAAAAAACGAAATAAAAAAGTCACAAGCATTGATAAAGCAAACGTTCTCACCACTTCCGTATTGTGGAGAGAAGTTGTGGTGGAACTTCATAAAAAAGAATTCTCCGACTGTGTTTTGGAACACCTTTACGTGGACAACGCAGCCATGCAACTTATCGTCAAACCGAAACAATTTGATGTGATGCTTTGTGAGAATATGTTTGGAGATATCCTTTCTGACGAAGCCTCCATCATCACAGGTTCCATTGGTATGTTACCGTCTGCTTCCCTATCAGAATCTGGGTTTGGACTCTATGAACCATCGGGTGGGTCTGCACCTGATATCGCAGGGAAAGGAATCGCCAATCCGATTGCTCAAATTCTTTCTGGGGCTCTGATGTTACGATATTCTTTCTCTCTGGAAAAAGAAGCTGTGGCGATCGAAAACGCCATCCGCACAGTGCTCAAAAAAGGGCTTCGCACACGAGACATCGCCGAGGAAGGAACAACAGTCCTTGGAACGAAAGAAATTGGTGTTGAAATCGAAAAGGCACTTGGATAAGGTACGTAGAACATCATGCAAGCAGGCATAGGACCGACAGGCAGACCATATCAGATTCTCATTGCTGAGAATTCCAAATTCCAGTCGAAACAACTCCAACAGATTTTGGAATCGGAAGGTTTCAAAATCATAGGAATTGCTGAAACGGGAAAAGAACTTTTGAAGATGTACAAGGAAAATCGCCAACAAATAGACCTTGTCACTATTGAAATCTTTTTACCTGAAGTAGATGGTTATGCTGCATTTTGGGATATGAAAGAGATGGGAGTATTACCGAGGATTCTTTTTATCTCGGAAGAAAATACTCCATCTGTCATCAAAGCGTTATTAGAAAACGGTGCGATGGACTATATTGTAAAACCCATCAAAAGAGAAAAAATCTTAGAAAAAATCAAAGAAACTCTGATTAAGATTCCCAAAGTATAAAATTCAAATTCCGACCCTCTTCTTTGGTCCTATGACTAAAGTAAAGAGGGCTTTGGAAAACATCTGTATGCCGATTGACAATTCGAATGTTCTCACCAAATCGCTGTTCCACTCTCTTTGTAATCGAAAGTCCCACATCCAAAAGAAACTTACCACCACCAATAGGCATACAAACTTCATTTCCTAATTCGGTGAAAAAAACTGCTACATCTTCTCCCACTTCATAATGATTTCTTTGGATATAAGGCCCAAGTTCGAGAGATAATTCCTCAAGTGAATAACCTTCACTGATGAGTTTTTCGATCATTTTTTCAGTGATTCCTAATTGTGTACCTTTCCAACCTGAATGCAGTACAGAAACAAACGGTCGTTTCGTGGAATAAAGGAATACGGGCACACAATCAGCAGTTCGCACCACAAGAACTTGGTTTTTTTGAAAGGAAAAAAGTCCGTCTCCATCTTTCATTTCAATGTTTGGTATGTGATTTGTTTCAGACGGAAACTTTTCAATCTGATCACCATGAACTTGTCCTAAACTATGGATCTGATACATTGGCTTAGGATAGGATTCAGAAAAAACCTCCCTTGTATATGTGAGCCAATCCTTGGCTGATTTTGGAAACACTTGGTTTCCTTGAATCGTATTTGAGAGTTCCTCTTTCCCAAATACGCCATAGGTAATCTTTCCATACGGAACCAATACTGATTGTTTCATATGGAATCGTTTTTCCCAAAAAAGACTGTTTGTTTCAAATCCAAACTTTCCGACAAAAAACGTTTCGATAGATCATCACAGTTCCAATCCTTCCTTTGGCAAAGTGGATTCATTTTGATTGGATCATAATTCCAAAGGTAAAACCTAAGTGGCGAAGAGCGCCAAGTATAAGTGACAAAAGGAAGATCTAATTCAGGCAGACGATGATCGAGCAAAAGATCGATTTTACGAAAATTCAAATCTTCATAAGAGAGTTTTGTTTCGTGACCGACTCTCCCCCTAATATCAATTTGTTTTTTCGCAAAAAATTTATCAGTAAGCCCTGACTCTGCTTCAAACGCAAAATTGGGTTTTAAATAATAAATGAAATGAGCCTGCGCTCCAAAAAATGCCACTCGAAAATTCTCTAAAGCACCTTCATCATACCCACTCTGATCCATTAAGTGTTGTTCATAAAACATTCGTTCTTCCCCGATTCCATGCCATTCAGGAACACGTTTGCCATCGGATTTTAATGGGTCGGTATAAATCGCAGAAGAAAGGATAAAAAGTAAGGCAAACAAAATCGAATTTTTGGAATAGATCTGATAAAAACGATATTTTTGATTGGACTCAATTTGCGACTCGTTTGTCCAAAACTGGATCCTTAAGAATGCTAAATAAGAGATAAAAGGTAAAATCGGAATCCAAAACCGGTTCCCCATAAAATCACCACCAACATACAATACATAAATGATATAAAGTATGAGTGTATAGACAAGGAATCGATTTTCTTTTTTTGTTCGAAAGATATGAAAGATTTGAATACCAGTGAGTAGAATGACAAACGGAAACAATGGATAGGATCTTAACAGATACAAAAGATAATAGAACCCTTGTGAAAAATACATTCCTTTATTCCCTTTGGCATAAAAGGTATTCGGAAAAAAATCTTCGTAATAATAAAAACGTAACCCAGAAAAAAGTAAGAACAAAATTCCAAAAACAAAAGGTTCTTTATACTGTTTTTTTCGGATCCAATCCAGAGAAGCGAAAACCAAAAACAAAGCCCCTTCAGGGCGAATCAGGGCAGCGAGAAAAAAAACAACAAACACTCGTTTGTTTTGTTTTTCCCAAAGTAACAATCCCCAACTTAAAAAAAAGGTAAATACAGAAGTTTCCAAACCCGAACTTGCGAATATGTACAAATGAAATAAAAATGCCAAATGAACAATAAGAAGTGGGTATACATTTCCAAAGGAAATTTTATTTTCAGCCCTAAAAAACAAACACAACATTAGAATATAAAAAAAGATTCCTGTGAATACAGACAACAGTTGTGGATTGATACCAACAAAATAACCAAGGGATAAATAAAGAGTCCAAAGAAAATTTGTATACCCTTCCACTTTTTCCCCTAGATTAAATACCAAACCATTCCCTTCATAGAAATTTCTAGCATACACAAAACTTATGTATGCATCATCACAAATCCATCTCCAGTGGTACGCTTGGTAAATCGCATACAAAAACATCAGGGCCGCTAATAGATAATAAGAAACAAAATTACGTTTTAAATCAAACATGAACTAATCCAATTCAAATGATTTGATAAACTCTTCAATGATTAGGATGTGATCCATCTCGGGAGTAGGGTTTTCTAAAGAAGGTTCGTAGAGATAGTCGTCAAACACATGAAAATCAAAAATTTTTAATTCAAAATCAGGTAACGTGATGATGATGTTTTCTGCATGGATATCAAATATTAATTTTTCTTCTTCTGCCAAATACTTTGTGACTTCAATCACACGATTAAAATCCACTGCAATCTTTTTGAGTTTTGATTTGGAGATCACTCCAAACCTGTGAGAATCAAAATTCAATTTCCATTTTGGGAATAATTTATCTAAAATCGGATTTTGGTCTAATTTTTCGTTACGGATGGTAAATTCTTTTAAATGTTTCCCTGCCAAAAGGGGCTGTTGGTCACAGGGTGTGAGGGTGACGTTTGGAATACCAAATGGATTTTTCCTGATTCTTAATCCCATAAAAAAACGGGTGGGAACAACTAAATCTGGAATCAAAGATTTTAGTTTCCAGTAATGTAACCGTTCCAATCCTAATCGTTTGAACTTAAAATCAATTTCATCTTTTTTGGAATCTCGGAACGTTTGTCTTTTTAAGAAATCTCTAAGTTCAATCTCTTCAGGTTTTAAAAATCGGGTTAAATCTCTACCTACTTCTTTAAATAGGGAACCAAAAATCACATCTGAAGGTAGTTTTGATTTTCCTATTTTGACAACTTGGTTCCAAGGAAGTTTATAAACAAATTTATAAGAACCACGTCCTATATAATCATCTAAGGACAGAGGCATAAAATTATCTAAAAATTCACGATTGTAACGATAGGTCATTCGAAACACATGCGAAACAGGAAATAACCTCTCGTATAAATTTCGAATAAAACCAGATTTTCGAAGGACTTCATCCACTGGTAAGTCTTCCAGTGGAATGGGTTCTTCATTTTTATTCGGATCGACAAACAGCTCTTTGTCGAGGCCCTTCTCCAACAGTTCTAAAAATTGTGGGATTTTTCCCCAACTAGGATACTGATTCCAGAGTTGTGAGATCCGATCACGGATCCCCTTGATTGGACCTTTTTTATCTGCCACTAACTAAGATTACTTCCAACGAACAATGGCTTCGTAATCTAAAAACTTTTCTTTTTTAGAAAGGCTTTCCGTTAACTTTTTATCTTTTTCTTCATCATACCACCAATAGTCAGATGAAAAACTCTCATCTCCATATTTACCAAGTGGTAAACTAGGCATTCCGTATTTTTGCCAATACAAAAGTCTTGTGCTTGGCAAATGCCATAGCAATACATATGGATATTCTTTATAAACAATTCGATCAATTTGTTTGAGTATTTCATTTCGTTTGGATACTGAAAATTCTGTTTTTTGCTTTTCGATCAGTTTGTCCACTTCTGGTATTTTTAATCCAGGTAAATTGGGCTGCCCTTCTTCATCTGCATACTTTGATAACCATTGGGATCCAGGATCTTTAAAGATCCCGGACCCCCAAGCGGCCCAAGTCATATCAAAATCATATTTATCAACTCGTTCACTCCAAGCAGCCAAATCCAATGTATCAATCGATGCTCGGATACCCACTTCTTTGGCTTTCTCAAGAAACACAGTAAAATATTTCTCTGTTTTTTTATCTCGATCGAGGATGGAAAATTGGAATGGTTTTCCATCTTTTTCCAAAATCCCTTCCGAGTTAGGTTTCCAACCTGCTTCGGCTAATAATTTCCTCGCCTTTTCAATATTAAACTCTGTTGGAATGTTTGGATTTTTTTCACCACCTAGATAAAAATCTGGATAATAACTATTTGTTGGATCATATTCACCATACGCTAGTTTATCGATCATTAATTTACGATCCACAAGTAGGTTCATCGCTTCTCTCACTCGTTTATCAGCAAATATAGATCTTCGTGAGTTCATTGCCCAACCTTGGAATCCAATTGGTTTTAAGTTAAAAATCCTTTGTTTAGCGATCCAATTATGATCAAAAGCCTCCCCTTTTGCTTCTTCTACCCATACAAATGCAGAGTAAACAGGATAAATGTCTATATCACCTTTTTTGAATGCTTGTAAGGCTACTGCTTCTTCGTTATAAACTTTGTATACAATTTGATCAAAATTGTTTCGACCTTCGTTAAACGGATAAGCCCTTTGCCACCAATCCCCTCTTCTTTCCAATTTGATGTATCGGTTCTTTTTGACTTCAGTTATTTTATATGGACCAGAAACGATAGGAAATTCCATATTTTCTTTATTAAAATCTTTACCTTCAAAATGATGTTTTGGTAAAATGAAGATGGACGATGCGATATCATTAAAATTATTCCAATGAACTTCTTTTGCCTCAAAAACAACTGTTAGGTCATCGACTTTAACTGGTTTTAAAAAACGTGAAAGAGAAATCCTAAAAACTGCAGTTCCATTTTTGGGATTCATGATTGTATCATAAGTAAAAATGACATCATCTGCTGTAACAGGTTTCCCATCAGACCAACGTGCATTGGGATCCAAATAAAAAGTGAATTTCTTTTTGTCTGAAGATATTTTCCATTCCTTTGCAAGGTGTGGGATGGTTTCCAATGTAAGTGGATGGTAAGCAGTGAGAGGTTCGTATAAACTTGTGAAAATTCTTGCAGTTGTCGTGAACTGGTCTAAATAATAGTTCAATGATTTTGGAAATTGGTGAGAGTAGATCCGTATCCTACCTCCCTTTTTAGCCTTTGGGTCTGCGACAGGATTTTTCAGTTGTAAGGCTTTGGGTATGGAATTTGGATCACCTTCCCAAGCAAGGTCAACGACGCGGCTCAGACTTTCTTTATTGTCCTCTTCTGAACAATTTTGAAAAAAAAGAATTGGTAAAAGACAGGTAATCCCCACCAAAACTAACTTGATTACTTGGGAACGAACCATATGGTATTGAACTAATTTATGAAACATCCCTTCCATCAAATCCATTTGTACGAGATAGGCTCAAGGCTTTTTTGTGGAAAAAAGGGGGAACAACTTCCTGTAATTTTGAATGAATTTGAAAAAAAAACTCCCTTTGCTTGGGCAGATGAAATTTGGCTTATGGGAGTTTGGAAAAATAGTCCAAGCTCACAAAGAATCGCTCAAACAATGCCTGAACTAAAGACAGGCTACCATTCAGTCAGATCACAACTGGCAAACACAGATATATACGGATCTCCCTATTCCATTTATGAATACAAATTGGACCCTCTGATCGGTGGAGAGAAAGACTTAACAGTGATTTACGAATGGTTCCAATCCAAAAACAAAAAACTCATTCTCGATTTTGTGCCTAACCATATGGCAATTGACTCGCCTTTGGTTTCCGAATTTCCAAATTTATTTCTAAAATCATTCCTTACGGAAGAGGATAAAAATAGTTTTTTACATCCGAATGGAAATCGTTACAAACATGGTAAAGATCCATATTTTGATGGATGGACAGACACAATCCAATGGGATTTTTCAAACCCTGAAGTAGAAAATTACCACATTCAAATCTTAAAAAAGATCGCAAAACATTGTGATGGTGTTAGATGCGATATGGCAATGTTACCTTTACCTGATGTTTTTGAAAAAACTCATGGGAAACGATCCGTCTATCACTGGGAAAAAGTAATTCATTCCGTCAAAAGTGAATTCCCATATTTTCAATTTTATGCAGAAGTGTATTGGGGATTAGATGTTACATTACGTTCATTAGGATTTGATGCTACTTATGATAAATCACTTTATGACGAGTTGGTGCATCATAGATTCGAGCAGGTAGCAGAACTTATTTCAAATGAATCCGGACAAATTTTACAACCTAACCTAATTCGTTTTCTGGAAAATCACGACGAAAATAGAGCAAAACTGACATTTGGCGAACATTCCAAAACATACTTTAGTTTATTATCGTGTCTACCAGGCATTCTACTTCTCTTTGATGGCCAAGAAGTTGGTTCTCTCAAAAAAATTCCTGTACAATTGAAAAATGCAGATGACGAATCACCTGACAGAGACATAGAAGAATTTTACAGGAGAGCCTTCTTCACAATTTCCAATCGTTCCACTCAGATCGAATACCAAACGGTACGTTACTTAGAAATGAACCAATTGCCTGTTTTTATGAGGTTATTGATTTCAAACAATCAGACAGAACTTTTCCTTTGGAATTATCATCAAGTACCTTGTTCAGGATGGATTTCTTATGAGGAAAAAATACAATATCAAGAAACATTAATCAATATTGTTTCGAATCAGATTTATCCTCAAGGTAAACCTCAAAAAGAAGGAATGTATTTCAAATTAGAACCAAATGAGATACAATGGTTTATTTTTTAACCCTTTCGGCAAACACAACACCTTGGATCATTCTTAAATTTTCCAATATTTCTTTTAGTTGGTCTAAGTGATCAACCTCTAACATAAATTTGGCGGTAAGTGTACCATTTGGATGGGATGAAGCACCTGCCTCCAAAATATTTGTTTCTGTACTCGAAATGGACTCTACCATCGATAGATAAATCCCTTGTACGTCTTTGGCACGAACTTCAATTTGAATCGGGATTGGTTCCCCAGGTCCTTCCCAGCGAACTGGAATTGTTTTCATCCATTCTAACTGTTTGGTTGCAGTAGCGCAGTCTTTTTTGTGAACACTAACGCCTCTTCCGCGTGTGATAAATCCAATGATTTCATCCCCTGGAATTGGTGTACAACAAGAGGCAACTCGAACTGGTACATCATTCCAACCAGCAACAGAAATCCCAAACTCCTTTGATTCTTCTTGGTTTTGGTTCGGTTTTGTCGGTTTTTTAATTTTTACTTTTTTGATTTCTTTGATGGTATTTTCATCAAAGGTTGGATTGGAAGCTTCTAAGACAGAACCAATAGTTTCTTTTTGGGAATCTTCCTGCAGTTTTCGAAAATAAGCACGTAACTTTTGTCTGGCGCCAGAGGTTTTCACAATCCGAAGCCAAATAGGTGATGGTTTCGAATTTTTTTCCGTAATGATTTCCACTTGGTCACCAGACTTCAATTCCGTACGAAGTGTAACCATCCTGCCATTTACCTTACCTCCACGCGCGTGTAGGCCTACATCAGTGTGGATACGAAATGCATAGTCTAAAACAGTTGCACCTTTTGGCATTTCGATGATCTCACCTTTTGGTGTGAAAACAAAAACCTCATCTTCATGAAGGTCATATTGGAGTTCTTCCATAAACTCTTTTGAGTCTAAACTTGGATCTTGCCAAGATTTCAATATCTCCAACCATTTCATACGGAAGGCATTTTCCACACCATTTTGTAAGATTACAGAAGAACGTGAAAGGTTAGTCGATTCTTTGTATGCCCAGTGTGCCGCCACTCCATTCTCAGCAATTGCATTCATTTCTTTTGTACGAATTTGTACTTCCATGGGACGACCGTCAGGTCCAAACACTGTTGTATGCAAAGATTGGTAAAGGTTTGTTTTGGGAGTGGCAATATAATCTTTGAATCTTCCGGGGATTGGAGTCCATAAGGTATGTACAATTCCAAGCACACCGTAACAATCTTTAATTTCATTCGCAATGATTCGAACAGCGCGTAGGTCAAAGATTTCAGAAAAAGATTTTTCCTTAGTGACCATCTTGCGGTATATGGAATAAAAATGTTTGGCCCTTCCGTCTATCCTTGCATCGATATTGATCTCTGCTAATCGTTGTTTTAAGATAATTTTTATTTTTTCAATGTATTCATCACGTTCCGATTTTTTAGCCGAAACTCTTTTTTTGATTTCTTGGTATTCTTCTGGATGTAAAGACTGAAAGGCTAAATCTTCCAATTCAAATTTTACCTTATATACACCAAGCCTTCCCGCAATAGGAGCATACAGAGATAAAACTTCTTTAGCGATTCGTTTCTGTTTCTCTTCCGGTTGGAATTTTAACGTTCTGACATTATGTGTTTTATCTGCCAGTTTAATTAACATCACACGCACATCTTTAATCGTAGCAAGTAACATCTTTCGAATGTTTTCCGCAGCTTCTGTTTCTTTCGATTGCGATTTAATTTCTGAAATTTTTGTAACACCTTCTACAAGAGCGGCAATGTCCTCACCAAACTCTTTTGCCATATCTTCTTTAGTGTAATTTGTATCCTCAACAACATCATGTAATAATCCTGCAGCGATTGCCCTTTCATCTAGACCTAATTCATCCAATACAGAAGCAACATTCATCGGATGGATGATATATGGTTCGCCAGAAAGCCTTTTTTGTCCTTCATGCATTTTATCGGCAATGTGATATGCCTTTTCGATAAGTTGTGCTTTTTCGGGACCAAGTCTTTTTTGGACAGCATCAAATAACTCTTGTTTGTCCTTTATATCTTGATAGAGTCCCATTATTTGATATCCAAACTTATGTCTAAAAATTTCACAGTATGAGTTAAATATCCCATACTCACCCCGATTCCATCAAACTTAGATAAAAATTTTAATTTATCGGGTGTAATACCACCTGAACATTCGATGCGAATCTCTGGAGCTTTTTCTCTTAGGATATAAATTGCTTTTTCGGTATCCCCATCGGAAAAATTATCCAAAAGAAGGATATCTGGTTTGGATTCGATGGCATCTTCTAGTTGGGAGAGCCCATCAATTTCCAATTCAATTTTTTTCCCTGGATTTTTTTGCCGTACCATTTGAACGGCTGATTGAATCGAACCTGCTTTTGTTATGTGGTTATCTTTTAACATCGCCATATCAGATAAATTGATTCGATGATTGGCACCGCCACCAGTGTATACCGCATATTTTGCTAATTTTCGATAACCAGGTAAGGTTTTTCTTGTATCTAGGATGAGGAGATTTGGAAACTGTTTGGCAACCCGATTAGCATTTGTGGCAATACCCGAAAGGTATTGGATGAAATTGAGTAAAATTCGTTCCATTTTTAAGATGCCAACGAGAGATCCTTTTAACTCACCAATGATCGTTCCCTTGGACAAAGGGGCACCATCTTCCAAAATCTGATTCCAAGTTACGTTTGTTTTCGATTTTTGGATTAGGCAAGGAATCACGGAAAGTCCACATAATACACCTTCCTCTTTAGCAAGTAGGATAGCAGTACACGATTCATCAACAGAAAACAAAGTATCCGTTGTAATGTCTCCCGCAGGCAAATCTTCTTCCAAAGCCAATTCCACCAAGCTTTCAAAGTCTTTTTCTGTGATTGATGTTACCGGAGTTGTATATCCTCGATTCATATTCATCCTATAATTTAGACAAAAAAAAAGCTGTCTTTACGACAGCTTTTTTCACATCACCTAAACAATGTTTATTGTTTAGGAGCTTTTCCGATTTTTCCCGTTTTTGGTGGGATATTGAGTTTTTGTTTTGGATAGATTAGATTTTTATTACGAATGGATTTACGATTCGCTTCAAAAATTCGTGGCCAAAGTTTTGCATCACTGTAAATATCTTCACGATCCGCGATTCTCCAAAGGCAATCTGCAGGATTTGATTTTTCAACAGTGTATCGTTTCCAACCACCAGACAATTCTTCCACTTGAGAAGAAGATGCTTTTGTATCTTTTGTTTCAGTGGTTGTTGTCTCAGTTGTTTCTATCGTTTTGCGATCTTTTTTAGCAACGTTGTTTTTTCCTTTGAGAGTTTCGATTTGGTCGATAGAAATTTCCGCCAATCGAATTGCTTCTTCGGATTGAGCAATTGAATCTTCAAACTTATCTTGTTCTAATAAGTTCCCAGATGCTTGTAAAGATTCATTGGATGCTCCAAGGTTTTCTTGTGTGCTTGCATATGATTCTTTTGCATTTGATTTGAGATAGGTTTCTGCATTTAACTCACCAAATCGAACGTTTGCATCTTCAACCACTTCACGCGCTTGTGCATTTCGATTTTTAGCATGGTCTTTAATGGAATCTTGCAATAAAGAAGCAGATGCCAATCGAGCAGCCTTGATTTTTTCGTCCGCTGATTTTAGTTTACCTGCTTGGATGTCTTCTCTTGCAGAAGCCACTCTCGCTTTTTCTTCATCGATTGCTGGGTTTCCTGCTTTTGAATAAGATGCCGCTTTGTCGAGTAATGCGTCTACTTCATCTGCAGATTTGACAAGTGCCCCACCAGATTTCTCAAGTGCAACTTTCCTTGCATCTGAGCTGATTTTTGATGCTTCTTGGAATTGGTTATGAGCATCTTCATATTCTTGTAAAGCTACAGTTCTTTTTAATTCTTTTGCAGTTTCGTCTTTATCTTCACGTAAGTAAGAAGCAAGACTAGCATCAGCTTGTGCTAATTTGGTTTCACCTGCATCTCTTGCACTCACTGCTTTTTTATATTCTTCAGGAGTGTATTCAGAAGCGTAAGCTTCGTCTGCTGCGTCAATGGCAGCAACTGCTTCTTCTCTTGATTTTGCAGCTAACTTCGGTAATGTTTTTTCTAATGCATCATATGCTTTGGAAATTGCATAATCAGCACTCTTTTTGGAGTCCGATGCTTTTTCTTCAGCAGCAAATTCATTTGCAGAAACTAAACTTTTTTTCGCCTCAGTGTATTCTTCTGGTGCATATTCTTCTGCGGAAAGTCTTTCAGCTCTTTCAACTTGAGATTTTGCCAAAGCTAATTCTTTGAGAGGTAGTTCTTGGGAGCAGTTTACAAAACCTGCTGAGAACAATACCAAAGCGGAGAGAAAGACAGATGTCTTTTTCTTTCTTAACATAACAAACTCCTTAATGTTTGGTAGGGGGGTGAAAAAAAGAGAGAAGCGCATATACGCTTCCTCTTTTATTTGAAAGCTGTGACTGCTTCGTCTTCGCTATCGAAAATTTCAAAAAATGAAGTCAACTTTGTGAGTTCAAATACCTTACGGACAGAACCTGCCACGTTGATGATCTTTAATCCACCTTGGTATTTTTTCAGGTTGGACAAACTTGAAATTAAAGCTCCAATTCCGGAAGAGTCGATATAAGATACCTTCTCGAGATTGATGACGATGCAATACTTTTGTTCTTCGATCAATTTGGCAATTACATCCTTGATCTCAGGCGCGTTATAAAGGTCGATTTCCCCGTTAATATCGAGTACTACGATTTTATCTTTTTCCCTTCTGGTGATTTCCATGTGTGTCTAGAGACTCCTCAATGAAGCTACAATCAATGTAGAAATGACGGTACAATTGCATTCAAAAAAAATAGGTACGTCAACCTAATAATTTTAGCTACCAAACAAATTTTTCCAATGGTCATAAAATGGCCGAAAATTGCCTGTTTCTATGGACTTTCGCATCTTTTCCATGAAGCTTTGCATAAAAAATAAATTATGGTAGGTGGATAAGGAAAACGCGGTTAATTCCTTTACTTTATGTAAATGGCGAATGTAACCAAGACTATATGTTTTACATACTTTACATTCACATTCGGGATCAATGGGCAACTCACTCAATCGATGGGATTCATTTCGTAGGTTGATTTTGCCTCTAGATGTAAATACTTGGCCATTTCTTGCATTTCGTGTCGGCAAAACACAATCAAACATATCGATCCCGTTTTTGACTCCCTCTAAGATGTCCACAACCGTTCCAACACCCATCAGGTAATGTGGCCTTTGTTTGTCCAAATAGGGGGCCATACATTCCAATATGCGGATGTATTCCGGCCTTGGTTCCCCAACACTGAGTCCCCCAATGGCAATCCCAGGGAAATCTATGTTTTGAAGGGTTTCTAAACTCTTTAGCCGCAATGATTCGTTTACACCACCTTGGACAATCGGGAATACATTTTGCCCATTTGGATTTTCCATCCAATACTGATACGATTCCTTGGCCCAACGATGTGTCCTTTCTAGCGCCAGTTCCAATCGTTTGGTATCACTTCCATATGGAGCGCAGTCATCGAGAACCATCATGATATCGGAACCAATAGAGCGCTGCACATCAATGACAGAAGCAGGTGTGAATTTATGATAACTCCCGTCAATATGGGATTGGAAACGAACACCGTCGTCTTCAAATTTAAACAGACTTGCAAGGCTAAAAACTTGGAACCCACCAGAGTCAGTGAGTAATGCTTTTTTGTAAGACATGAAATTTTTGAGACCAGCAAAATGGTCCAAAACTTCTTTCCCTGGTTTTAAATACAGATGGTAAGTATTGGCAAGGATGAGTTCATAACCCAGTTCGTTGATATCTTCCGATGTAAGTGACTTGATGCTTCCCCGAGTACCCACCGGCATAAAAATAGGTGTTGGGATTTGAATCCCATCTAGTGTTAATGTACCAGTCCTCGCATACGATCCTGGATCGTAGACGCCTTCTTTAAATATAGATGTCACTACTTTTTGTTCTTATGTTCGCAGGTTGCAAAGTTCAAACAATTCCCAAAAATATTCAAACTATGTCCCGTGATGGTAAACCCATTTTCAGAAGCAGCTTTGTTCTGTAATTCTTCAATACGTTCGTCGATGAACTCAACAATTCGACCACATTGCATACAAATGATATGGTCATGGTGTTCGTGACCTATGATGTGTTCGTAATATTTATAATCTTTACCGAAGTCATGTTCTTCGAGAAGCCCAGCTTCTACCATAATCGCAAGGATTCGATAGATGGTAGCCTTTGAAATTCGGTCTTTATTGTCTTTCAGTTCGTCGAGCAAACCTTCCGCTGTAAAGTGATTATGAGAAGAAAAAATCTTTTGCGCAACTAACAAACGTTGGTTTGTAATTTTTAAACCTTTTTCTTTGAGATATTCTTCAAAGGCGAGCATCTCTTTTTTTGTGTCTTCATTGGAAATAGGATCGTTTTGCAAGGGTTAGATCTCCTAAATAAATAAATTAATTCAATACACCAGAGAGAGAATAATACCAAGCTCTTTCTGCTTCTTCTGCAATTCGAAGGGCCATCACACGTAACAATCGATTTTGAGCTTCCAATTCTGATTCGCGGTACCCAATTTGGGTGGAAAAATGCACTCTTCCCGGAATTTCACTTCGTTCCATTGGAATTTTGACTCCAGTTTCAGCTTCAATGATTTCCACTCGAGTGACCACAAATAATTCAGAGGTGATTTGTTGGTCAGCCAAATCCATGAGATCCCCCACTTTTTGGTAGTGGACAATTTCCGCATACAATCGGTATTTCGCGAGAGTTTTTTCACGAGTTGTGATGAACCTACCTCTGCGATCAATCTCTTCCATGATCATTTGTGTGAGTCTAGTGTGCATCCCAGGTGAGTAGGTATTGTTTCTTACATTTTGAATGTACAAAAGTCGTTTGGAATCTGGAACGGGAACTCCATCGATTTTTGGTGGTCTACCTGGTTCTTTAAATAGAAAAGAACAACCAGAGACGGTAAGAAAGAGTAAAATGATGACACCTTGTTTCATGGGAATTTGTTCCCTGTCATACTAGGTCTCAAGTCTAGTTTGTCAAGGGAATCGAAACCGAAGAGAATTTCCTTTTCTTCAAGGAAAGGCATGACAAAGTATGCGGTTGGTTTCTACTTTTCCCATGCGGCCTAGAGAGATTTTTACGTTTGGACTATCCTTAGTTTTTTTGGCACCCACCATATTTGCGGAAACAAAAATACCAGAAATCCCTCATTCGGAGGTTGGATTTCCGTTACCCTATTATTCTCCTGTTTCTGGAACTTTTGCTGAAATCAGAAACCATAACCTACATTTAGGTTCAGACTTTAAATCCTATGGCTTAAACGGCCACAATATCCTAGCCACTTTTGACGGTTATGTGGAAGAAATCAGTTATTCCAAAACAGGTTATGGACTTTCATTGAATTTATACAATCCTAAGTACAAAATCAAATCAAAGTATGCCCACTTACACTCCTTTGGTGGAACCTTGTATGAATTAGAACTCTTAAGAAGAGCCCTACTCCTTATGGGAGACCCAACAGGATTCCAACTCAAACTTCCACCGGGAATGTTTGTTACTAAAAAAGGCAATGCGATTGGAAAAACAGGAGAAACTGGATCTGGCCCTCCTCACCTTCATTTAGAATTTAGATCCGAAAAAGGAAATATCAATCCGCTATACTTTGCTGAAATCCACCAAAAGGATGTCACTCCCCCCACTATCATATCTATGTTTTTAGAAGGAGACGGATTAGAAAAACCTCTCCTCCTCACTGCAAAAGAAATTGGGAAAGGGAAGTTTGAATTGTATACAGAACAAGGAGATAAATTCACTTCGATCCAACTAACAGGCAAAATTCGAATCCGTTTAAGCGGTTATGACAAAATTCGATCTAGAAACAAAAACAATGTGTATGGAATGGATCTTTTTGTGAACGGGAAATCCGTTTTCTCAAGAAACTTTGATTTTTTGTCCTTTGAAGATAAATCACAAAAACACCAATTTTACGATATCAATCGGTCTTCGTTGTCACCGCCTGTTTATTTTTATCATATGTATGAACAACCAAAACTCTTCAAAGAGGAAGGTTATTCAATTAATCTTAGTTCGTTTCCGAAAAAAGATAAGGTCCAAGTCCAGGCCTCCTTACGGGATGCTACAGGAAATGTATCTTCTGTATTTTTTGATCTCATCCATGAAGAACAAACACCAGATCTCAGCACAAAACCAATTAGCAAAAAAACAGGAAACAAATACAAATCATTGGATGGTGTTATCTCCATTGATCTAACAAAAGCTGAAATTTCTGGTGAAGGAAGTTTACTCATTACAGAGATACTCGAAAAGGAAATTCCGTTTAAAATTCCCAAAGGACTTCCATTAAAAGGCAAAATTTACCAAGTTGATACCAAACGAATGAGTTGGAAAGGCGAAGGCCAAGGAGAGATGAATTTAGGATTTACTCCTTCTATCAAAGATTCTTTATATTTTTTTGATTCTTCCATCGGTAAATTCCAAGGCATACAACCAAAACGAAAACCCAACGGTTTTAGTTTCAAATTAACAAAAGTTGGTTTTCTCATGGTTCTATCAGACGAAACACCACCTAACGTTTTTCCTATGACATCAATTGCAAGATACATTGAACTACCAGAAGTACGAAACCATTGTCTGGAAGAAAAATACTATGGATTATCTGACGTGGGGAGTGGATTTCGAACCAATGTAGAACTACTGGTAGATGGGCAAAGTTTTCCGTATGAATACGATCCTGATAGGAGTGCCATCAGGGTTTTGATTCCCAAGAGTTTACAAAAAGAAAGGCCTTATCTTCTTTTGGAAGTTAAGGCCTCTGATTTTGCCGGAAACAATTCCGAACCGTTTTTGGATCTAATTTCTACAAATGGTTGGAGGGAAGACCTTCAGGCTTCCTGTCCAGTCATTGAGTAACGAGCGATATCCAATACCTCGTATACAGTTTCTGTTGCACCGAAAACAAGAGTCGCTTCGTTGCCAGTGTGTTTACCTAGTAAAGACTTCGCAAGTGGTGATTGGTAAGAAATGATATTCTTTTCAGTATCAGCATCCCATGCACCTAAGATAGAGTAAGTGACAACTTCACCAGTTTGTTTGTTTTTCAAACGAACTGTGGTTCCAATTCCTACTTTTTCTGTTTTCACATCACTTAAATCTAAGATACGAGCACTTTTTAGTTCTGCTTCTAAACGTTTAATTGCTGCTTGGAGTTGTGCTTGTTTTTCCATCGCTGCTTTGTATTCTGCGTTCTCACGTAAGTCCCCTTTTTCTTGGGCCTCACCGATATCACGAGAGTTCTCAGCCATCTCAACATTTACAAGGTGTTCAAATTCAAGTTTTTTTCCATTAAATGCGCGTCTTGTTACAAGAACCACATCGTTCGGAAGGTTTGCTAACGGATCATCATCTGCATCTTCTTCTGAATCATACTCATCCCATACAATGTTTGGTTTGAGTTCGTTAATGAGTGCATACAACTGGTCTTTTTCTAAATCAGTCACATAAGGAACTTCTTTGAATAGAGCAAACAATTTACGAACATACTCATCATCAGCATTGGTTAAGATGTCACGAAGAAGGCTATTGTCTTTTCCGAACAAAATGTCCATCGCTTGGTTTTTGAGTTTTGTTCCCTTGTCCTCAATTTTGGCAAGAGGTTTTAAGATACGGAATACACGAAGTACTAGGTCTTCTTCACTTACCTTTAACCAATCAAATTTCCAAGTATGAGATAAAATCGATTTTGCTACCCAAAGGAAAACTTCTGGGTTTTCTTTTGATTTGTTCGATACAGTTTCTACAAACAAATTGAGTTCTGCATACTTTTCATCAGCTACCAAGTTTTGGAATACAGATCTGTTTACCTTCACTGGAACTTCGAAAAGTAATCCAATTAGGATATTGATTGCTTCTGGGTGGTGAGCTCGGATGAGATCTTTAAACCCTTTTTTGATATCTGTATTTTCTAAAGACTTAGAAATTTTCAGAGCATCTTCTTTTGTCAAAGTTTGTATGAGAGTTTTTAATTCTGGTTCACGGATTTTATGTGAAAATTCTTCCGTAGGCCATGCCTTTCCAGCTTCTTCCAAATAAAGGTAAGCAGAAATTTTGCGAATGATATCTCTTGCTGATTCTTCTTCCACATAATGGGAGATAAAAAATTCACCAGCTTCGGCAGCTTCATCAGAATCTCGCACTGCTTCCATTGCGATTTCCAATTTTTTATTCACATCATTGGTAGCTTGGAATTTTTGAGTGAGAGTTTCGGAATGAGTGATCGGTTTTTCATGGTAAACCACTTCATCCTTTTTCTTAGGATTCATTCCGATATTGGCTTCTTTTTTGAGAACGGTTTTGACTTTTGCCCACCATTTTGACCACTCATCTGCTTTCAAAAAAGTTCCGATGAGTTCATTCTTCATATCAGAAATGAGCATTCGGTTTTCGTAAGAAGTGAGGAGTTGTTTGAGGAATTCAGCCAAGTTCTCTTGGAACATGGTAGTGATGCTTTTTTTATCTTCGTAGTGTTGTACCCAAATATGATCTTTCTTCAAAGGTTTGAGAGAAGTGATCGCCATTTGGATCGAAAGTTTGTGGTCTTTCTTTTCTTCAAAATCAACAAAGATAGAATCTCCCGTTTGAGAGATGGATGTAATTTTACCAACACCCCAGTTTCTATGCATTACATAGTTTCCAGTATCGAATACAATGTTACGTTCGAAATTTGTGATACAAAGTTTAACAGGCTTACGGTTGTTACCAAGTTCACTCATCTTGAGGAAATCTTCGAGTAACGAGTGCGCTGCATACTTTTGTTTGTAAGAACGAATGAGCTCGTTTCTTGCTTTTTGTGAAGCAGGTTCGTGTTCTAAAATTTTCTTTAAGAAGTAAATGACATGATCCCAATCTTCCATTGCCTTAAAGGGTTCAACGATTGGGTAAAGTAGACCAACTAACCGAGTTTTTTCTCTTTGGCCGAGAAGGATCCTTTCAATTTTGTCAAAAAAAGCTACGTCTTCATAATTGTTTTGAACGATGGTAGGCCAAATTTCTTCCATCGGAACGTATTCTTTGTTTTTTGCATACATCTCAACCGCAAGTTTGAGATAAGACATCGCTTTCGGTTTGTCTTCTTCCATAATGGAGAATCCATACTTCTTTGCGATCTCAGGGTTTTTGCGGTCTTGTTTTGCTAATTTTTCTAAAACTACTTTGAGTTCTTTATTTTTTTTAAGTTTATCGAGTGCTTCTGCTTTCACACGGAGAGCAAGTCTATGGTCTCCAAAACGTAAAATAGAATCAGTAATGTATTCAATGATGGTCCATTTTGCATGTGCTTTAAAAGAATCCAAAATGTTCTTCACCAAATTCGCATCACCCATGGAATCTTCCATGAAAGATATGATCATTAACATGTATTTGGCGGAGATTGATTCAGGGTGTTCTTTGAAATGGTCTTCAATTTTTTGTTTAGCTTCCGCTAAACGATTTTCTGCCTTATATGCATCAATGACATCGTCAAAGATTTTGAATTTAGAAACGGGCACCGTTCCTGCATCAGCACGAACATAAATTTCCTCATTAAATAGAGGTGTTAGTTTGTCGTTATCGGCAATTTTGTTTGATTTGTCTTCGGTAATAGTCTCAGGCATGAAAAGAATCTCCCTCTTCGTATTTCCAATAAAGGGTGTTCATAGTTCCTATAAAGTTGTTACGGTAAATTTAGCGATGAATCCGCGAAAAGAACAGTCCTAGGGTTCATTTTCCAGGTCCGTTCGATTCTGTAAAGCCAAAAAACCCAGCCGATTGGCTGGGTTTTCCTGGTCCAAGTAGATTCCCTTGGAGTGAAAAGGGATCTATTTGTTTTGGGAAGAACCGTTACTTCCCCCACAATCACGCACTTTTGCGCCAGTGGAGATCGCTCCCGATTTTTGGAGCATTTGCTCCAACTTCACTTTGTTTTTACAATCCTCTTCGTCAAAGTCAAGGTTTGCTCCATCAAAGTGAACTTCGAATGTATCCGCAAGGACACGTAGTTCATCAAAGAAAAGATACACAGTTTCAGGTCCTGTATTGTGTCTGGAACGAATTTTGAACTGTTTAAAGATCAAGTTTCTCGTTGCAGGGAACGCATTTGCTTCCTGTGGGATCCCTGGAGGGATGATGATGTGGAGTGGTCTCCATCCAACAAAGTCAAGAGAACCGAATGGGAAAATATGGCTATTTCCATTATGGTCTTCTAACCAACCTTCCAAGTCGTATTCATTTCCACGGCCAAGAACCCAAACAGAAATGGCTTTTACGTTACCAGGTGCTTCAATTCCGTACACCTTTTCCAATTTCTTTTTGTTGTCTGCGTCAATATAAGGTCGAGATCTAGTGATTTCATACTCAGGAGCACGAGGAGGACGTACTGTAACAACGTTGTTGCCTGGAAAGGTAAATTGGAATTTTACTGCCAATACCTTCGCATTCCCAGCATCTACGTTTTTCACGTCACCAGGTTTTCCCGGCACCAATTTCACTTCTCTCATGACGAGTGGAGACTTCACTGAGTCATTGAGTACGGGTGAATACTTATTGTTTTCATCGTACTTCATGTCTCCCGATCCATCTTTGTTCACACCGTCTTTATCGGTGAAAACTTCCCAACCGTAAGGTGCGGAAGCGACTGGATTGTCCCAAGATTCAATGGTAATTGCTTTAAGTTCTAAAGCTCCAATATCGTTTCCAACTGGTGTTGCCACTCCATTGGATACTTTGTATTGTGCTTGCGCAAAACCAATGAGTGCAACCGAGGTTAGCGCTAATAAAGTTAGGATTTTGGTATTTTTGTGTTTCATTGTTCCCTTCTCCCCGCTTACCAATTGTCCTTAATTTCAGATCCAGGGTATTTTGCTTCGGATCTGTCTGTTCTCACTTGCAAGTCATCTACATAAAAGTAAAAGTCCCCTGCTACTTCGTGAACATCGGATGTCACAAAAAGTGAAACAAAATGAAGGTTTTTATCTAAAAGAGCAAATCTAGAACTTTGTGGGATGAAACCAGGAACAGTTGCTGTCAACTTTCTCCATCCAAAAAAATCCAATCGACCCAAACGGATATTATGTGTTACGTCTTTATAATCTCTGAATTTAGCAAATAAGGTATGTCTGTATTTTCTTCCAAGAACCCATACAGAAATTTGTCTTACTTTCCCTTTGATGATGTATTCATGCGGAGGGTAAAGTTCCACACGATCCAACCCTTTAGCAGCAAAATGAGTTTTGACTCCTAAAATATGGTTTTTTTCGAGTTTGTCACCGCCATCTTCTGGAACGGTTTTTTCATCGAATACATCTTTGATGAGCCCGCGTTGAACGAGTTTCAAAGTTCTTGTTTCTCCGAGTGGAGTGGTTGCTTTGACTCTCCAATCCTCAGCCTCTTCGAAATCATCTAAAACGATTTTTCTAAGAGGGCTATCCTCATCATTTGCAGTGTTAGCTGTATTTTGTCCGCCAGTATCTGCCTGCGCGTACAACATTCCTATTGAAAGGAAGAGGCCTAACAACAGTTTGGTCATTCCTAATTTCCCCATGAAACTCACTCCTAAAAGGCTCCTAACTCCGGGTCTTTCGTATTCTCATTATCGGCTATCCGGCTTTTAAATTGATGCAAGATTTCGATCATTCGATCGATTCCTTCCGCCGGAAGAAAGATCGAGGATTTTTTGCTATTCGACCATTCCGATACTTTCAGGTAAAATCCAGCCTGGTTTTTCTTCAAATCCACCAAGAAAGTCTTATTTTGTGTTACGATCTTCTCGGTTAGGATTTCGGGGTCCACCATGCATTCCTTCTCCCTGCCTACGGTAATAGTATCGGTTTGCGAAACCCATTCCTTAGCTGTAATAGGAAGAAACTGAGGAATGGAAAAGGTTTTTTCGAATGTGCGCAATAAAAAATACTAATTTAGTATCATTTTGTCTCTAAGACAAGGTTTTACGCAAATCGTTTGCGTAGTTCCCTTGCGTACGCCAAATCGTGCGTTAGTTTTCGCAGCCTTCGGATGTAGTAATGGGTGACTTCTTTGTAAAATTTAAGTTCCATTTCCTTATTTTTGGAAAACATATCATGTAAATCAGCGTAACGAAGTTCGTAAAGTTCGGAATTTTCTTTGGCTTCGACTTTGGCAGACCGTTTTTCATCATCAAAAAATGGCAATTCTCCAAAGTGATCCCCTTCTCCGAGAGTGATGAGGTTCACATCGTCCCCATGGCTTGTAGAAGTAGAGATTTGTAAAGTTCCATACTTCACAATGTACATAGATTCAGCATCTTCGCCCATGTCGTACAAAACATTTCTAGGAGGTAGGTGGACTTCCCGAATCTTTTCAGCGATATGTAATAGTTCATCTTGGTTTAACTTTTGGAAGAGATATATTTTTTTGAGACTCTCTACTTTAGTATTCATTCATTCTCCTAGGATCTTTCTGAACATGGGGGAAACTTCCTGTTTTTGCAAGAGAAAATTAAGTAGAAAGACCCATGATTTTTTCTGGACAAATGAGACGGAATAGTACTAATATTTCCAGTTCTCCTCGTCTACTAGGGGGAAACGCTAGGAAGAAAACAGAATCCTAGATCCAGATAAAGGGAAATTTATGACATCTAAAAAGAAGGTATTACTCGTTGAAGACCATGCTGTGACCCGGGTTGGAGTTAAACATGTAGTGAATGCTTCGAACGATTTTGAAGTGGTTGGCGAAGCGGAACATTCGTCGCAAATAATTGGCCTGCTTTCGGAAACCAAACCGGATTTTGTCTTACTCGACCTTCGCATTCCTGGAGAAAATGTTCTCAATATGGTGAAGGATTGGAAAAAAGATTTACCACAATTAAAAGTTGTCACCCTTACCATGCTCGATGAACAACCCATTGTCCATTCGGCCATTGAAGCTGGGGTAGATGGATACCTTTTAAAAAGTGATGATTTGAGTAGCCTTACCAAAAACCTGAATGAAATCGCGGCTGGAAAAACAGTTTATAGCAAAAACTTAAAACTCAGTTTCAATCGCAAACCTCAAGACGGGAAGGTAGCCAATAAAAAGGAAAAACAAATCTTAACCCTTCTTGGGCATGGTAAAACCTACCAAGAAATTGGAACGGAAATTGGCCTTTCCAAACGAACCGTGGAATACCATGTAGGACGCCTCAAAGATCGTTTTAACGCAAAAACCGTTGCCGAACTCATTGGACGTGCCAAAGAACAGATGTTAATCTAGCCATCAAAGGTCGAGGAGTCGTTTGACGATCTCGACCAATTTTGCATCAGGAGATGTTTTGGTTAAAAAAGCATCTCCCCCTAGTGCAATCACTTCAGCTTCTAATTTAGTACCTGTATTTGGATCTGTGTGGGAACTCGATACAAGTAAGGATCTAATTTCTTCCATCTCAGGATTCGAATACAAATCTCTTAAAAAATCGATCCCCGTTTTTTCTGGCATCGAAAAATCCACAATGATGAGATCAGGTTTGAGTCGTGAGACCGAATACAAAGCATGATCAGGGTATTCTTCTTCCCATACAATACATGGCAGGTCTTTTAAAACCTTTCTGATTTGTTTTCTGTAACCTGGATTGTCATCTAAGATGAGGACAATTTTTTCAAAATTAGGAAGTAAGAGTTCGACAGAAGTGCCTTTCTCTTCTTCTGATTGGACAACCAAACGAGCACCATGGCGATCAGCCACTTCCCGACAAAATGCAAGACCAACCCCTGCTCCCATTTCGTCAGCAGTTCCTTTACGAACAAATAGAAACCCTTCATCTAACACATGTTCGGTCCAATAATTTGGCATTCCGATGCCTGTGTCTGTAACTTTTAAACTCCAATGTTTATTGGATTCGGTAAGGGAAACTTCTACCGATCCTGATTCTTTTGTGAATTTGACTGCATTGGTGAGAAGGTTCCAAATCAAATGTTCAATCAGGTTCGGATCCCCTATCCCTATCGAGGAATCTTCCATATGAGTGATGACAGAGATGTTTTTGGGTTTTGCCATTTCTTGGACACGTTCAATGAGTTGGTCTGTGATTTGGCGGAAGTCAAACAGTTGGTAATCTGGGAAAACAGCAGCATTTTGGAACCTTGAGTATTTGATGAGTTCTTCCACCATACTCAAGATATTTTTAAGACCGGTTGATGCCTCACCTAATACCTGCTTTGCTCTCTCTGGAGAAAGGGATGGTGGTGATTCGGTGAGTAAATTGACGACAGAAGAGATTCCAAAAAGAGGAGACCGGATGTCGTGAGAAACAATGGAGATAAATTTATCCTTTAATTCTCCTGTTTTTTCAGCTTTTTCCTTTTCTTTTTTAAGTTCGAGGGTTTTCCACTCCACTTCTTTTCGTAAATTAAGAGTGAGGTATTCTGCTGTTTCCCAAGTATGTGCATTTTGTTTGGAAATCACAATGGAAAGACACACACAAAAAAAGCCAAAACCAAGATCTGTGACAAGAGGTAGGTCCCATCGTTTGAAAAACACAATGGAATCATAAATGGTAGCAGCTAAGATCACCAATGTTCCCACGGTGATATAAATGCCTATATAACGTGATTCACGCTCCAATGTAGAACGAATCGCCGCAACCAACGCAAAAATCAAGATAATCGTCATATAAACTTGACTAAACACAAGTAATTTTGTGTACACAGCGTACGGTGTTGTTAAGATGACAAGGATTTGAATGACGATGGGAAAGAGTAAATACCGTTTGAATTTTTCAGGAACAAAATGAAGTTGGATTTGGTAAAAAAAGAGTAAACTGAATATTTGGATTCCACAGAAAGCCAAATATTCCAATCGAATTTGTAACATCTCAAGAAAGTCACTTCCAATAAACCAATCCCTAGATACTCGTTCAAAGAGTAGGATTCGAATCATCCAAGAGAAACAAAGTAGAGAAAACCAAAGTGTAGACTTATTTTTACTTCGATGGATGTATAAAAACAAATGACTTACAAATAGAATTAAAAAGACACCAAAGAAAAAAGATTTTTTTCTTTCTTTGAACCGAAGGTATAAATTTGTTTTTCCCACTTCTCCTAGGATGGGAGAATAATAAGGTCCCCCTCGGGAATATAAATAATTCGAGATTTGTAAATACAATACAGTAGAAGGTGTCGCTCGAAAGGATCGACTCGTTTCCAAATAATAACCAATCGATTCCTCTTTTGATTTGGCAACTTTGCCAGCAGAACCTAACAAAACAAGGCCACGTTCCTGGTTGTAATAGTACAATTTGTACGCAGAAGAAGCTTCTCGTAAATATACCATTAAGTTCATTGGCTCTTTTACTTGTAATTTGAGTCGATAGGTAACAACTCCATGAGCAGGAAGGTTTTGGTTCACCCAATACCCAGGGACTGCTAGTGTTAGGGGTGATTTTTGGTCGAGTGCCTTAAACTCGGCTTCTGATTCTGGCAATTCACCAGGATAGGCATGCCACTCACCTGCCAGAGGAAAAGGATCCAAGGCATTCAGATCTTCTTTCGTGAGATCCAAAACTCCATTTTGGATGGTTTTGGCCGACGCTAGAGAGGGAATTCCACGGTTACATTGGACAAAAGGTAATAAAAGAAAAAATACGAAAAGTACATTAACTCGTTTGGTTGTGAGAATCCGTTCCACATCCAAAGAGTAGAAAGATTTTGGAAAAACTCAAATCATATTAGGATTACTACGAGAAATTTGTGGCAACGAACCAAGTTCCCCACGGACAACTACCTCGATTTCCTAAACTAGAAAACATTGACTTCGGTGGGAAACCAGTTGAACTAGTGGATTTTCGAGGGAACAAATGGCCAAACAATCTGATGCATTTACAAAAAAAATCGAGGAAGGATACCCAAGTGACGGATCCTTGTTCCTTGGTTGTGGGAAATATGATGGGGACACCTTCCCTCTGGCCAAAGTACAAATCCCCCTTTCGACTTTAAACCGCCATGGTCTGATCGCTGGTGCAACAGGTACAGGGAAAACAAAAACCTTACAACTCCTGACGGAATCACTTTCGGATGTGGGTGTGCCAGTGGTGCTTATGGACATCAAAGGTGACCTTTCTGGTCTTGGAGCCGAAGGGGAAGAAAATGATAAAATCAAAGAACGTACAAAATTATTAGGCGTGGATTGGAAACCGAGTGCTTACCCAGTAGAATTTTTGTCCATCTCCAAAGAACCAGGGGTGAGACTACGAGCAACTGTTGCTGAATTTGGTCCCATTTTACTCTCTCGGATTTTAGAACTCAACGAAACACAAAGTAGTGTTGTCTCGTTAGTGTTTAAATACTGTGATGATTTGGGATTACCAATCCTTGACCTCAAAGATTTTAAAAAAGCCCTTCAATACATCAACGACGAAGGGAAAGAAGAATTAGAAAAAGAATATGGAACTGTTTCTTCTCAAAGTGTCTCCATCATCTTACGTAAGTTAATGGACTTGGAAAGCCAAGGTGGAGAGGATTTTTTTGGTGAACCTTCTTTTGATGTAGAAGACCTATTAAAAACTGAATCAAAAAAAGGAAAAATTTCGATTGTCCGCCTGACAGACATCCAAACAAAACCCCGACTTTTTTCGACGTTTATGTTATCTCTTCTCACTGAGATTTATGCAAACTTTCCAGAAGAAGGAGATTTAGAGAAACCGAAACTAGTTTTATTTATCGATGAAGCACATTTGGTTTTTGATGAAGCTTCGAGTGATCTTCTGAAACAACTCGAAACCATGGTACGACTCATCCGTTCCAAGGGAGTTGGGATTATCTTTTGTACACAGTCACCAACTGATTTACCAAAAGAAATTTTAGGGCAACTTGGACTTAAAATACAACATGCTCTCCGTGCGTTCACAGCAAACGACCGCAAGGCGATCAAAACTGCCGCAGAAAATTATCCCGAAACCGACTTTTATGATACCAAAGAAGTGATCACGGAACTTGGAATTGGTGAAGCTTTTATCACCGCTCTCAGTACAAAAGGCTCCCCCACACCTCTGGTTCACACATTGCTTTCACCACCGAAATCTCGGATGGGGACTTTAACCCCCAAGGAACTAGAAAAATTGATTGGGGAATCCGATTTGGTCAAAAAATACGAAACCTCTCTCGACCGCGAAAGTGCCCTCGAGATCCTCACGAAAAAAATGGAAACCATTGCTTCTGAAACAGAAACAGCGGAAGAAGAAGCAGGAACGAAAAAACCCAAGTCCAAACGTGCCCAGGAAAAGGAAGACCCAAGTTTTGTGGAAACCCTCTCCAAAAACCCACTTGCCAGAGAAGTGGGAAGGACAGTGGCAAAAGAAGTCACAAGGGGTCTTCTCGGAATGCTTGGGGTCACACCCAAACGGGGTTCCAAACGGAAAAAAACTGGGTTATTTGGATTCTAATCCTTTTTTAGCACTCTTCACTTGAAAGTGCTTGACCTCTTTTTCCTATAAACATTCTATGGTACTGGAGTTTAGCACTCTTTTTCGAAAGGTGCTAAACTTAGTATTAATAAGTAGATTGCATACAAGGAGTTACTCATGGCATCAATCAAACCTTTAGGCGACCGAGTAGTCGTAGAGCCAAAGAATGAGTCGGAAGAAAAAATCGGATCCATCATCGTACCAGACACAGCCAAAGAAAAACCACAAGAAGGCAAAGTCATCGCTGTGGGACAAGGCCGTTACGAAGACGGTAAACTCGTTCCTTTAGAAGTAAAGGTAGGAGACACAGTTCTTTACGGAAAGTATTCAGGAACTGAAATCAAACAAGGCGGAAAAGAATTACTCATCATCCGTGAAAGCGACATCCTCGCTGTAGTGACAAACTAAATCTAAAAGGAAAGAATCATGGCTAAAACAATAGAATTTGATGAAACAGCACGTAGAAAACTTCTTAGCGGAGTAAACAAACTCGCTAACGCAGTAAAGGTGACTCTTGGACCAAAAGGCCGTAACGTAGTCATCGACAAAAAATTTGGATCTCCTACCATCACGAAAGACGGTGTAACGGTTGCAAAAGAAATCGAATTAGAAGATGCAATTGAAAACATGGGCGCTCAAATGGTGAAAGAAGTATCCACCAAAACGAACGACATTGCTGGAGACGGAACAACAACTGCAACTATCCTTGCACAAGCCATCATCAATGAAGGTTTGAAAAACGTGACTGCGGGTGCAAACCCAATGGCTCTTAAACACGGGATTGACAAAGCAGTTCTTGCCGCTGTAGAAGAAATTAAAAAACACGCAATTAAAATCAATAGCAAAGCAGAATACGCAAACGTTGCAACTATCTCTGCAAACAATGATCCAGAAATCGGTAACCTCATTGCACAAGCGTTTGACAAAGTGGGTAAAGAAGGTGTGATCACTGTTGATGAAGCAAAATCAATTGAAACCACTCTTGATATCGTAGAAGGTATGCAATTTGATCGTGGATATGTGTCTCCATATATGGTGACAGATCCAGAAGCAATGATCGCTACTTTTAACGATCCATTCATCTTAATTTACGACAAAAAAATTGCTTCGATGAAAGACCTTCTCCCAGTGCTTGAAAAAATTGCACAAGCGGGAAGACCACTCGTTATCATCGCTGAAGAAGTAGAAGGTGAAGCTCTTGCAACAATCGTTGTCAACACACTTCGTAAAACCATCCAATGTGTGGCTGTAAAAGCTCCAGGGTTTGGTGACAGAAGAAAAGCTATGCTTGAAGACATCGCAATCCTCACTGGTGGACAAGTAATTTCTGAAGACCTTGGAATGAAACTTGAAAATGCTGATGTGAAGATGTTAGGTCGCGCTAAAAAAGTGGTAGTGGACAAAGAAAACACAACCATTATAGAAGGTGCTGGTGCTTCTAAAGACATCCAAGGCCGAGTGAACCAAATTAAAAAACAAATCGAAGACACAACTTCAGATTACGATCGTGAAAAACTCCAAGAACGCCTTGCAAAACTTGCTGGTGGTGTTGCAGTGATCCACGTTGGTGCTGCAACTGAAGTAGAAATGAAAGAGAAAAAAGCTCGTGTAGAAGATGCTCTTTCTGCAACTCGTGCTGCTGTGGAAGAAGGAATTGTTCCTGGTGGTGGACTCACACTACTACGTGCACAAGACGCAGTGAAAGGATTAAAACTTTCTGGCGACGAACAAACAGGTGCAAACATCATCTTACGTGCATTAGAAGAGCCTATTCGTATGATCACTTCCAATGCAGGTCTTGAAGGATCTGTGATTGTGGAACAAGCTCGTGCGAAAAAAGGAAACGAAGGATTTAACGCACTCACTATGGTTTGGGAAGACCTTATCAAAGCTGGTGTTGTTGACCCTGCGAAAGTAGTTCGTTCTGCCCTTCAAAATGCAGCTTCGATTGGTGCGATGATTCTCACCACTGAAGTGACCATTACAGACAAACCGGAGCCGAAAGATGCTGCTGGTGCTGGAATGGGCGGCATGGGAGGAATGGGTGGTATGGGAGGAATGGGCGGCATGATGTAAATCTTTCGCACATTTCAACTTTGGTCTCGTCGGTGATCCGAAGAGGCCAATACCCGAAGAAGGCCTTGGGATACATATCCAAGGCCTTTTTTTATGAGCAGGTAGCCGACAAATTCCAGTTCAATCTTCGGTTTCGCTATTTTCTGAACTGTTATGTTTATACTTTTCCGCTGCTCGTTTCTTTTGTTTTTCTTTTTGTTTGCGGATGGCACCAAGTTTCTCACGAAATTTTTCTGGAGTACGTTCTTTTTCGACTTCCAAACAAAGTAGGTCACGTGCTTTATAACGATTGAGTCCTTGGGTGCGGTAGATCGAACACTTTACTTGTTTCCTTGTAGGGATATGAAGTAACACAACGGCGGTTGCCACCTTATTGACGTTTTGCCCCCCTTTTCCACTCGCCTTTACAAATTGTTCTTTTAAATCAGATTCGCTGATTCCAAGTGCCTCCATTCGTTTTTTAAGCGAAACATTCTTTTCAGGGGAAACTGGGAAGGTAAGTGCCATGACAGTGTTACTCTTAGCTTGGAAATTGGAATGGTTTTCGGCCGATGCCTTAGAGATTTGTGAAAGATATCAGTTAAAGACAGTATCCTAAGAAATAAACCCTCCTATGAAAGAAGAGTTTGAATCTTTCTGCTGAATCGGAACCTAACGACTGTCTTACGTAGCCGTAGATTCTTCGATCTCTAAAATGCGTTTTCTCAGATCAGAAGCCGTTTCATAATTTTCAATTTGGATTGCATTGAATTTTTGGATGTAAAGGCCAACGAGTTCATCCCCTACCTTTCCTGGAACCGACAAAGCTTTTTTAAAATTATCAATGTCGAGTGTTGGATGGTTGGTATGGAAGTAATCCACGATTCGTTCCATTTTAAGCCTTGTTGCTTCTCTGGCAATTCCCGATGTATTTCGAAACTCAATCGAAAGATTGGCTAAGGTTTCGAGTGGTTCGCTCGCAGGATCCAACTGGTCACTAAGATTTGTGGTCTGGGTTTTCTTTTCTTTTGCCTTACAGAATTCCACATACCTCATCACCATGGAATTGAATTGTTCCATTCGTTCTTGGATGTATTGGTTTGCCATTTCTTTGTTTTCTGGCATTTGGAAATCTGGAAGTTGTACCACATCATACAAATGGATATTGTCCGAGAGGATCTTCATGAGCTCCTCTTTGGATGGCAGTGCTACAGGTGGAAAGGTCACCACAGGGTAGTTGTCTCCTATTTTTAAGAAACTCACCACCACATTGGAGGCTATGATTTTTCCACCTGGTGCAATCGGATTTTCTCCGAATACATGGCAGTATGCGATTAAATTCCCGGTTGGATTTGGTTTGGAACCGCGTTCAAAATTCATAGTGTATCCTTTAGACTAAGAAATGTGCAGGAAGACACAAGTGATTTTTTAATCTTCCCAATTGGCAATTTGTTCTTCTAAATTCTTTGCAATCTTAAAATACGCCTGTTGTAAAGGTGAGTCTTTTGCGTCAAGTAAGGCAGGTTTCCCGGCTTCTCCCGAACTCATGACATCAAGTGTGAGAGGGACTGCACCAAGTTCCGGAACTCCGACTTGTTTGGAAAGTTTTTCCCCTCCTCCTTTGGAAAATACATCGGTCACATGGCCACATTTTGGACAAGCAAACCCAGACATGTTTTCCACGATCCCAAGGATTGGTACTTTTACCTGTTTGAACATGGCGGCAGCACGACCTGCGTCTAACACTGCTACTTCTTGTGGAGTGGTGACAATGACAGCGCCATCCAGGTCAATGAGTTGGGCAAGGGATAACTGAACATCCCCAGTGCCTGGAGGTAAATCTATAAAGAGGTAATCTAACTCCCCCCATACAACATCGTATAAGAACTGTTCAATGGCCTTTCCAAGCATTGGTCCACGCCAAACCACTGGTTGGTCTTCTGTGACAAGGAAGGAAAAGGAAATCAGTTTAATTCCATGTTTTTCAATTGGGTAAATTTTATCTTCTTCGGATTTTAATGCCACTCGGCCATTGATTCCAAACATCTTACCTAGGGATGGACCATAGATGTCGGCATCCAAAATCCCCACCTTCTTTCCGTTACGTGCTAAAGTACTCGCTAAGTTTGCAGTGACAGTAGATTTCCCCACTCCCCCTTTTCCAGATCCAACAGCGATGACTTTTTTTACACCGAAGATTCTGTTTCCGTCTTCCATCTTTAAGTTTTGGTCGACTTCAAACTTAATCTTTACTTTACCAGCACCTTCAATTTTGGAAATCAACTGTCTTGTTTGTGCTTCGAGTCCAATTTGCAATCGGCGGTCAGCATTCGGAGTTTTGATGAGGATTTCAATTCCATCATCAGTGGGAGTGACTTTAGCCACCATTCCGAGACTCACAATGTCTTTTTTGAGTTCGGGGTGTTTCACTTGCATGAGTTGTCGTTGGATGGTTGTTAAATCAATTTTAGAATTTGCCATGGTATGTCCTTTAGACGACTCCCTCTGTCTCTTCGTAAAGAATGGGATTTGTCTCTGTAAATTTATTATCTGAATAGATGAAACGACGGTAATGAGTTTGTTTTCCCAGTTCGATCAAATGGAATCCACACTCATGTTTGGAATCGGAAAGCCGTGTACTGGATGCTGAGTTCACAATGGTGAAGGGAGTTTCTTTCCCAGGAAGTTTCACCCAATTGGTATGAGTATGGCCATGTAAGTACAATTCGGGAGGATTGGTTTGTAATCCATCCACCACATCCTTTCGGTTGGACATTCGGTGGGAAGCAGATTCCACTTCTGTTTTGGGATTCCAAAGTGGGTGGTGTCCTACAAGTACATATGGTCCTTCAGAGAGTTTCACTGTTTGTTCGACCACTTCTTTAGCCACATATCCGTTTGCTGTGATCCTAGGAATGGCTAAATTGGAATCCCAACCTACAAATAATTTTCCTGCAATCCGTTTGGTGCGTAAATAATGATTGGGGCTAACTGACTCACCCATCCATTCTGCAAATGCCTTCTCAAATAAAGGATTTGGTCCCATGGCTCTTTTTTGGTAACGGTCATGGTTTCCTGGAATCAAGAACGTTTTGTCCGTTAAGATCGGTTTTAAGATGTCTTTTGCGTTTTGGAATTCACTTGGATGTGAAACGTTTGTTAGGTCACCAGAGATAACAAGTGCATCATATTCTAAACTTTTGATGGTGTCCACCATGGCTGCAATTAGAACTACCGGGTGTTTTGACCTTCTCCTCACATGGTAATTGAGGTATCCGACAATGGCTTTCCCACGAAGTGAAAACAATGAGAGTTTTTTCGGGAAATGTAAATCGGAGATATGAAGGATTTTCATTCGTTAATATCCATGATTCCAAGGATATCTCCTTTTTTCACCACCGATCCTTGTTCCATGATGATTTTTTTCAATGTACCAGAATAAGGGGATTCGACAGGAAATGCGGCTTTATCTGTCACAAGTTCGATCACTTCGTCCCCTTCCTTCACAGATTGGCCTTCTTTGCATAACCAACGGACGAGTTCGATTTTTTCAGTGTCACCTAAATCAGGAGTTTTAAGAAGGAATTCTTTCATATACAAACAAACCTGCTCCCTCGGTCGGAAAACTGGTTTACAAAACCTTGTTTTCCCGTTTTTTATACATAAAAGTTTAGCGAACCTCAATGGCAAACGAGAAAATCAAATACAAAGGCACAGAAATCCTTGAAAACTTAGACCACCTCATCCAAAAGGATTATTTCCATTTTGAATTAAAAGGTCTAACCAAATCGACACGTGATATCGTAAACGAAGTGGTCCAAGGAATTTTAAACCGCGTGGGTGCAAACCCTCTCACCTCTTTTCACCTCTTTAGTGGACTCATGGAAGCCCTACTCAATGCGGTAAAAGCAAATACAAGATTTGTCATTTTCCAAGATGAACTCTTAAACAAACTGAAAGCCCAAGGCCAAACTCCGGAAGAAGAAGCAGAGGAGTTACTTGATATCATTTTAGAAACGGAACCACTCAGAGATGCAATGCAACGTTACATTGTGCCCGATAAAATCAAAAAAGTGGTTCAAAAAATTCTAACGCTTTCTGACAAAAAGAGAACGAAAAAACATAATCTTAACGAGGATGAAAAAAACTTCCTAACAATTGTTAAAGAAAAAGTAAAGAAGTATGATCTAAAGATTTCAATGAAAATCGAAATCCGTCCCAACTCAGTTTACATTCGAATTCGTAACGATTCTCCGATTATGGGTATGGACTTAAACAGGATTCGAAAAAGTAGAGAACGTCACGCAGAACTTGCAAAACAAGGCAATAGTGCTGAGTTTTTTCGCCCTGACTTTTTAGATGAAAAAGAAAGTGCCGGTTTTGGAATTGCAATGATTGATGAAGGTTTTTACAACTTGGGACTTGATCCTTTAGAGTGTTTTGATATCCAAACGAGTAAAAAAACTACAACAGTCTATTTGAATTATCCACTCGAAGCACTCCAAAAAATGGAGTTTTAATCCTTATCGAATCCATTCCTTGGATACAATTCGAAGAGAACTACCGAAACTTAGGTGGCCTTCTCTTCGAAGATTGTGTAACAGAACCTGGTTATACAATATCCGATCATTACTTTGATCCCATTGAAGAGATTCAAGTTAAATTATATCGAAACCAAAACCTAAAAGGACAAATCCAATCTGTATTCGATCGATTGGATTTAGAAAGAAAAAAAGGAAATTACCCTTGTGGGATCCTCAATTATGAACTTGGGTATCACTTCATAGAAGGATTGGATTTAGAATCTTCTCCCTTAAAGGAAGGAACTTCTCTCCTTCATATCACCATCTTCCAAAACAAAAAAAGATTTAAATATAAAAATCCGCATCCGAAGGTTGAAACATCAGTTTCCATTTCAAATCCCAAACCGAAATGGACAAAAGACGAATATACAAAACAATGGAACAAAACTTTAGAATATCTGAAACTTGGGGAAAGTTATGAATTAAATTTGTGTTTTCCCGTCGAACTTCAGATAAACGGTGATTTGTTTTCATTCTACCAAAACCTGAAGGCAAAACAAAAAACAAAATTTTCAGTATTCTATCCTTACGAAAGGAAAAACAAAACCATTGTTTCCCTCTCACCCGAACTTTTTTTTGAAGTTCAAGGTGAAATCATCACCACCGAACCCATGAAAGGAACCATTGTAAGAGGGAATACAAGAGAAGATGATCAAAAGAATTTTTTGCACCTCCAAACTTCTGAAAAGGAAAGAGCCGAGAATGTAATGATCACAGATTTGTATCGGAATGATCTAGGAAGAATTGCCAAACAAGGGACTGTCGAAGTGGAAGAACTTTTTTCGATCCGAGGGCTCAGTACTGTTTGGCAAATGGTTTCCAAAGTTACGGCAAAATTAGACAAACCATTTTCTTGGAATACAGTCCTCTCTTCCTTGTTCCCATCAGGTTCCGTGATTGGTGCTCCCAAACGGAATTCCTATGAACTTTTACGTTCTTTAGAGGTTGGGAACAGAGGAGTTTATACAGGTGTTTTTTTTACATCAGAGGAAACAAACCATGTTCCTTGGATCCGTGCTAGTGTTACAATTCGTACGCTAGAAACAGATTCAATTGGCGAAACTCATAATGCAGTATATGGAATTGGAAGTGGAGTTACAGTATTATCCACACCCAAAGAAGAATATGAAGAATGCCTCTCTAAACTAAAAGTACTGACAAGTCCCATCCCACCTAATTTTCAAATCTTGGAAACTTTGAAACTGTCGAATGGAAAAATATTCTTAAAAGAACATCATGGGAATCGAATTGAAAGTACAGCAAAACGGTTTGGATTTTCATTTTCCAAAACAAAGTTAGAAGATACTTTCCATAAGATCGAAACAGAAGTAACAGGAAAGGTGAGGATTCGTCTCTTACTCGATGAAGAAGGTAACTTCCATTGGGAATCAACTTCTCTTCCAAAACGATCGATCCGAGCTTCCATCTCTTTGGGTTTTGCAAAAGAACCCATCAATTCAGATGATGTATTTTTATATCACAAAACAACAAACCGCAGTGTTTACAACCAACTAACAGAAGATTGTAAAGGATTAGGGATCGATGATTGTATCCTTTTTGACAAGGATGGTAGAGTGCTGGAAACAACAATCCGTAACCTATTTTACAAAGAAAAGGGAAAGTGGTACACACCATCCTTAGACACAGGTGGCCTTCCTGGGGTCTTTCGAGAAAGGCTTCTCCAAAAAAATTGGGTGAAGGTTAAACCCACATCCAAAGATGACTTACTGAATGCAGAGGCCATCCTAGTAGGGAATTCTGTACGAGGATTCGAACGGGTAACTCTTATTATAAGATAAATCGACTGAGGTCTTTGTCCTCGATGATTCCTTTGAGTTTGTTCGACACATATTCTTCATTGATCACCACATGTTTTTTGTCCTCTGGTAAATCGGGGGCTTCAAAACTTGTGTCTTCCAATAATTTTTCCATGATGGTATTAAGCCTTCTTGCACCAATGTTTTCATTTTTTTCATTCATTTGGAAGGCAAGTTTCGCAATTTCAGCAATTCCATCTTGCGTGTATTCAATCTTCACACCTTCAGTGGCAAGAAGTGCTTCGTATTGTTTGGTGAGAGAAGACTTAGGAGTTGTGAGTATTTTGATAAAATCTCCCTCCGTGAGTGTTTCCAATTCCACACGGATTGGAAACCTTCCTTGTAACTCAGGGATTAGGTCAGATGGTTTTGTCATGTGGAAGGCACCAGCGGCAATAAACAAAATATGATCCGTTTTGATTGGACCAAGTTTTGTATTCACAGTTGATCCTTCAACAATTGGTAACAGGTCACGTTGAACACCTTCCCTCGAAACGTCGGCACCTTGGCGCCCTTCTCGTCCTGCAATTTTATCAATTTCATCCAGAAAGATAATCCCCATCTCTTCTACTCGGCGCACTGCTTCGGATTGGATTTTATCTGAATCAATGAGTTTTTCTGCTTCTGATTCTAACAAAATTTTCTGTGCATCCGAAACTTTCACTTTTCGTTTGCCTGATTTTTTTGGCATCAAATCCCCAAGTAGGTTTTGGATTTGGTTGTCCATCTCTTCCATATTCCCAGCACCAAACACTTGCAACATGGGCATACCTGTTTGAGAGGATTGTTTCGGAATATCGATTTCGATTTCTTGTTCGTTTAAAACACCTTTTCGTAACTTGTCGCGGAACTTTTCTCTGGATTCCTTGTAACTCTCAAAACGTTCTTTTTCTTCAGGGTTTAGTTCGGATTCCTTTTTATGAAAGATAGGAGGAAGGATGACATCTAAAATGATTTCTTCTGCTTTTTCTGCGGCTTTGTCTTTCACGCGGTCTCGAAATTCTGCTTTCACAAGGTTTAAGGCGCCCATGGCCAAATCTCGCACCATGGATTCGACATCCCTACCCACATACCCAACTTCCGTATATTTTGTGGCTTCCACTTTTAAAAAGGGAGCACCACATAACTTTGACAGACGACGAGCAATTTCTGTTTTCCCAACTCCTGTAGGCCCAATCATAATGATGTTTTTGGGGTAAATTTCTTCTCGTAATGATTCTTCTAATTTACGCCTTCTGGAACGATTGCGAAGGGCAACTGCGACTGCTCGTTTTGCTTTTGTTTGGCCAATGATGTGTTCATCCAAACGCTCTACAATTTGGCGCGGTGTGAGATCCTCTGTTTTGTTTGGATCGTTTGCCACTTCTGCTAAAATGGTTTTGAGTGTCATATTATAATTCCTCGATCACTAAATTGTGGTTTGTATAAATACAGATGTCAGCGGTGATCTTCATGGCTCTTGTGATGATTTCTTTTGGATCTAAGTCTGTGTTCTCCACAAGGGCTCTTGCTGCACTGAGGGCAAAATTACCACCAGATCCAATCGCAAGTACACCATCATCTGGTGAGATCACATCCCCTGTTCCTGAAATGAGAAAGGATTCATTGGCATCACAAACAATGAGGAGTGCCTCAAGTCTACGTAACATGCGGTCCATCCTCCATTCACGTGCAAGTTCTACCGCAGCACGAGAAACTGATCCACCATGTTCAATTAATTTTTTTTCAAAGAGTTCAAAGAGAGTGAAGGCATCGGCAGCACTTCCAGCAAATCCAGCGATCACCTTACCATTGTAAAGGCGACGTACTTTTTTTGCTGTATGTTTCATGACGGTATTTCCCATCGAAACTTGGCCATCTCCCCCTACTGCAATTTTTCCATTTTTACGAACAGAGAGGATGGTGGTTGCGTGAATTGTTTCCATACGGATAAAATTCCAAATGGGAAACCGTTGTCGAGAAAAATGGAGGTTACTTTCTTTTGATGAGGACCATCTGGTTTCCAATCTCAAAGGATTGGTCTAAAAAATAATAATCGGTAAGTTCGCGGATCATAAATAACCCAATGCCATGTTCTCTGTAATCACTCACGTCGAAACTGCGTAAATCTTTGGGTTCTACTTTTTTTCCATAATCGCGGAGTTTGATTTCCACTCTGTCTTTATCAAATTGGATTTCGATAAAGATGGGTTTGTCTGTGCGACTGGAATAGGCGTGACGAATGATATTGGTGATGGCTTCCCCAATGACCAATTTTAAGTCCATGGAATCAAATAGCGAGAATCCATGTTCTAAACATAAATTGAAAAAATAATTACGAGTATGGGAAACAAAACGGGGATTGGAGGGAATTTGGATACGGACTACTTTTCCGTAGTCCGCATGTTTCGTGGGGTTCGACATTATCCTCTCGGATGGAATTTCTTATGAACTTCCTTCAGAGTTTTATTTGCCATATGTGTATAGATCTGTGTGGTAGAAATATCGATATGACCAAGTAACTCTTGTACGGATTTAAGGTCTGCGTGATTTTCAAGTAGATGAGTTGCAAACGAGTGACGTAGAGTGTGAGGAGTGACTTTTTTCTTAATTTTTGTTCTTTTGATGTAGTGGTTGAGAAGTCTCCAAACCGACTTACGATTGATATACGATCCTTTTTTGGATACAAACACAAAGTCACAGGTTCTTTTTTTCAAAATTTCAGTACGACTTTCTGTGAGGTAACGTTTCAGGATTTCCAAAGACTTTTCACCAAAAGGAACGAGGCGTTGTCTTCCCCCTTTTCCTTCGACAGTAATAGTCATATTTTCCATATCAATATCAGACATTTTTAAATTACATGCTTCTGAAATCCGAAGGCCAGAAGAGTAAAGTAATTCAAAGATACATTTGTCACGAAGTTCGTACAAATTGTCCTCTTTGATATTCTTAAACAGTTCCTCAATTTCCGCTTGTGTGAGGTAATCGGGGATGGTTCTTGCAACTTCAGGAGTTTCAATTTTTTCTGTTGGATTGGAATCGAGACGTTTTTCATCTCGTAAGTATTTATAAAACTGACGGATTGCGACAACTTCTCTTGCAAGAGTTTTTGCAGAGATTTTACGTTCTCTTTCTTCTTCTAGAAAACGCATGATGTCGTTTGCTTTTACTTCTAAAAAGTTGATATGTTCTTTTTCCAAAAAGATGGCGAACTTGTTGAGGTCGTATCCGTAGGAATAAATCGAATTATCGCTCAGTCCTTTTTCTACGGACAAGTACTCTTGGAATGTTTGTAAAAGCTGATTTTGAGAAACTGGCAATTTGGAACCCATCTTTACTCTCTTATGTTACTTAAAGAGTCGGACAAAAAGCTTAAAGAGACTTATTATTTTTTTTGCCACAAATGGCTATGTCAGGAAAAAAGGAGATGTGTCTTATCGAATCACTCCCTTTTTTTTACTCATCCTTTCTTTCCTGTTAGTCGTTAATTGCGGCCGAAAAGAACGAACTCTTTTTGAAGAAGGGAAAAAATGGGAATTGGTAGGAGAAAAAACAAAAGCTCTATATTATTACGAACTTTCGCTCCGTGAAAATCCTGAGTATGACCCTGTCCTCAAACGGATGGGACTTCTCCTTGCTGACAGTGTGGAATCCATTGCCACCGCCATCTTTTATTTGGAAAAATACCACAAACAAAAAAAAGACGACACAGAAGTACAAAGAGAACTCTTCCGCCTCTATCTTACCACAGGGTATGAAAAAGAAGCACTGGAAATTTTAGAGGAAATTCGGTTCCAAGGAAAAAAAGAAACCTTGGAATTTTTTGAAGCTACCTATCTCTGTCTTACGAGAGGGGTCAAACAAAAGGACTACCTCCAGAGTTTAGAAAATAGCCCACTTTCGGGTGACCCGTACTATGCACCTTGGGTGCGGGCGTGTGAAACAAAATAGGCACAAATCGTTTAGACCGAGTCTAAAGAATAACGAACTAGATACAGATTAGGAGAGAATATGAACCACAAAGTTGTCATCATTGGATCAGGACCTGCAGGACACACAGCAGCCATTTACGCGGCGAGAGCCAATTTAAACCCAGTGATGTATGAAGGATTTATGGCAGGTGGTGTTGCCGCAGGTGGACAACTCACAACCACAACAGAAGTGGAAAATTTCCCTGGTTTTCCAGAAGGGATCGATGGAACCAAACTCACCCAACTTTTCCGCGAACAATCGGCAAAATATGGAACCACCATCCACACCCAAACCATCACCAAAGTCGATTTTTCCAAACGCCCTTTTACCATTTGGTCTGATGACGAAGAAATCAAAGCAGAATCCATTATCATTGCGACAGGTGCAACCGCCAAACGTATGTTTGTAAAAGGGGAAGATGTTTTTTGGCAACGTGGGATTTCCGCTTGTGCCGTTTGTGACGGTGCCCTTCCGATTTACCGAAACAAAGCTCTTGCAGTTGTTGGTGGCGGGGACTCCGCAGTGGAAGAAGCAAATCACCTAACCAAATTTGCCTCCAAAGTGTATCTTGTGGTAAGACGTGACCAACTCCGTGCATCCCAAATCATGCAAAAACGTGCCATGGAACACCCAAAAATTGAAATCCTCTGGAACCAAACAGTTGTGGAAGCAAAAGGTGGTGCTGGTGGTCTTACTTCTATCGTACTCGAAAGTACAAAAGATAAATCCCAAAAAGACTTAGAAGTGGGTGGACTCTTTTATGCCATTGGACACGTTCCCAATACTGAAATTTTCAAAGGCCAATTGAATTTAGATGAAACAGGTTATATCATCACAAAACCAGGAACCACACAAACCAATGTGGAAGGTGTATTTGCTGCAGGAGATGTTCAGGACAAAGTGTACAGGCAAGCAATCACGGCTGCTGGTAGTGGTTGTATGGCCGCACTTGAAGCAGAACGCTGGTTAGAAGGTCATTAGAATTTAATCGTTTAGTCCCTTTGGAAGAGAAACCGATTTGGGAATCAAACGCCAAATCGGTTTTTTTATATCAGTCTGGATACAACACCGTTTCTCGATTTGGGAACACCACCGAATCTCCGCTTGGCGCCACATATTGTTTTTTTCCATTTTCCCATTCCACAATCGTGTAATTGGATCCACGGAATACAATTTGGTTTCCAGGAAATACATTCGCTTCCCATCCATCTCCAAACCAACGGTAATTCCCTTTTTTCCATAAGAAAAAATAAGTTCCCTTGGGTCCTAAAAAATCCCCTTCCCGTTTCCCAGTATAATCTTCCACATTTGCAGTGAAGATTTTGTATAGGTGAGGAAGTTCATCATATGATTTGATCTCTTTTGCGGATTCTTTGAGAGTAAAACCTTTCTCTAAAAAGGATAAATATTCATTGGGAAATTGTGGGTTCATGACTGTATACCCAGAAAGTGAAAGTGATTTTGTATCTTTTAAAATCTGAAGTTTGTCTGATTCAAATCGTTTTGTACTCTCTTTCAAAATAGAATCTGCACTTACACCAGTTATCTTTTGTAAGGCGAGAGTGGACTCAAGCCCCAAACAAGTTTCTTTTTGGTAAGAAGTGATCGCTTCTTTTCCATACACATCATGGATGTGTTTCACTAAAATGGCGCCAAAAAGATAAGGAATGTTGTCTTTGTATTTGGCATCTAACAAAGATTTAAAAGATTTGGGAGCCTTATTTTCTCGGATTAATTTTTCTGTTTCCGCATAAACCCAAACACGTTTACGGTCACTCATTCGAGATTCAGTATAAGATGCCAATCCTTCTTCAAACCAAGGGTCAAGGATTTCTTGGGATGGTTGGGTTCCAGTTTCCGCTATGGTTTTTAAACAAGATACTTGTTCAATGTTTCTTGTCAGTTTTTGGAGAACCATACTAAAATTAACCCGACGCAGTGAGTCGGCATCAAAATTTGCATTGCTCGATCGTTCAGGCATTTGTTCGCCACAACATAAAACAATGGCATCCCTACCCCCAAGTCCCATTTCTGTTTGGTTGGCACCAGGGAGATCAAATCCTACATACTCTTTTGCAGTTGGGTAGTCATCGAATAGTAGGACAGGTATTTTCCCACGATTTTCAAATCCAAATTCATTTTTTAAAAAAGTAAATAGAGCTTTGGTTTTGACTTCTTCACCAAACACACGTAAATACTCGTTCCACTTATCAGAACCATAAAAAACAAGATTTCCTATTTCTAACTTTGGTTTTCCAAACTGGGATTCATTCACGAGTAGATAATTTTGGAACTCGAGTGGTTTTTGGTAGATGGTATCGTATTCTTTTCGGTGGGAAATCCAATACTTTGTGATTTTGGTATTGTCTGGATAATTCCATACCAATGTCGGCGAACATCCATTACACGAACTGGGCGCAGGAGCAAAAACAAATCCAGTCCCAGTTGGAAAATCTAATTTAAAAATCCCTGTAGGCCATTCTGTAAACACACTGCCATCAGCACGTTTCCATTGGTAATGGTTTTTGGCCCATTGGTAGACTTCTCCCCCATCAGGTCCCGAATAATACCCAGGGGCTGCGTCCAAAAATCCTAACTTCAAATCTTCCAGTTTTGGTTCTTGGAGCTTTTCAGATTGGAAAAAACTCGTTGGTGCGGTTTCTCCAAAATCAAAATACAATACATCTGCCCCACTCCCACGTTTTAAAGGAACAGGTTTTCTCTCAGCATCAGAATAAAGGAAAGAACCTAAGAGGAAAGAAATTAGGAAAACAAGAGTACGTTTCATAGGGACAAATCTCAATTGCCCCAATTTTGGTCTAAAATGAGACCACTGTCAAGAGCATTCTAAACAGCGTTTTGGTTTCGATAGGCGATGGCGATTTGGCCTGTTCTTGAAATTTCTCGGATCCCAAATGGTTTTAAAACGGCGATGATATTACTCACCTGACGTGAATTTCCTGAAAACTCAATGAGAAGGGAATCTTCTGTCATTTCTAAAATTTTCACATCAAATCCATTACAAATTGTAAGAGCTTCACTTCGATTACTTTCTGTTATCGAAAAAGAAACAAGAACCAATTCTCTTTGTACAGAACTCGCATACGCCATATCTTGTACTCTTAAAACATCAGGGAGTTTTAATAATTGGTTTTTCACCTGACCAACTACAAAATCATCCCCATTCAGAACAATTGTCATAGAAGAAACTTCGGGGTTATCGGTAACACCTACGGCAATTGAATCAATGTTATACCCACGTCTTGTGAATAAACCTGAGACATGGCTCATGACACCTGGATGGTTATTGACTAATATACTGAGTGTATGTTTCATTTTTTCAATTTCCCCAAGTCTTTGAATTCGATAAGATCTTGTTGTGATTTACCAGCAGGGATCATAGGGAAAACTTTTTCTTCTGCAGGGATCATCACTTCAATGAGTGCTGAACCACTGTCTTTCAAAAAGAACTCTACCCCTTTATCGATCTCTGATTTTTTTTCAATCCTCATTGCTGGGATATCATAAGCTTCGGCAAGTTTCACAAAGTTAGGATTATAAGACCATTGTGATTCACTAAAACGTTCTTCATAAAAAAGTTCCTGCCATTGGCGAACCATACCAAGAAAGTTATTATTAAAAAGTAAAATCTTAACGCCTAACTTGGATTGCGCGATAGTTGCAAGTTCTTGGATACACATTTGGAAGGATCCGTCCCCTGTCACACAAATCACAGTTTTATCTGGGTTACCAAATTTGGCACCGATCGCAGCAGGTAATCCAAATCCCATTGTACCGAGTCCACCAGAAGTTAGCCAAGTATTCGGTTTATCAAAGAGATAATACTGTGCGGCCCACATTTGGTGTTGGCCAACATCTGTAGAAACAATGGCCTCACCCTTTGTTTTTGTGTATACCCTGTTCAAAAAATCTTGGGGTTTGATACTCTCACCACTGTTGTCAAAATCGAGTGGGTGATTTTGTTTGAGAGTTTGGATTCTGGAAATCCATTCCGCGCGGTCTCCACCTTTCACAAAAGGAAGGATCTCACGAATGGAATCTTTCAGATCACCATGTAAAATATGATCCACATTAATACGTTTATTAAACTCAGCAGCATCAATGTCCACATGGGCTCTCACTGCAGTAGGTGCAAAGTCTTGGTATTTTGCAACACGGTCATCAAACCGAGCCCCCAAATTGAGGATATAATCACATTCTAACACGGCTTTGTTGGCATAGGCAGTTCCATGCATACCTAACATCCCAACCGAGAGAGGATGGGTTCCAGGAAAGGCGCCCAGTCCCATGAGTGTTGTTGTCACAGGCGCATTTGCTTTTTCTGCAAGAGCTTTGATTTCCGCAGAAGCAAAAGAGTTGATTGCACCGCCACCTACATAGAGTAACGGGCGTTTGGCTTGGTTCAAAGCATCCGCAAATTCTTGTGGATCCCCTTTTACCTTTGGTCTTTCATAATGGTGAGGAGCAATTTTTAAAGCAGAAGCTTTTCGTACGGAAGTTTTTTCCAATTGTACATCTTTTGGAAAATCAAGTAATACTGGGCCTGGTCGACCACCCATTGCGATTTTAATGGCTTCTTCAAAATGACGAGCCAGGTCATCGGCCTTTTTGATCAGTGCATTGTATTTTGTGATGGGGATTGTGATTCCAAAAATATCTGCTTCTTGGAAAGCATCGGTTCCAATGGCATCTGTGGATACCTGGCCTGTGATGGCAAGAATGGGGATGGAGTCCATTTTGGCATCAGTCAGACCAGTGATCAAGTTGGTTGCTCCAGGTCCAGAAGTTGCAATACAAACACCTAACTTTCCTGTGGACCGAGCATACCCTTCTGCCATGTGGATGGCACCTTGTTCATGGCGTACAAGGATGTGTTTGATTTTTTTACTATGATAAAGTTCGTCGTAGAAAGGGAGAATGGCACCACCAGGGTAACCAAAGACAATTTCAACACCCGCTTCTTCCAATAATTCGACCATGAGCCGGCCGCCAGTAATTGCTTCGGTTGTAGATGTCATACGTATCCCCCCTCATTGTCATTTCTGCAAAAAAGAGCCTGGTGTCAATGTTCTCACGTTTTTGAGTCGATTTTTACTGTCTAAAAAGGAATGCTGAAAATTGGACAGAGAAAATGGAAAACGCCGAGATTGAAAAAACACAAGAAGATGAAAAATTCACAAAAATAAAAGCTCTTGCAAAAGAAGCTTATCGTTTTCTCGACCAAGGTCGCTTCAAAGAAGCAAAAGAACGATTAGACATATTAATAGATGAAGATCCTTCCAATACCTATGGGCTTGTTGGACTTGGCGATTATTATGCCAAAACAAAACAACCAGAACAAGCCATCCAATATTATCGAAAATGTTTGAGTGGTGATACCACAAATAAGTTTTCCCTTATGGGACTTATGAATGCCTACCGAGATCTCAATAGTTTAAAACGAATCATCGAAGTTGCGGAAGAATTTCACCACATAACAATCACAGATGCAAGTATTTTATCTAGAGTTGCTGATGCCCACAGGAAGTTAAAAAACTTCAAAGAATCTGAAGTGTATTATATGGAAGCTCTGCAAATTAATCCAAACGACCAATATGTGATTGTGGGACTTGGGCATTTGTATTTTGCCTGCCAAAGGTATGCGGATGCAATTTTGTGGTGGGAAAAACTTCTGAGTAGCCAACCAAATAATATTAAAATCCTAACTGAAATTGGAAATAGTTACCGTAAGATCAAGGATTTTGATAAAGCTATTCTTTATTACGAACGTGCCAAAAATCTAGATCCAAAAAACTTCTTTGCACTCTATGGTCTCGCCGAGTCTTACCGCGGGAAAAAAGATTTTAAAACCGCAATCACTCATTGGGAAAAAATCCTTGAGTCTGACCCTGAAAACAAACTCATTATCAACCGTTATGCGGACTCTCTCAGAGGACTTGGCAACTATGACAAAGCTCTCGAATGTTTTAATAAAATTCTCGCGAGTGGCGACGATTATTTTGCACTTCTCGGAAAAGCTGCCGCATTACGACTCATTGGTGACCTCGAAAAAGCAGAAGAAATTTATTTAGGACTGCTAACCAAATCTCCTAATGATCCAAGACCAGCACTAGAACTTTCAGACCTTTGGGACATCATGGGGAAAAAAGCACAGGCCATCAAACTTCTAGAAGATTTAGCAAAGAAAAATCCATCTAACGAAGCGATTCGCGAACGGATTGAGTATTTAAAGGATTAGGAATACTATCTTTCACTTATTGGTATGAATTTGAGATACATCCATACCAATAGTGCAAATGTACTTGTTACAAAAAAAGTAACTCCTGCTCCAAACATAAACCAAATCCAACCAGCAATCAAACTTGCAAAAAAAGTAGCAAAACTCTGTAACCCAGTGAACATTCCAATGGCAGTCCCTACTTCCTCGGAAGGCACAAGGTTACTAATCCAAGCTTTTCCAATTCCTTCTGTTGCACTTGCAAAAAGACCATATAAAAAAAAGGCAAATACAATCCATGCAAGAGTTTGAAAGCTACCCATGATCCAATACACAAGGATAAACATAAAAATTCCGAATAAAAACATTCGTTTGAGTCCGAAAAGATCTGCCAATATACCAAATGGATAAGCAAAAATAGCATACACTAAATTATAAAAAATATAAATCCCAATGACTGCTGTGTCACTGAGCCCCACTTCTTTAGCTTTCAGGATCAAAAAAACATCGGAACTATTCCACAAAGCAAATACAAGTAATCCAAAAACTAACTTTCGATAATTGGGATTTGTCTGTTTCCAATACGAAAGATAGGAAAACAAACTAATTGTTTTTCCCGTTTGTTTTGTTTGGTTTTCCTTCTCTTTTAATAAAAAAGTAAGTCCTATCGAAATGAAACCCGGCACAACCGCCAAATAAAACAAATATACATATTGATTGGGGTAGATTGCCAAAAAGATTAAAGCGATGCATGGGCCAATCACAGCACCAAGTGTATCAAAGGATCGGTGGAATCCAAAAATCTGTGCTTTTGAGGAAGATGTGGTTTCTTCTGATAATAAAGCGTCCCGAGCTCCAGTGCGAACACCCTTTCCAATCCGATCCATTGTTCGTGAAAAAAAGACAAGGTATGGCAATCGACTAATGGCTAACAAGGGTTTGGAGATGGCACTCAGTGCATAACCAAAACGCACAAAAGGAACTCGTTTTCCTTGGATATCCGAGAGATTGCCAAAGTACCCTTTACTATAACCAGCGACAAACTCAGCAACCCCTTCCAAAAATCCAATGAAGAGGATCGAATACCCAATGGACTTTAGGTAAATGGGTAAAATTGGGTATAACATTTCGCTTGCGATATCTGTAAAAAGACTCACAAGCGAGAGTATCCAAACTGTTTTGGAAATTGTTTTCAAATTTATAGAGACCTGCCAGCCCGTAAGAATGTTTCCATTTAGGAATCACTCTTATGAAACTGGATGGATAAGAATTGACCACTCTCCTTACGGAGCAATGGTTTTGAGTAAACTTAAGTCCTCTTTTTTGAAGACTTTAATCGTTGTTTTTTCTCCTTCTTTTGGTTTTCCTGTTACGTAAATTTTATCGCCAAAAAATGTGAGTTCCGAATTTTCTTCGACTGGTTCTTCTGTCCGTTTTTCAAACGTTAAATCTGATTTAAAACGTGATACATGGTATTTGTCTTTTACCTTTTCAATCACATAAATTTTGTCTTCACGATTGATCATAGGTGTTCGCCAGAAAATATCTGCTGATTCACTAGTCTTTTTTACACCTAATTTATCTGGATCAAGTAATACGAGTTTGTGTTTACGAGTTTCTACTTTTTCTCCATCATAACCAAGCACAAGTACCCCTTGGTTTGCAATTTCTTTAAACTCCTTAGAACAAATATTATTGTAAGGACTTTTGAATAGAGCATCATCTTTTGCAGGATCAATGGCCCAAAGTTCATTGGAATAGTGACCATCTGTATCATATTTGATAAACTTCATAAAAAGGATTTTGTTGTTCACAACATTATCACTTTGTTCTTCTTTTTTCTTCAGTTCTTCTTTGGTTTGTGCGAGTTCTGTTTTTAATTCTTCAACTTTCGCTTCTACCTTTTGAACCGTGTCATCTTTTTTTGCACCATCACTAGAAGTAGTGGTTCCTGTTCTTGCTTCTTCTTTTTTAGCAAGTTGTTCTTCTTTTTTGCTTAACTCCTCTTTTTTTGCCTCAACTGCTTGGGATTTCTCGTCAGTTTGTTTTTTCTCTTGTTCGATCTTTTTGACTTCTTCCGTTTTTTTATCAATCTCAGCTTTATTTTTTACAGGATCTTTTTTGAGTTCATTCAGACTTGCAACTGCTTCTGCTTCTTGTTTTTTAAGAGCTTCTTTTTTGTCTTGGAGTTCTTTGCCTTCTTTGGAAACTTCATCTTTTTTATCTTGCAAAACCTTTTTTTCATCTTTGATTTTATCGGTTTGCAACTTGTCCATTTTTTTGGCTTCGTCTTCCATCTTTTGTTTGGTGGCAGGATCTTTTTCTTTGTCCTTCACCGTACGATTTACATCTTTTTCCAATTCATCAGTGGTAAGATCTTTTCCACTGTCTTTTAAGATATTGCCTTCAATAGGAATGATGATTTGTGTTTTCCCTGGCCAATTTTTATAAACGGTATCAATCCCCAATTTATCAGGGGATGTAACTTCCATGACACCAGAAGTGTATTTTTTTCCAAAAAATTTGGAATCCTTTCTATGAGTTGCATTGTAGTACAGAATGTACTGCGCTAAGGTCTCAGCATTCCCTACTTTGTATTGGAATGACTTTTCAATGTAAGAAGCAAGGATCCTTGCAATGGAGTTGATATGATCAAAACTTTGAGATTCAGAGATAATGAGGATATCGGCTCCGAGTTTTCCATCAGCACCAGGCAAAATCCTTTGGATTTTCACCCCATCTACACTTGCCGAATTTTCTTTGGCCAAGGTTTCTGCGAGTTTTTTACCCGTTTCCGTATTTTCTTGGATGATGTCATCCGAAGCCTTACGTAGGGAACGGTTGATGAATTCAATTTTTTTGGAACCCTTGATTTCGGATTCACCGAGAGGGGCTTTGGATTGGGCTGTCAGTGAAAAACCGACAACAATTAGACAGATGATGATGGAACGAGAGATTCTCATTGTTTCCTCACGAAATTAGGTTTCAGATGCCCACAAGATTAACAACCTTTCCGATTCTGCAAAGCAAGTTTTCGAATAAAAATCTATTTACCAGGGGGTGGACATTCAAAATTCTGTGGGAGAATGCCTACGTTTACACACAGAATCTACAATTTTAATGCAGGTCCCGCCATGCTCCCTACCGAGGTCATGGAGGAGGCTCAGTCTGAATTCCTCAATTTTAGAGGAACTGGTATGTCTGTTATGGAAATGAGCCATAGAGAAAAACATTTCCAGAACATTTTAGATGAATCCATTGCTGATTTACGAGAACTCTTAAACCTACCGTCTCGTTATGCGGTCGTTTATTTTCCCGGCGGAGCGACATTACAATTTTCAGCGATTCCTTTTAATTATTTAGAATCAGGTGATTCCGCTGATTTTGCAGTAACTGGCGTTTGGGCAAAAAAAGCCTTCGAAGAAGCCAAAAAATTCTACCCAAATGTAAAATCCATCTTCAATGGCGCAGATTCCAAATACATGGAACTTCCAACCATCACGGATGCTTCTATCAACGATGGTGCAAAGTATGTTTATATCACATCCAATAATACAATTTATGGAACAAGATACAAATCTTTCCCCAAATTGAAAAAAGCTCCCCTCATTGCTGACATGACAAGTGAGTTACTCAGTCGGAAACTTCCTATCGATGATTTTTCTGTCATCTTTGCAGGTGCTCAAAAAAACATAGGCCCTTCTGGACTCACTGTTGTGATTTATGATAAGGAAAAACTGGGAAAAGTTTCTCATGCAATTCCAAACCTTATGAATTTTGAATTGATGGAAAAAAATGGCTCTCTTTATAACACACCTCCTACCTATTCCATTTACATAGCAGGACTTGTTTACAAATACCTAAAACGGAAAGGTGGACTTTCAGTAATGGAAGAAGTCAATGAAAGAAAAGCAAAAAAATTGTACGATGCCCTTGATGCCTCTTCATTATTTTATGCTCCCGTACCAGAGGCTTTCCGTTCTGCGATGAATGTTGTATTTCGTAGCCATAATGACAGTTTAGATTCCAAATTTTTATCGCTTGCCGAAGAACAAGGATTTGCTGGCCTCAAAGGATACCGTGAAGTAGGTGGATTTAGAGCAAGTATCTACAATGCAATGCCTGAAGAAGGTGTGGATGCACTTGTATCCTTTATCAAAGAGTTTGAAAGGACAAATGGTTAAATTTGCATTAGGGGTATTTTTTTGCCTCACAACAGGTGTTCTCTATGCACATTCTGTTTGGATCCCTGAAGGAAATTTTGCTTGGGAAGAAGCGAAACAATGTTATGTGACTTTGCAAAAAGAAATTCCACCAAAAGCAATTAGCCCTGACATCCAAAATTTGGATCGAACCAAAATGGCTTTATTTGCAAGAGAATCTGCGGAACTAAGAGTCAATTCTTTGGATTGTATCAAAGCTTCGATTACACTTCCCGAAAAAGATTCCAATTTGGGTGAATTATTAACACCATCACTTCTTTCTGGACTCAAGTGGGAAGAGTCCTATTTCCAATTGGAATGGAGGATCCTTCTTTCTGACAACAGGACCTACCCTCTTACACCAAGTGAGATTCAGGTCGCCAAACAATGGCTAGAGTCACATAACGAAATCAAACAAGAAATTTTCACACTGACAATTGAATATTTATCAGAAAAAAATCCAAGTTCCAAACGTGAAAGGTATTTAGACCTATTCACTGGTTATTATGGAAGTTTACTCCGAGAGAGAGATAAGTTTCTACTCTCACTTTCGATCGAAAGTTATACGTCTTACACCGATGCCCTAAAACAAAGAAAGGAAAAATCCGAATGAAAGAAAAAATTGGAATCGCCTCTGATCATGGAGGATTTGCTCTCAAAGAATTCCTCAGGAAAAGTCTCGAGGAATCGTATGAAATGGTCGATTACGGTACTAAGAGCGAAGAGTCCGTCGACTACCCAACCATCATTGGAGATGCCTGCCGAAAGGTTCTTTCCAACGAAGTCCCAAGGCTCATCGCTCTTTGTGGTACTGGCATTGGAGCATCCATTGCAGCAAACCGCTTCAAAGGCATTCGAGCGGCCCTATGCCATGATGAGTTTACGGCGGAAATGTCCAAACGCCATAACAATGCCAATGTACTCGTTTTAGGGGGAAGAGTTCTCGGAACAGACTTAGCTCTGAGAATTGTGAAAAAATGGATCGAAACAGATTTCGAAGGTGGCAGGCACCAAAAACGATTGGGTCTTATCGAAGAACAGTCCTAATTTCCCTTTGTTTCCTTTTTGTAGGGACCTCTCTCTTTTCATGGGAAGTCCCCAAAAAGGAGACCGTCAACCTGAGCCTTTGGAAAAAAATTGGTGTTGTCGAACACAAAGAACCCGGCAAAAAAAACACACTCAAACCAAAAGAAAACACTCCCAAATATGGTGAGTTGTTTTTTGATTTTGAAGGGGAACCAAACGAACCAAACCTTTCAGAATCGGGAACCTCTTTCCCTTCCAAGTCAATTTCTGTTGTTTCCTCTTCATACTTAGAAGATACCAAAACACAATTTTTTGGTAAAAAATCTGCATACTTTTCTGGTAGAAGGAACCAAATCCATCTTTCCGTTTCAGGGAACTCAGTGTTTGGAACCCACCCAGATCCATTTAGCATTTCCATTCCACTCCGTATGGGAGAACAAGGTGCAGGTTCTGTGATCTTGGACCGAACTGTTTATGTGAAAGGGAAAAAATACGGCATCTCACTTGAATTAAACGAAGGTAAACCAACTCTCTTTGTGAACAATCTTTTGCAAAAAACGGAAGGAAGGACAAGTAGTTTTGTTTTAGAATCTTCTGTGAAAATCAAACGTCAAACATGGGAAGTCATTTCTATTTACTTTGATACGCTGAACCATCGTTATGTTTTATACCAAAATGGAATTGAAACTGCGGAATATGAAAACAATTCACCAGATACCATTGGATTTGGTTTTCCTGAAAATGATTCAACACCATTAGTATTAGGAAAATCTTACTATGGAAATTTAGATGGATTTCATATCCACAAAGGGGAACCAGAAACTCGTTATACAAAATTTGAATCTGTAAAGTATGATGATGATACAAAAATTGGTTCAATGGAAGGAAACTTTACAATTTCTCCTATCCTAGAAACCAAGTATAGTAATTCTATCTTACAACAAATCCAATGGAAAATTGATAAACCACAAGACACGATGATTGAATTGTACTTTCGAGGATCGAATCAAAAATTCAATGAATCGAGTTCCCTTTCTTGGACAAGGATTCGTTCCCTTACTTCGGATTTACCAAAACTTCGTTTTAAATTCTACCAATGGAAAATCTGGTTTCGGCCAGATCCCATGGGAAAAACGGTTCCGAACGTTCAATCACTTAGTTTCGATTATACCGAACAATCTCCTCCAGACATTCCGACTCTGTTTCGATTGGACCCAAACAATACAAAAGAAGACCAAGTATGTTTTTTGTGGAACTCCAATCATGAGAAGGAAGTGCAAAATGGTGGTGGTTACATCATCCATTATGGCCTTTTACCGAATCGAATGGTAGGATCCATTTTTGTAAAAAAGAACCAGGGGAATGAACTTCGTAAAATTGATGGGAACGATGAAAATAGTAGTTTTCGCAACAAACGATTTTGCGCAGATGAAGATACACTCATCACGAATATTTACATCCCAGAAGGGCAATTGGAATCACCGGAAGACCGAAATTTGGCAGACCAAGTTGATTTTTCAAAAAAAGAGAAACGAGGGCATTTGTTCCAATCGGGTTTGACTTATTATTTCAGAATTTCAGCTTACAATCGTTATCTGAATGAATGGGATTCCAAAGACCAAAGAAGTGCTCTTTCCCCTCCTATTTCAATTAGTTTCCCGAAGGAAGTTACGAATCTTAAGTAAGGGATGAGTTATCATTTCATCCTTTCCATAATGATAAAAGACATCCATTCCTTCATTTAAGGCAGACACTTGTTCCAAACCAAGTCCTTCGGAAAGAAGTAACTCCGATCGAATTTCATCCATAGAAATAGGGAAAATTTGATCGGTTAGGTCCTCTAAGTTCCGTAAGATCATCTTCTTTTTTTCAGGACTCACAACACCTAAAGTAGTAAATACTAAATGAATGGAATATGTCGAAGTAAAAAATCGTGTATTGGAATCGATTGATGCAAGTAGTAAGTTTTTTAAAGTTTCCTTTTTATCGGATTGGATCAATGGAACTAAAAAACTAGCAGATAAATATACTTTCAAGGAAAGATCTCCGTGAGATTTTGCACAGCCTTTCGCCTAAGTATTTCCGATTTTTGGATGATTTCATTTTTTAAAGCCAAACGAATGAGTTCTCCTTGCGAAATCCCCCTTCGAGTTGCTTCATTTTTAAGTAATATTTGTTCTTCTTCTGAAAGTAAAATCTGAAAACGTTTATCAATTTTTGCCATTAATCTTCTTCTTCCAATTCCTTTTCGGCTTTTTCAAATTTTCGCCAATACAAACTTGCGTCCTTCCATTGACCAAGTGACTCATAAAGTGATGCAATATTATAATAAGATTCTGTTAATCGATAATCAAGTTTTACGGCTTTTAAAAAAAGTTTGATCGACTTTTCTTTGTTATCCGAAAACCACTCACTAAAAGCCCATAAATAATACCATCTTCCCAAGTTTGGATCTCTTGGTCTTACTTTTTCCAAATGTAATACATTTTCTTGGAAAAGTTTTGAGGCTAAATTATAGTTTTTTTGAATGATTTTTGCCTTATTGATTCTATCCTCGGCTGGTTCATCTGGTTTTGGTACTGACAAATCATTCCGATACAATAAGGCCTTTGCATATAATAATTTGAAGTATAATTCGTTTTGGCTTAGTTCGAGGTAACGTTCCAAATAAGGAATGGAACTGGTTTCTTCATCAACTTTATGCAAACCATAGATTTGTTTTTTTAAGGCAATGGTTTCTTCTTTTTTTTTACTTCCGCCTGCGGAGATAGAAGTAACGATTAATAAACAAACCGATACTAGTTTAAAAATATAAATAGTAGTTTTGCCCATCTTCTGGAAATTTCATTGATTTGAGTTCGTGAGAAAACGGTAATTCTTGTAATTTTTGAACAACAGTTAAATATAAATCTTTTGCGGAAACAATCAACATCATATTAGGTGAGGTTTCAATCAATCGATCTTTACTTTCCAAATAAGTTTGGATCACTTCAACAAAATGTTTTTTGCTACGTTCCCATTCAGGAGATGGATGGTATTCAGGCCAATGGATTCGAAGAACATTTGCTGCTCTTTTTCCACCAAAGGTTGCTTGCATAAAGGATCGAATCATCCATGACAAACTATCTTTTAAAAATTCAGGTTTTCGTTCTTCTTTATCAACAAGTACATGCAAAGCGGGAATTACCTGTTTTAATTTTTCTTGGATCATCCGTTTATGTGAATCCAAAAACTTTCCTCGTTCTTCTTTATTCAATAGTACGAGGAATATTCCAGGAAATCCAAGTGTTTCCATATGAAAGGCTATGATGGTCTCTGTTTGTAATAAAATTTCCCAAGAAAACTTTTTTGAAACAAAACGATCAAGTCTTACATTTTCATCAATCTCCAAAGAAGCAAAACCAGATTCATCAAATGGTAAGTAAGGGTCATGGTGTAAAAATATCAAATTGGATCGTGTATTATAATCAAGACCGGATGAAATTTGATTATGAAATGAACCGAGTGAATCATTCAAAAACAAATAAGAAAAACGAGGAGAACCCAAACGGGATATAAAGTTTTTTGTATAACCTACTATACCATCATAAGAAATTTCATTTTCACGGTAGATTTTATCAAGAAGGCTATACTCAAATCGTTTTTCTTCAGGGATGGAGGTAAAAATGTTTTCAGGAATGGAACTTTGTTTTGGAGGAAGTGTATCCTCACGTTTTGTCACATTGGAAACCAATCGTTCTAATTCTGGATTAAAAATTGTTTCTCTTTTTCGTTGGACCGCATCTAATATAGCAACGCGTTTCCAAGCAGCAGGAGGTAAAATTTTAAAACTCGTTTTTTTCACAGGAATTTGATTCTTTATAATAGGTTCTGTTTTTGTTTCAATTCCTTCTTGATTCAATTCAGTTTTTTTTATCAATTCATGTTCTTCGTGAATCTCCGCAGGATGAGGGAGGGATTCCCCTAACATCGGTGTAGTTGACCATCTTCGTTTTAGATTTGCCCAAAACACAAACAAAACCCAAGGACCAATAAAAACAAATCCAAAACTAAGCATGTACGCTGGATAGGAAGCATATCGATACACAGTCAATCCAGAAACAATGCCAGGTTTTCCTTTTTCTTTATCTAGAAAATATGTCTGGAATTTATGGTGTAAAAAACCTACCGATTCCTTTTTGGAATCTATATGCCTTAGTTTTGAAAGCTGAGTTCCATTCCATAACCTAGGATTAAATATTACCTGTTCTTTACTTTTGTTATCAGACAATTTTATATCAACAATCGGAAAATAAAATTCATCTGTATCTTTTTCTTTTTTAGCATATAATAAATTAGGTTTGAGAACAGTAACGAGTACTGTTTTCAAACTATCTTCCTTGTTTTGAATGGGAATCATGTAAACTAAATCCATTTCAGATTCAATCAAAATGGATTTTGGATTTTCTTTCATTGTTTGTAATAACAGAAAAATTTCAGATCCAAATCGATTTTGAAGAGTTACATCCACCTGCTCCATTTTCCATTCATAAATTTCCGAGACTACTGACTCACTGATCCCGAATCCATTTGTATGATTTAGGTAATTTGACCTAATATTTTTTTCAAGACCAATCAAAGTATCTTCTAGTTGATTGAACCTGTGTTTGGTCCATGGTCTGTAATAACGATAGTCAGGAAATAATTCCCAACTTTTTTGGTAAAAAACAAGGAGTACTAAATAAACAAGTATAGGTATCACAATTCGTTTTTTGAAATGGAAATGTTCGAAATGAACTACCATCCAAACAAAACGTATATAAAATAAACCAGTAAACGTTATGAGAAAGAGGATAAAACAACCATAACGAATTTCTTCCACTTCCGTATCTGTTTGCCTTAATAAATAAATGGAAAACCGATCTTTTGTTTCTAAATATAAATTAGAGAAGTCACCATCGATTTGCCAAGTGATCTCCTGGCCTTCTTTCCCTTGGAACAAACCTAATAATTCGTTACTTTCTCTGTCACCAGACAGAATCGATTCATCATTGGTATATAAGATTTTTTGGGTATTCGGTTGGAATACCCAATACAAATATCCATATTCTAAATTCGGATTTTGAACAGACCCATGCGAAAAATTAAACTTTGGGAATACAATGAAAAATTTTCCGGTTGTGACCCGATACACATAATCACCGTTAGATAAAATTTTAATCTTACCTTCTAGTAATCCAGATGGGTCCTGTCTCAATTCTTCCTGAAAAATTTCGTTGGTTTCATTTGTACTATGAATCAAACGTAATGAATCATCATATAATCGTACGTATTCTAAATGTAGGGATTTTTGAATTTGTTTTGTGACTTTACTCGCACGATAAGGTAATTCTGAGTCACGAACAAAAAACTCAATTGTATTCAAATACTCATTGGTTCGATTTTCATCATAACGCAAAAGAGCCGTGATCAGATTCGTTTTCCTTTGGATGGGACGAATCCATTCAAAATAACCGTAAAAAAGGAAGGTAACAAATAACGAAACGGAAATGAGACCAAAAAGAATAGACAGGTTTCCGAAATTTCGTTTCATCATTCTTATTATCGGGTTGTCATTAGGCAAAAACCAATCGGTCTAAGGAAAGGAATGATTTTTTATGTATTTTTGGATGGGGTTGGGATCGCAAACTATGATCCAAAAACCAATCCATTTAGCCGTTTTGCAAAAGGGTTTTTAGCACCTGTTGGTGGGATTTCCAAATTCGACCTAAATCTCCCTGTCAATGCCAATCATATCCATTATGTAAAGACGGATGCCCATATGGGTGTTCCTGGTCTCCCCCAATCAGCCACGGGCCAGACAGCACTTTGGACAGGAATTCCTGGACCTAAGGTTTTAGGTCGCCATGTCAGTGGATTTCCAACCATCACCTTACGGAAAATTATAGCAAAATACTCACTCATCAAAGTTTTAAATGAACAGGGAATCCTCAGTGATTTTTTAAACTGTTTTTCGCCACCTTACTTAAAACATGTGGAAGAAAAACCTAAACTGGTTTCAGCTTCCACCCTTATCCAACTTGCCAGTGGTAGGCCTCTCAAAAATTTTGAGGACCTTCGTAATGAAAGAGGACTTTATATGGACCTCACACATGAAATTATGGGAACACTCGGAATAGATATGTTAAAAGAAGGTGATCCTCTTTTAGAAAAAAGAGATCCATACCTTCTTGGTACAAAATGTTTCGAACGATTTTCAAGCTACCAACTGACTTTGTATGAATATTTTTTAACAGATAAAGTGGGTCATGCAATGGATTGGGAGAAAGCTGAAAAAGTGATTTTTAATTTAGAGTCATTTTTTAAAGGACTTTTAACGAATCTAAACCCAGACGAAGATCTGTTAATTGTTTCCAGTGATCATGGGAACATGGAAGACTTAAGCCAAAAAAATCATACAGAAAACCCAGCGGCCACCATCCTGTATGGAAAGGATGCTGACCGCTTCGCAGAAAATATACATTCGTTAGCTGATATTGTTCCGGAAATTTATAAAACTTTCGGATTAGAGGAAGCTCTTTTCAATACACATACGAATGAGTTTCTAATGGAAACCAACTAAAATTCTAAATCATTTCCCGAATCAGGTTTCCCTGAATAAGAATTCGGTTTATTTGAATTAGAATCTGACGATACATCAGAATCTTCTAAATCATTGTGGTCAGTAAACTGATCTAGTGATTCTTTTTTCCATGCAATCGCCTTGTCGGTAATCTGGTTTTTAGGGTATTTGTCTACAATGGTTTGGAAAATACCGGCTGCTTTTTCAAACTTACCTTGTCTGAAGTAAATTGTTCCCTTTTTATAAAGTGAAGCTTGGTCTAAAGAATAATCACTATTATTCAATACCTTATTGATATATGTAAGTGATTCAGTTTGTTTTCCTATTGCATCATAAGCTAGTGCAATATAATACAAAGCTTCTTCTTCTTTTTTAGGAGAAGGATTCACCGTTAAAGATTTTTGAAACAATTCAATTGATTTCGCATATTGTTTTTTAGTATAATTGTCTTTTGCTTCTTTGAATACTGAGTCTTTATACTCACCCACTACTTTTTCATCCGCGCCAGCAAGTCCATCTTGGGTTTCGATGTATTCATCAAATACATCAAATGATGCCCAATCTTTTCCTAATTTGCGTAAAGTACGCCCCCAACCAATTCTTGATTCCGTATGGTTAGGATCTTCTTGCAAAGATAAAACATAATTTTTACGAGCGGTTTCATACTGCCCAATTTTGTAATAATGGTCAGCAAGTGCCATGAAGGTTTTGGAGCGAAGTTTATTGTCGGAACTAGATTGTAAAACCGATTCCAGATGCGCCTTCCCTTCTGGTTCATTTCCTATCTTTAAAAGCAAATTTCCCAAAGAATAACTCAGTTTATCTCGATCTTCTTGTTTCCAGTTTGAATTTTTTTTGAGATCTTTATAGATGTCCAATGCTGGATAAAAATCTGAATTTTTTTCCAAAGCTCTTGCTTGGTTGTATTTAATTTGAAATTCATATTTTTCCAAACCTTGTTTACCAGCTAATTCAGAAAAGATAACAATCGCCTTCTCTTTGCTATGTGGATTTGTTTGTTTTAGATACTCTTCACCTTCTGCAATTTTTTCTAATACCAATTGAGACTGGTCTTCTTTTGCAGAAATATTGGTTTGGTAATAGGCAGTGGAGAGTCCAGCTACAATAAATAACAAACCTGCTAAGGATACGATCACTCGACTCATAAATTACCTCTACCCACTTGATTTAGGGTTTGATTCGTCCAAAATTCAACTCTTGATGGAGAATAGGATTTGGTTTCCTTTTTCAAAAAACACTTTAAAGCTTTTTTGGTATCACCGGTTTTTAAAGCGCTAACACCTAAGAAAAACATTGCTTTTCCCCTTAAGTAAGAACTAGTTTCATATTTTAAATATTCTTCTAAACGATAAACGGCTGTTTCAAATTTCTTTTGGATCACCGTTTCTTTGATGATCCGATTCAACTCTGTTTGCCCTAAATCGTATGTAACTGTTGCTTGTGTTTCTTGTTTAAAATCATTTACAGGCTCAATGTTTTCTTTAGGAGGAGCCAACTCAGTTGGAGTTACAGCATGTTCATTTTTATAAATTTCAGATTTTTCGGGTTCTTTTTTAGGTTTTGATTCAGCTACAATATCTGGTTCTTCTTTCGGAAGGTTATCCTTAGAAAAATCATATTTAAAATAGGATACGTTTTCTTTTAGATTATAATCTTCTGGAACGGAACTTGATTTTGCGGTCACACCAAAATACAATTCATCAATTTCTTTTAACTCTTTGATGAAAAAATTAGTTTTAGGATGAACAACTGTTGCAACCTTAACAACTGTTCCTTGGTTAAAGGATGATGCACCTTGGTTTAAGGGACGAATGGAAGCATACAAAGTATAAATTGTTGTTTCATCGGCAGCTTCTGGACTTAGCCAACTGATCACTGCTCCTTTGCCAACACGTTCATACCCTAATCCTCGCACATGTAGAGCTCCCGTTAAGTTTGGTGTCACTTCATTAGAAGCAACTTCAGGGTTTTCCTTTTTGGGAGTCTCTTCAACGATTACTTCTGCATTTGCTTTATCTGATTGTTTGATATAAAAAACACGTAGTGTCGATTTTTTATCTTCTAGAGGAAGAGTTTCTTCACTCCCCACCTGTTTCACAGAAACACCATAATACAAGGTTTGGGATTTACTTAAGTCTTGGTCCAAAAAGGAAGTTGTCGGATGTGTGAGCTCTGTGAGTTTCTCTGCTTTTTGCATGAGTGGAAGACTTGTAAGTGGTGAGTTGGAACGATAAACAGTGTAAATTGTTCTTCCCGCTGTGGCACCCTGTGGTGGATTCCAATTCAATCGGATGAATCGTTTTTCGATATTGGCTGTGATTCCAGATACACCACCCACCATTGACTGGATATTGGTATCTTGTGGGAACGCTGGGAAATCTGGATTTTGCCCTACAACAGGTGTTCCATTTTCTTCTGCAATGGTTACAGGTATGATCGTATAGTTTTGATTGGCAAACAATTTGACTTCTCGTTTGCGAACATCGGAAACCATCACAATCGCATAATAGTATGTTCCAGGTTTTAAATTATAATCAAAGTATAAACGAGTTGCATTAGGACCAGAGGCTTTGTATCGGCCAAGTGAATCGGCAATGTACAGTTTATCTGGGCTATCAATCATCACATTGGATCTGGCAACGATGATTTCACCTTCTTGTTTGGGTGAATCCCAATCAATCCGAATGGATTTTTTGTCAGGCAAAAGACTCGCATGAATAGCTTTTGCAATCGATGGATAACGACTTTCCTCAAATCCGGAGTCTGCCCAAACCGGGAATTGAGAAAGTAGCAGTACAACCGTCCAGAGGTGAATCGAGAACTTCATACTTAGATTTTCGGTGGTTGTCTCCCTCGAATTGAATTTTTCGTTTGTACTTTCCCCTCTTTTCTAGAAGATTTGTCATTATGTCTGAAACGGAATACTACCGTTCCCAAACTTACCAAGAGTATTTGCTCTCAAGCCATAGAAGAGAGGTTTGTCCTCCAGAAGATGTGTATGCTTTTTTCAATTGGAAGGGCCTAACCAATTTGGTTGATTTTGGAAGTGGGCTTGGGTTTTATTTTCAGGACTTCCGCAAATGGTTTCCCAATGTTTGGATTTGGGCTGCGGAATGCCAACAAGACATCATCGATCGCATCCTCCGTAGAAAACTCATGGAAGGGATTGAACAACTCACCCCCTTTTATATGGACCAATCTGACCACCCTCTCCTTCCCGAATGGGTTCCGGTTCCAGAAATTATTTTTGCCTCCCTTTCTTTATCCACCTTCCCAAACCCAGGTTTGGCGATGGATGGACTCATTCGTTCCATGAAGGCAGGTGGAAGGTTATTCATCGTTGATTGGTCAAAAACAGAGTCTGGATTTGGTCCGAAGATCAATGAAAAAATCTCCATGGATAAAATGAAATTTTTAGCAGAGGAATACAAACTCGAAGTGATAAAATCTGGTAGGATCTCTGAACATTTTTATGGAATGGAAGTTCGTGCCAGTTCTCATTTTATTTATGGTTATTATGATCTAAAAGAAGAGGAAGATGAAGACACTGCTGTCTTTAAAATTTAAACAAATCCATGTTTAGGTGATCAATTCGAATCAATTATAGATCCAATCAAACAATCCATTACCTCAAGTTTCTATGTGGAGTTTGGAACAAAAGGAAATCATCACTAGTAAAAACCCCGTTATACAAGTGATTGCTGGTGCTGGCTCTGGCAAAACAGCCACTATGATTGGACTCTTAGAGGAACGGGAAAAAAACCAAACCATCCACCCCGACAAAACACTCATTGTCACATTTACCAAAAAAGCCACAAAGGAATTCAAAGAACGTTGTGAGAAAAGAGGCCTTTCTCACTTGTATCACATTTCCACCTTTCATTCGTTTTGTTATCACTCCTTAAAACATTCTCATTTTCAAAAAAATTGGTCCAAATGTAAACTTTTACCAGAATCAAAAAAATGGGAATTGACCAAAAAAATATTAGAGCCAAATCGTGAACTGATAGGTGGAATTCCATTTTCCATACTCACAAAACAAAATGGGAAGTATTTACGAAACATATCTAAAGAAATTTATGAAAACTACATCACTTCCTTTCAAAACTGGAAACGAGAGAACAATTACTTTGAATTTGATGACTTAATCCAAGATTTTTTAGAATTTTTAAAATCAGAAGATTCTCGAACCCTCAAAAAAAATTGGAAATCCCTCATCATCGATGAATTCCAAGACACAGATGAACAACAATTGGAGATCATCAAACGGATGGAGTTTGAAACCATCACGGTTGTGGGAGATGATTGGCAGGCAATTTATGGATTCCGAGGAGCCACTCCCAAACCATTTTTAGAATTTTCGAATCATTTCCCAAATGTAATCCAATACAAATTACCAACTAACTACCGATCAACAAAAACAATCATTCAAAAAAGTTTATTACCCATCAGACAAAACAAAGACAAAATTCCCAAAAAAACGATTTCCTTTCGAAAGGAAAAAGGATTTTTCCATTTGGAAGTCAAAAAAGAAAACGATCCATTCTTAGAAACAATTTGGAAAAAATACCACTCGATTGATTCTGAGTCTGTTTTACTCACACGTAGTAATTTTCGCAAAGCCGAATGGATCCAAGTGGGAGTGCCCAAAAAACAAGTGATGACAATCCATAGTGCAAAAGGTCTAGAATTTAAGACTGTGATTGTGGATTTATGCCAAGGTTGGAGTAAAGATCTAAATACAATTGACTTCGAAGAAGAAAGGAGGATTCTCTATGTTGCTTTGTCTAGGGCAAAAGACAATTTAATTGTTCTTATGAACCAAATTTCCGATCCGAAAAGTCTATGTGATCGGTTGAGTGAAGATTTTTCCCTTTGGAACAAGTGGCGAAATCGTACTTTACGGTGGATAAGACTCTGGTGAAGTGGTTTTACCTTGGGGGATTAGCTCAGTTGGTTAGAGCGCTACCTTGACATGGTAGAGGTCACTGGTTCGAACCCAGTATCTCCCAAGATCATTTCTATTTCCATTCATTCATCCTACCTTCTGATTTTTTATTTTTCTTACCACCAAACAAAGTTTCGACTTGCCTTTCCAATCCATTCCTTTCAAATTCGAGAACGATGAAACCAAAGTTCCTGGCTGAAGAATTTTTACTCGCTTTGTACTTTTTTGTATTTACCATACTCTCTGGTATTGTTCTCTTTTATGCTCCTTATGAAGCTGGTGTGAAAATCGCAAGCCTCACGGCTTTTTTCCATGTCAGTTTTGTTGCCATTTGTATTGTATTCCATTGGCACACTCCGTATCGAATTTGGAAATTTTTAGTACCACTTTCCATTTTTATGGTTTTTCCAGATTGGTTTTTGTCGGCCGTTTTACAGATATTAGTTTTTCCTGAAGATGGATTTTTCAAAATAGGAACTGTCTCTGGTTATATGGCAGGTCTATGGGTCATACCTCTTTTTATCTGTGTTTATACTGGAATCAAACTAGAAGAAAGATCAGTCTCAATCATCGGTACAGGGATATGGGTGGGGCTTGTCAGTTTATTCATCTTTGGATTGTCTGAAGCAACGATGTGGATTTTTGGATCTTGGTATGCACAGAATGTAAAGATGTGGGAGCATGTTGCTTATTACGTACTAGTTCCCGAGATGATTTTAGGAATTACAACCTACCTTGCCTACCAAGGGTTTTCTTATTCCGCTTACCTGTTCCAAATTGCCATTGGATTTTTAGTGATGGTTCTATATATCGGAAACTTATCCTTTTTCTACTTGCTCATTGAAAAAATTCTTTAATCTACTATTCAAATTTAGTTTAGTTTTCGGTATCCTACTCTTTTTGGGAGAGGGATACTTTCGCTTCCAACAACAAACTCCAAACGAAGAACTCCGCTATAAAAAAATACATTGTCTGAAAGATTGGTCGGAAATCCGTTTGTGTCCGAATGTAAAGGAAGGGTTCACTCGTCGAGATGGAAAACCATGGGACATCCAAACCGATGAGATGGGAGAAAGGATAACTAATTCAAACCTTTCAGAAACAAATCAAACAGAAGTTTGGTTACTTGGTGATTCAATGGCGATGGGTTATGGATTACCTACTGAAAAAACCATCGCATTTTTGTTAGAAACTAAATACAAAATCAAAACACGTGTGGTTGCTGTGGATGCAATTGGCACGAATGGAATTTCGAATTTGTATTTGGATACTTTCAATCAAACAAATAACAAACCAAACTTCATCTATTGGATATGGAATCCTTCTGATTTTATCGATGACGTAAGGGAAAAAAAGGGAATTCAGAAATACCTATACCCCATCCACTTTTACCTATCAAGAAATTCATCACTCTATAACACACTCCTACCATCTCGTCAAATGAATGTGTATACGAATGGAATTCCGACTCTTTATCCAAACTCTCATCCCACCTATTCGTTTTTAAAAACATTCATTCAAAACAGAATCCACAACAAAGAACAATGGAAAATTTTATTCTCTTGGGGAATGGCCCCGAATGGAACACCTGATACAAATGATCCGAATTATGATGTTGCAAAAAGATTCTTTGCATCGGAAGGAATGGCTACCATTGACCTACGCGCAGAGACCAAGGTTTTGTTTTCTCAAAAAAAACAAATCTACATCCCAAACGATGGTCACCCAGATGAAGATTTGGCAAAACTGTTTGCAGAGGCCATAGCCAATGACTACAAAAAGTCCCACTAGAAATGCTTGATTCTTAAGTCCCATTCGAAAGTTTAGAGGGATATGATCTTAAACTGGAAACGATGGGGAGCCATTGTCCTACTTTTCCCGTTCGCTTTATTGTTCTTGGAAGGGATCTTTCGCCTTGCCAATCCTCCTGCCTTACGTTATTACCGTGATGTTAAACTTTTGCATGCATACCACCCAGAATATGGCGTCACTCTTGCCCCAAATGAAAGCAGGTTTGTCCGACACTATGCGGACCTCTGGCAAGGGCAATTCACAACAAATTCCCTTGGGCTACGTGGCTTAGAAGAACCCATTCCAGAAAAACCCAAACTCGTTTGCCTAGGCGATAGTCTTGTGATGGGATTTGGAGTTTCTGACGAGGATACGTTTTGTTCGAAACTCAATGGATATGAGGAAAATGGAACCCTGTACCAAAGTTTAAATTTTGGAGTTGATGCTTATGGTTCTCTTGGATCCTACAAACGCCTAAAAGATTTATCTAACAAAATTCCAAATATCAAAAAGGTTCTCTTTTTTATCTCTCCGAATGACTTTACCATGCCTGAGGAATTACGTGCACAAGGGATTTTGCCTGATGATGAAAATGATGCCCTCCACGAAAATGATCAAGAATGGAAAAATAAATTTCGCATTCAGTTTGAACTCACTCGTGTTTCTTATTTATTACAAGCACTGAAACTTGCTTATGAACAAACAAAAGTAAAATGGGCACAAACCAAATACATCATGAATATGGATTCCAATCAAATTATGGAATCCCCTCTCCAGTATTTAAAAGAAGCATTTATAATACCTGTCAAAAAGGTTACATGCGAAAATTCTGATACATTCATTTGCCCCACTCCCATTCCTAATTTACAAATCCAATGTTCAGATACTCCAATCAATACAGATGACCTAGAGCCACTTCCTGAAACCACTACGAGAGCCTATGATCAGATGATTCAGTTTTCGAAAGAGAAAGGTTTCGAATGGATTCCAGTTTTATTACCGATGCAAATTGAAGAGGTGTATTGCCGTCAGCTTGGCAAATACAATCGATTAGGAAATTATGCTCTTAGAGCAAAACGGTATTTAGAATCCAAAAGGATCAGAACGTTGGAAATTTTACCATACACCGACAATATGTGTGGCCGTGAATTTACCATACATGGAAAAACAAAAAAAGCAGGCATCCAAGATTATTATATTCCTGGTGATGGCCACCTAACAAAACTCGGAAATCTTTGGGCATCTGAATCCATTCGATCTGCCTTAAAGGAAACAAAGTAAAATGCTCTTTAACTCAGTTCATTATTTAATCTTCGCACCAGTAGTCATATTCATTTATTTCCTAATTCCAAAACGATTCCAAGGATTATGGTTATTCATTGTTAGTTTGTATTTTTATGCAATTTTCAGAATTCCATTTCTCATTTTACTCGTTTTCTCTTTTGTCATCACAAAACTTGCAGTCGATTATATGGAGGAAACCCAATCAAAAAATAAAAAGATTTTTTGGTTAAACGTAGCGGTTTGGAGTAATTTAAGTTTATTGTTTGTATTTAAGTATTTAGATTTCTCAATCACAGTCTGGAACCAAACTTTTTCCTTCACTCCCTGTGATCCTGAGTTTGTTCAAAAATCCGGAATTTTACTTCCCATGGGGATTAGTTTTTTCACCCTCCAAGCTGTTTCGTATGCGGTAGATGTTTACAAAGGTGTTGTAGAAAGAGCTAAATCCATTTTCCACTTTGGTCTTTTTTTGTCATTTTTCCCACAACTTGTGGCAGGACCTATCTTACGCGCAAGTGATGTATTACATCAATTTTTAGATTCTAAGGACTTCACAAAAGACAATCTAAAACATGGATTAAAACAACTCTTTTGGGGAATCTTTAAAAAAACATTCATTGCAGATCCTGTATCGTATGTGATCGATCCTATCTATGCAAATCCAACGGAATACAATTGGATTGCGATGTGGATTGCAGCCTTTTTATTCGCAGTTCAAATTTATTGTGATTTTTCAGGTTACTCAGATATTGCAATTGGTACGGCAAGAATTCTTGGCTTTCATATTCCCAAAAACTTTGACCGACCTTTTTTATCGGGTACACTTAGTGAACTTTGGAGAAGATGGCATATCTCGTTTAGTTCCTGGCTGAGAGATTATGTATACATTACGTTAGGTGGTAACCGTAGAGGTGAAATTTTAGCTTATGTCAATTTATTCATTACTACATTTGTTTCTGGAATTTGGCACGGTGCGGATTGGACTTTTGTGTTTTGGGGCACTCTCCACTCCACAATGATGGTGGTTGAAAAATTTGTTTTTAAATTTGAAACTATGCGTACTGCCTGGAACAAAGTCCCTAGATACATCCAACCAATTTACCCAGTGGGTGTTTTTGTATTGTCTTGTTTTTTCTTTCGTGCGAAAGCAACTCCAGAAGTCCCCACAGGAATGGGTATCACCAATATTATGTTAGAACGAGCGTTTACAGGCGCGGTTGGCCAATTCCCTCAAATGAGTCTCAGCTTGGTTGTGTTAGTTGGATTTTTATTCTTTATTGATATCATGCAAGATAAGAAAGAAGATCGATTTGCATTTATCACAGACAATTTGTACTTTTTAGTCCCAACTTGCATATTGCTCTATGTGACATCGTTTATCATTTATAGCGTAACAGTTTCCAGTCCATTTTTATACTTCCAATTCTAAAAAGAAAAACCGGCTTTCACCGGTTTTTTCTCACACAAATCTAGTTTGTAATGATTTGGTCTAAGAATTAGAATTCAACTTTCGGGGCATTTTCTATCGTCTTTTGGTCTTCGACAGTGAATGTTGCTTTTGATTCATATCCAAATGCTTTTGCAGTTAAAACTGCAGGGAATTGACGAATATAAACATTAAACTCTTTTGTAGCTTTAATGAATCGGTTCCTTGCAACAGTGATACGATTTTCAGTTCCTTCTAGTTGTGCCATCAGGTCTGAAAAATGTTGGTCTGATTTTAACTGTGGATAGTTTTCTTGGATCATAAGGAGTCTAGACAATGCAGAACCCAGTTGTCCTTGTGCTTGGTCAAATTGTTTTAAACTTTCAGGATTGTTAACAAGTTCAGGAGTCGCTTGGATGGATCCAATTTTTGCTCTTGCTTCGGCAATCCCTTTCATGATATCTTTTTCTTGGTTTGCAAAACCCTTCACTGCAGAAACTAAATTGGGAACTAAATCAGCTCTTCTTTTGTATTGGTTGAGCACTTCTGCCCAAGAAGCCGAAACTTCTTCATCCAACTCTTGGATTCGATTGTAACCACAATTGGTGAATAAAGTTGTCATGAGGGAAAATAGAATGATGGTTCGAAACAGTTTTGTCATGGTCATTGTATACCTAACCTTTAGTCGGTCTGCAACACCAATTTGTCAAAAAAATTAGTACCGAAATGGTTTTATTGCCTTGTTCCAAACTGTTTCGTTTTCTTCCAAATACCTTTCTAGGTCAGAATCGGAATGTTTTCCGTGCAGATAGTCAAGTAAATAGGAATCACCAGCAAGAAGTTCAATGGCTGGTCTGTCCGATCGAAACTCATACACTCCTTTTAAAAACTCAAATTGTTTTGGAAACAATTCATGCACTTGTTTTAAAAAATACAAGGTGAAGTACAATGAATGGAATTGTTTGGGTTTCAAAACCATTAATTGGTAACCCTCACAAATGATTCCCGCATATTTATGAAATGTAGGCAAAAAACGTAAATTACGTAATAAAAACCTACCTTTTTGGTGGGATAACAATCGTTTATCCAATTCTAACTTTTCTTTGCCCAATAGATAAGGTGCACCAAATGTTTCGAATGGTTTTGTTGTGCCTCTTCCTTCCGATAAGTTTGTTCCCTCTAATAAACACATACCTGGATACACATAACAAGTGTTTTGTGTTGGAATATTGGGGGATGGAGGAACCCATTCAAACGATGTAACCTTCGTTGGGTGGAAAACACCAACAGGAACAACTACTACATCAACATTCAAATGAAACGTTTCATTATAATATGTCAATAAACCTCCTGGTGTGAGACCATGGCGGTGGAGGACTGATTTGACACCTACAAACGATTGGTAAGTTTCCTGTAAGGGACTTCCTTCCACTTTTGTACCAATTGGATTGGGACAATCGATTACTAAAAAGACTGGTGATTTACCAGTTTCTTTTTTTAATTTAGAAAGTTCTTCTAAGATATAATAGGCAGTCGTTAAAAATGTATAATAACGTGAACCAACATCTTTAATATCGATGATCACTACATCTAAATTTTTCAAACTCTCTTTCGGTGGGACTAAACTACTCTCTTCCTTACCATACAAATTTACAATTTGCATGTCTCCAAAAAGATAAGACAACTCATCTCCACTTACTTGGTCTTGTAACTCAGCAAACAATCCGTGTTCGGGCAAAAAGATAGTTTTTAAATTGAAGATTTCAGAATAGGTTTGGAAATGATACTTTCCGAGATAACCAAAGGCACTTTGATTCGTTAAAATGCCCGCCTGACAACCATTTAACTTTTGTATATTCTTCAGAAACTTCATTTGTTTTTTTGAATTGTTTCTTTTTTCTCGAGTGCTGATTCCCAAATGGAAATCATTTTGGATTCATCTAGTCCAACATCATCTAAAAATAAATTTCTAAATTCTGTAAGTTGGGAAATGAATTGATCAATTGAATCGATGAGAAAGGATTGATTCTCTTTAAAAATAGAAACCCACATCTCCGCATTTGAGCCCGCTATCCTCGACATATCACGAAACCCCCCACCTGTAATTGGTTTTCGGATTGAATTTACTTGGTCCATCGTTGTTTGATTTTTACCAGCAACATTCACAAGGATTGTCGAAATCACATGTGGCAAATGAGAAACATATGCCAAAGTTTCATCATGGACCTTTGCATCCATTTGAATGGTCCACGAACCTATCAATTCCCAAAATTGTTTCACAAAATCAAAGCTTGTTTGGCTCGCCAATGTAGGTTTTGTTAAAATACAAAGTTTATCAACATACAAACTTGGCACTGCAGCTTCCGGTCCAGTTTGTTCAGATCCACACATTGGATGTGTTGAAATATAATTGTGTTCGTTATCACCAAAATGACTATTCACAAGATCAACAATTGACTGTTTGGTGGATCCCAAATCAATATAAATTGTCTTTCCTGATTTTGGTAAACTGGGAATGAGTTTCAGTACAGTTGCAACAGGTGTACTGAATACAACTAAATCAAAATATTCCCATTCAATCTTTGGATTTTCTTCTAATGTGAATACATGATTTGCCAATTTTTTCGAAAGGATTGTTGTTTTACTTTTTTTAGAACGAACAACCGCACTAATTTCTGCATTTGGATACTTTTCTCGAATGGCAAGAGACAAAGATCCACCCATAAGCCCCATTCCATAAATGAGGATACGATCAAGTTTCATGTCGGGAAAGATCCTGCGGTAGGATATGATCCAAGCAGTTTAAAGATTGTACATTGAGATTTTACTGTTTCGAGTAGAGACTTAATTTTTGGATCTGCTTTGTGACCAAGAAAATCGATGAAAAAATGATACTCCCATAAATTTCGTTTGAGTGGTCTAGATTCAATTTTTGTTAAATTCACGGAAGCATCATGAAAGGTTTTGAGTATTTGAAATAAAGAACCTGTTTGGTTAGGAATGGAAAAAACAATCGAAGTTTTATCTTCTTTTGTCACGGGTGATTCTGTTTTCCCTATGACTAAAAACCTTGTGGTATTTCCTGAATAATCTTCAATCCCTTCCGCGATCACGTTTAGTTTGTAAATTTCTCCCGCAATTTTGGATGCAATGGCAAGGCCATCTTTTCGTTCTGATACTAATTTTGCTGCCATGGCAGTGGAAGAAGTATCCACAACTTCCGCATTGGGTAAGTTAGCTGAAATCCAATTCCGACATTGTTCATTTCCAATTCGGATCCCATAAATTCGTTTCACTGCAGCAAGGTCAGTTTCAAAACCTAATAATGAAAAAGAAATCCTTTGGTAAAGTTCCGAATACACGGTGAGGTCTGTTTCAAGAAACATATCCAAAGTGGAACTCACTTGTCCTTCTGTTGAATTTTCAACAGGGACAACACCATAATCTAATTTTTCTTCTTCCACCATTCGGAATACGTCGGGAATCGAAGTCTGTGGAACCGCTTCAATTGATGTCCCAAATTTGGAACGTAAAGCGGAATGAGAAAAACTTCCTTCTGGACCTAAAAAACCAATCTTTAACGGGTGTTCTAAGGCAATCGTTCCAGACATCATCTCCCGGTAAATGGCTCGTATCACAGAAGCAGGTAAAGGGCCTTTCGAAAGTTGTGTGACTTTTTCATATACATCTTTTTCACGATCAGGTCGGTAAATGGGACCACCCGATTCTTTTTTCACACGGCCAATCTCTTGTGCAAACCCTGCTCTTTTTTGGATGAGATCAATGATTTGAGTGTCCAGTGAGTCAATACCAGAACGGAGTTTTTTTAATTCTTCTTCTGCATTACTCATTTGGATTCTCTTCTTTTAATTCTTCTGGTAACGAATCCAAATCAAAATCAGGATTCATTTCAGTTTCATCGGTTACAATGATAGACTCAGGTGTAAAATCTTCAAATTTGAGTTCTTTGACTTCCACTGGTGTTGGAAGGTCTGTTAGTTTACTCAAACCAAAATGTAATAAAAATTCGTTTGTGGTACCGTATAAAGTGGGTCTACCTGGAACTTCTTTTTGTCCGACAGCTTTCACCAATTTTTTGGACATGAGACTTGCCACCATGGCCCTTGATGAAACTCCACGAATCTCATCTAACTCAGTCAAGGTGATTGGTTGTTTGTAAGCAATGATGGCAAGAGTGTCGAGTGTTCCCCGAGAAAGAGTTTCCCTTTTTTTATCTTTAAAAATATGAGATAGAATTTCGCTGTATTTTTGATTTGTAATGAATTGGTATCCACCAGCGATTTCTCTGAGTAAAAAACCACCTTCTCTTTCTTGGTAATCAAGAATCAATTCATCTAAAAGTTCTCTTGCTTCTGTTTTTTCAATTCCACAAGACTTAGCCAGTGCAGATAATTTGATTGGATCTGAAGATAAAAAGAGAAGTGCCTCAAGAAGGCCCTTTGTATAGTTTCTTTCTTCCAAATTGATCTAAACCTTGACTATTTTGATTTCTCCGAAAACTGCATGTTGGATCACTTTGCAAACTCGGATTTTAACAACTTCTAATACAGCAAGGAAGGCTGCGACGATTTCTTTTTTTTCTGGTTTGTCATTTTCAAACAAATCCATGAAGTGAATTTCGCCAGTTTTTTCAAGGAGATTTTGCAGGTATGCCATTTTGTCTTCGACCGAATATTGGGATACCCCTTCGTAAATTGGTATTTGTTCTTCGGCTTCATTGGAACTTTCTTGTTCCAAGATAGAATTGAAGGCAGAAATGAGATCAACAAGACTCACATCCAACCAATTTTCGGTCTCATCCAAAACTTGGTTTGTTTCCCGCGTGAACATACCTGCGGTCAATCTGTCCAATTCTGCTAATCGTTGTCCCGCCATTTGGAATTTTTTGTGTTCCAAAAGTTTGTCCACAAGTTCCTTAGGAAGGGGTGGGTCATAGTCTTCTTCTTCAAAACCAGGGTCTGGAAGTAGAGCTTTGGATTTCAGGTATACCAAATGGGATGCCATCACAGCAAACTCGGAAGTGAGCTCAATGGACAAGGATTGACTCGTTCTCAAAAATTGAATGAAATCAGATGTGATACGCGAAAGGGAGACTTCAAAGATATCCACCTTATAACTATCAATCAGAGACCATAAAACCGTCAAAGGTCCTTCAGTCAATCCACCGTCCTGGTTTTGCCACCGGACGATAAACTCCGGGGTTTGGGACATTTATAAACCTAATGCTTTTGCGGCAGCTTGTTGCAATCTTTCAGGAGGGAAAGGTTTCACAACAAAATCCTTCACACCCATTTTGATTGCCTTTGCTAAAAGGTCTTCTTGTCCAAGTGCCGTAACCATAATGATTTTAGCAGAAGCATCAAATTTGATAATCTCTTTTGTTGCTTCAATCCCATCCTTTTCGCGCATGGTAATGTCCATGGTGACTAAGTCCGGCTTGAGATTTTTATACTGCTCAACCGCAATGTTACCATTTTCTGCTTCACCAACGATTTCGTGACCTGCTCCAACTAACGCATCTTTAACGAGCGTTCTCATGAATTTTGCATCATCTACAACCAAAATTCTTGCCATGTTAATTCCCTCTCGACTTTAATAATTCAATCATTTTTGGTACTAATTCGTCCACTGGGAGAACAAAATCAATTCCCCCAAGTTCTACAGCCACACGGTTCATTCCATACACAACAGAAGTTGCTTCATTCTGCGCCAAAGTAATACCACCTTTCGCGTGTATGTTGGAAATGGCATGTGATCCATCTTTACCCATACCTGTCATGATCATGGATAATAAATGATCGCCTCCATATGTTTCCACCAAACTATCAAATAATACTTCAATGGAAGGTCTATGTCCATTCACTTGTTCTGAATGTGTAAGCTCTATGAAACGATCTTTTCCTTTTGAAACTACCTTCATTTGGTAGTCACCAGGGGCAATGTAAGCGGTTCCTGCTTGCACCAAATCACCCTGTTCTGCTTCTTTCACATGTATTTTAGACAAAGAATTTAACCTGTCTGCAAAAGCTTTTGTAAATCCTGCTGGCATATGTTGCACAACAAAAATGGGCTTTGCAAAATCAGCTGGAATTCCTGCAAAAACGGTTTGTAACGCTTTTGGTCCCCCCGTGGAGGTTCCAATTCCGATAGCATCTACTTGGATCGGTTTTTGAAAACTTTTATTTAATTGCCGTTCGGTCCGTTCAGGGCGGGAAATGGGCTCCGGACTAACAAGTTTTGAATCCGAAAACCCTTTGATTTTGAGAGATAAAACAGCTGCTATGTCTTCTGGCGAAAACTGATTTCCACTCGAAGGTTTTGGGATAAAATCAACTGCTCCGAGTTCCAGTGCCTTAAAGGTAGCATCGGCACCATGTTGCGTAAGAACCGACAACATGATCACATGGCTCGGAAGTTTTTTCTTTTTGATTTCAGCGAGAGCCGTTAATCCATCCATGATGGGCATCTCGATGTCCAAAACGATAAAATCTGGTTTTAACTTCTCAGCAAGATCGATGCAGTCCATCCCTGTTTTGCCAGTGGCAATCACAGAAACTTCCTCTTTTTTAGTGAGCGCATCACTTAAAATATTTCTCACAAGAAGTGAGTCATCAATGATCACAACGGTCGGTTTTTTGTTCATGATTTATGAATTAACTCAACTAACTCGTCAAAATCAGGTAAAAATACTAAAACACCAATTAGGTTACTGCCTTGGTGGTTAAACTCTGTATGCATCGACAAAAATTTAGTTCTTTCTGGTTTTACAATGTCCACTACTTCCATAAAACTACCAGTGATCATTTCAGGAACAGAAGGTAAAATTTCTTTTTTCAATTTGTTGGAAAGAGAGTTCATAACACTCGAACAAACAATATTGGAAATTTCAGATAATACAGACATCATATCATCTGATAATTTATGATTGCTGCCATCTGCATACTTTGCTTCTTCAGAACCAAGAAGTTCTCTTGCAATTTCGGAACCATTTTCTTCAGAAAACATCATCAGTAAATTTCCGTTTAGATCACCAGTCATACGGATTTTCATTCCAAAAAATTGGTCCATCGAATAACGGAATTCTTTCGCCAAACCATCTCGGTCCGTAAGTTTAATTTCGGGAATGAATAACTCGACTTCTTTACCAACTAACTGAGACAATACAACACCAGCATTCATCATACCCGTGTTAACAATGTTTTCCAATTTTTTTATGTCTTTGGAAGACATGATCTCATTGATAGCTTCATTACTTAGCGAAGCTACTTGATTGAGCCGCTCTTCTTTTTGTTCGACAAAACCTTTAATGATTTCTGCAGCTTGTTCTCTTTCCGTTAGTTTTACATTTTCTATTTTTGCAATATCAGCAAGCCTATGGATCTCATCTGTTTTATGATCCAATACAAGTGTTGAAGTAATGGTTTCGTTTACGGAAGAATGATCTTCGTTCTGCCCATTCACTGTAGTTTCTTTTTTAGTGACTTCTGTTGTGATTTTTTGGTTGGTCACAGGTTCTTCAGTAAACACCTCTTCTTTTGGAACAATGATGTGTTTTTCGATTTTATGTTTTTCTTTTTTGATTCGCGATTTGTCTTTTGCCCGCAACTCAATGAGTTTCGCATTATAACGATTTGTGGGGTGGTTTGATTTGAATATGTATTCAGAATCAGACATTTCAAGGGAACGGATTGTGGATGAACGTTTCATCATCTCACCAGATACAAGTTTATCAGTCCAATCTACTTTATCAGCAGCAATCTCAACAAGCCCAGGAATGTCTAAGACCAAAATGATGGTTCCATCTCCCATGATGGTGGCACCAGTTAACCCTTGTACGTCTTGGAAATTTTTCCCAAGTGATTTGATCACCGTTTCATGTTTTCCAATGAGATCATCGACCATAAAACCAAGTTTCCTTGTTTTGTAGTTCACAATCACAACAGGGACTTCCACCATTTCTTGTTTGTCGGCAAGACCCAAAATTCGATTGAGTCGGTAGATCGGAAGGACTTCCCCTCGTAGGTTGATGATCTCATGCCCTTCGAGTGTTGTGATTTGGTCGAGATTTACTTTGATGGTTTCAGATACTTCAGATAAAGGGAAAGCATACACTTCTTCTTCCATGATCACAAGGATGGATGGAATGATCGCAAGTGCTTGCGGAAAAGACAAGGTAAAGGAAGATCCTTTTCCTTCTTCCGAATGGATGATGATTTTTCCTTTAAACTCTTCAATGAGTTTGTTCACCACATTCATTCCAACTCCACGGCCTGAAATATCGGAAATTCTATCCGCTGTAGAAAAACCTGGAGCAAAAATAAACTGAAAGATGTCAGATTCAGATAGGTTTTGAGAATCGGCTTCCGTAACTAACCCACGTTCGATGGCTTTTTTTAGGATTTTATTTTTATTAAGGCCTTTACCATCATCCCGAATTTCAACAAGGATATTGGATCCGCCTTGGTAAGCATTCAGTTCGACAGTTCCTTCTTCCGATTTACCTGCGAGTTTTCGTTCTTCTGGAGATTCAATTCCATGGTCCACTGAATTTCGGATGAGATGGATGAGTGGTTCTCCAATTGCATCGATAACTTTTTTATCAAGTTCTGTATTTTCACCACGTAAAACTAAATTCACTTGTTTGCCAGTTTCGAGTGACAAATCACGAATCAGCCTAGTGAAACGATTGAATACAGATCCAATCGGAACCATTCGAATGTTCATGATTCCTGTTTGTAGGTCTTTGGAAATACGATTGATTTGGTCGATTTTACCCTTTAGTTCATTGAATAAAGAATCTTCCCCAAACTGTGATACCAAATCATCATAGATTTTTTGGAATCCAGAGTTTGTGATCACAAGCTCACCCACATTGTTCATGAGTTGGTCGAGTTTATCAGAGGATACCTTGATGGTTCGCATCACAACCTTTGAATCGGTTACAGCCTTTTCAAAATTGGCAGATCCTTTCACCACCACCCTTTCTTCTGTGTCGCTCGAAACTGAACTTACTGGATTGTTTACGGCTGGTGTGACTTCGACTTGTTTTTCCAGTGCTTCCATTTCCGTTTGAGGGATTTGGAGTTCCATTACGGAAAGACTATCCACCATATCAATGTTACATTGTGTATATAATTCGTCTTTTGAATATTTAGTAACAGTAATAAATGAAAGTGCGAAACTACCTTGTCCATTATCCAAAGCTTCTTCGGATGGATTACAACGTACAATAACACCAGACTGTTTGACTGACTGTAAAATCAGTAATAACCGAAGGTTTTGCATCGGAGTTTCGTTTTTTAAACGGAGGTCAACTGTAAATGCAGATTGGCCGTCTTCTTCTTTCAGTGCAGTTCTGATTTCAGAAATTTCGTCTTCGGTCAAATTCCCGATGGATGTTTGGTTTCCAAGTTGTCCTTGTTTGGTTCCAGAAGTTGTGACAGCCGATTTAGAGGTATTTCCACCACCAGAGACTGATACTTCATAATCTTGGAGTTTTTGGATCATGTCAGTAAAAGGGGTCTCCACTTTGATACCATTAGCGACACCTTCTATCACTTGTTTGATCAAATCAAAACATTCAAACAGTAAATTTACGAGTTTAACATTAATTTCTAAACTACCTTCTCTAATTTTTTGGAGAAGGTTTTCCATCGTGTGAGCGAGGTCGGATAAATTGTACAATCCAACAAATGCCGATGAACTTTTTAAGGAATGAGCTGCACGAAAGATATCGTTGATGATTTCGGGGTTTTCGTGGTCCTTCTCTAGTTTTACCAAATTGGAATTGAGTTCTTCAATTTGGTCCTCGGACTCTTCCAGGAAAACTTCTGTGTATTCACCTAAAATTCCAGCCAATGTCGTATCCCCTATTCCTTACTTTGTGGCAGAAACAAAATTTACAATTTGTTCCAAATCCAAATTCAAAATCAAATGGTCTTCGTAACGTGATACAGATTCAACCATCTTACTATAGTTTAACGACAAGTCATCAGTTGTATAACTGATAAAATCCTTTTGGATTTTTACAACTTGTTTGACTTCATCGACTAAAACTCCAATTCTTTTTTCATCTAACATAACAACTACGATACGCGAGATGGGATAAATGTCAGAATCAGTATTATGGAATCTTTTTTTCAAATCAACAATTGGGATGATTTCCCCTCTTAAGTTGATCACTCCTAAAATATAATCTTCTACATTAGGAATACGAGTAATTAGAACAGGTTTTAAAATTTCATGAACCAATAGCAATCGGATCCCAAAAAATTCCTTTTCGATCGTAAAGGTAAGAAATTGTTCAAGGTCTCCTAAATCAGACTCTTGTTCCATTTTGGTTTTTTCCGCAAGGGATGTGAGGAGTTTTTCTTGGTCCATATACTACTTGGAATCGTGTCAGAATCCTACGTGGATTCAATCGAAAAAAGAATGAATCTGAAATTCCGTAATCATTTTTCCGACTTTAACATCGTGTTCTTCTACTTGGAATGGGACGGGGAAAAATTTAGAAAAACTAAACCCTATTGTTTTCTTTTGCACCGATTCTTTGTGTAAAATGCGGTCATAATACCCACCACCTCTTCCAAGGCGGAATCCATTTTCATGGTAACCAAGACCTGGTACCAGGATCAAATCCGCTTCCTCTACGGAAATCTCCTCATCTCCGATCGGTTCAAAGATTCCATATGGTCCTTTTTCAAAAGAGAACGGACGAAGGAAACATAATCCTTTGTCTTTGACAACTTTAGGAAAGTACCACTTCGCAGAATGCCTGGATTCAATAAAACTTGTGGGTTTTGGTAAGGGAGATGATTCAATGATGGGCAATACATCCACTTCCCATTGCAAGTCAGGAACATAAGTGATGATTTTGGAGTTTCCCTGCAATAAAGGAAATAGTCTTTTGAGAATCGCTGATTCTAACTCTTCTCGGTCACTCAGTTTTGGGATATTGGTTTTGAGGATCTTCCTTGCGTCTTGTTTGGAAATCAAATTCAAAAATGGTCCCCAATGATTCCCTCTTCCAATAAAGAGATAATTTTTTTCGTACGTTCTTCCAATTCAGGATTTTCATTCACTTTGGCGGTGACATCCCGCATTTGGAATAACTCGTCAGCTAAATTCAGAGCACAAAGTACAGCAATTTTGGTTTTGGATGCATTGGGTAAAACTTTCCCCAATTCCATAAGGCGTGTTTCCACGTAGTCAGCAACTTCAGAAATATACCCTGAAGAAGCTTCTCCTACGATTGTATAAGTTTCACCAAAGATTTGTTTGGTGATTTTATGAGAGTTTTGGGCAGAGTCTGCCATATGGATTATTTAGGATCGTCTTCGATGATGAGAAAATCATCATCATCATCCGCATCAAATACACTAATAGCTTCATCTTCATCATCGATGATGATATCGTCATCCTCATCAATTTCAACAGTTGGAACTTCGTCGTCAGTTTCTACGACGAGTTCTTCTTTTTCAAAGGAAGCAGAGGCAGGAGTTTTTTCTAAAACATCTTCTCCGTGGAATTCCGATTCATCTTCATCCAGTAGGATAATTTCATCATCGTCTTCTGTTGTGAGACTTGGTGTAACCGCAGCTGTCGCTTCTGGTGCCGCCGCAGGTGCAGGTGCATCCACAAGTGGTGCTTTAGGTGTGGAACTACCTGTAGTCGGTAGGCCATCTAATCTTCCAAGGAGTTGGTGGACTTTGGATTCAAGTAAACCTTCTCTTTCTTTGAGTTGGTTTAATTCGTCCGTCGCGTCTTGGAGTTGAGAACGAAGTGTTTTTAATTCGCGCTCTTTTTCCTCCATTGCGAGCTTCATTTGGTCATTTTCCGCGCGGAGGGATTCGTTTTCCGTCTCTAGGCGTGCATTTTCTGTTCTTAGGTCCTGGATGAGCTCAAGGGCCTTAACAACTTTACTTTCTAGCTCTTCAATGGTTTCGATTTTTAACATGATAACAATCCGATGGAATAGAATAGACGAGCTATTCCATTCCTATCAAGCACTAATTTACTTAGCGACTTTGGTTTTTTCGACGATGGCGTTGAATACTTCTTTGTGGTTGTAAGCAAGATCAGCCAATGTCTTACGGTCTAAGTTGATGCCTTGTGTTTTGAGGGCATGGATGAATTTTGAATAAGACATTCCATTTTCTCTAACTGCAGCATTAATGCGCGTAATCCAAAGTTTACGAAATTCGGACTTTTTCTTTCTACGGTCACGGTATGCCCATTGACCTGCTTTCATCACAGCTGATTTTGCTGTTCTGAAAAGTTTAGAACGTCCACCTCTAAAACCTTTTGCTTTCGCAAGTAGTTTCTTTCTACGATTCTTATGAATGGTTCCGTTGACTGCGCGTGGCATCGTTTAACCTCCGTAAGGTAGAAGTTTTTCTACACGGTTATAGTCGGTTTCATGGATGAGGTGCATTCCACGGCTTTGGTGTTTCATCTTAGGAGATTTTTTCTCTAAGATATGTCTTCGGAACGCACAACCACGTTTGATTTTACCAGATTTGGTAAACTTAAAACGTTTGGCTGCTGCCCTATTTGTCTTCAGCTTATACATAGTTTTTTATCCTTTAGGTTTTTCACTAAGTGGGTTCATCACGACAACTATCGTCTTTCCGTCGTGTACCGGCATTTTTTCGGGAGAGGCATGCTCTTTTAGGTCCTCGACAAACCGGTTAACAATATTCATTCCAATTTCAGAGTGAACCATCTCTCTGCCTCGGAATCGAAGTGTCACTTTTACCTTATCACCCTTTTGCAAGAATTCTAAAGCATGACGCTTCTTAATCTCGAAGTCATGGTTATCAATCCGCGGGCGGATTTTGATTTCTTTAACCGTGACTACGTGTTGTTTCTTTTTCGCTTCTTTCGTTTTTTTAAGAAGTTCGAATTTGTATTTCCCAAAATCGATCAACTTACAGACGTGAACATCCTGGTCTCCCGAGACTTCCACCAAATCAAGGTTAGCTTCCTTTGCTCTTCTGAGCGCTTCTTCCAGAGTAACGATATCAGATCCTTCGTCACTGACGAGTCGAATCGATGCTACATTGGTAATTTGTTCGTTAATTCTGATGTGGGCGAATTTATCTTGGTTTGGGTTCCCTCTAGGGTTGGGCCGTTTCTGCATTCAGTCTCCGAAATTTCTTTCAATTTCCAATTTCGGATGAAAAACTAGGCACGCAAGTACATTTCTTTGCAAATGCCGATGTTCAGGGGTTAAAGCGTTCCAGAAGGCCCTTCCCACACCACATATTCGATGGAAAGGGATTCTTTTTGGAGGATTCCAGGTAAAATGGGGACAAGGGAAAGGTATTCCCCATGGTTTCCCATTCCCATACAAGATCCTCCATGGCAAATCCGACCGGACTCATCATACAGGACATATTGAATGAGATTGTCATACTTTCGGTCACTCGGAATCGGATTGGTGGAAGGAACAATTGCTAGATAATGAAACCCTTGGTTTTCCTTTCGTTCCAATCGGAATCGAAGTTTATTTTCTTTGGTGAGTGGTTCAGTAGCATACAAAAGTTCCCCTTTGCCCGGGTTCCATTTTTGGAAACAGTAAGTACCGACCACATGTTCGGCGCGTTTCCATTCTCGTTTGGATTCCTTTTTCATAGGTCTTGAAGAACCAATGGGTAGTGGAGTTTCGATTCTTTCGTTTGTATCACAACCGGAGATGGTAATCCGTAAACAGACGCGAGAAATTTCAGAAATGGAAAAAGGAAATCGGCTCCATAAACCAGGGACATCGTAACGTTCCCAAGGTTGGATACAGTGTTCGGAAGTTTGGCAAGACAATAAACGATCAGAAACATCGTAAAAAGCAGCGACTACATACAATGAAACGGCTTTGTTCCCTAAATTTTGTCCCCCAGTGATGACAATGTTTGGACAATCAAAGGAAACATCTTTCCCCATTCCATCCACAAATTGCATATGACTCACCTTCCACCCGAGAGTAACACCATCCGCAATGGGAAGGTTTATCATGGGGATAGCATCATACGCATCACAGACGTCATACGGTGGGTGTATCGGAAGGTCCAGATAAAGTGTAACTGGTTCTTTCGATGTAGATATGATTTGACTCTTGAACACTGGTAGGAACCATATGTACCCACCAGTGTTAGTCAAGAAATTTCTTTAGTTCAGCTCCCCTTTGAGGAGAGAGAGGAAACCATCACGAGAAACTGTTTCTGTTTTTTCATCACCCATACGACGGAAAGAGATACTTCCTGCTTCTTTTTCTTTATCCCCAAGGATGAGTGTATAACTGCACCGTTTCATGATGGAATCCCTAATTTTACTTCCAATTTTTTCATTCCGAACATCGAGTTCGACTCGAAATCCATGCATTACCAAATCTTGATATACTTCTTTCGCATAATCACTATGAGTTTCTGCCACAGTTAAGACACGAATTTGGATTGGATTTAACCAAAGTGGAAATTTTCCTTCGAAGTGTTCGATGAGAATTCCAATAAAACGTTCGAGGGACCCGTAAATGGCTCTATGGATCATGACAGGTGCATGTTTTTTTCCATCCGACGCTGTGAAATCTAATTCAAAACGGTTTGGCATGGAGAAGTCAATTTGAACGGTTCCACATTGCCATAACCTACCAAGTGAGTCTTTGATATTGAACTCAATCTTTGGCCCGTAGAATGCCCCGTCTCCTTCTTTGATCCCGTATTCGATTCCTTTTTTCTTTAATGCATCATGTAATGCTTGTGTGGCGAGGTTCCAATCTTCATCACTTCCTTGTGATTTTTCAGGTCTTGTCGCAATGAAAGTTTTGAATTCGGTAAACCCAAATTTTTTGTACACATCAAAGGTAAAATCAATGATGTCTTCGACTTCGGATTCTACTTTTTCCAATGGAGCATAGATATGAGCATCATCTTGTGTAAACGCACGAACACGGAAAAGCCCGTGAAGAACTCCCGACATTTCATGCCTATGTACATTCCCGAGTTCCATAAACCGAAGGGGTAATTCCCGATACGAGTGCATATGGTATTTGTAAATCAAACAACAACCAGGACAGTTCATCGGTTTGACGGCAAACTCACTTTCATCGATGTCAGTGAAATACATATTCTCTTTAAAATTATCCCAGTGACCTGACTTTTTCCAAAGGGAAGAATTTAAAATCGCAGGAGTTTTGATTTCTTGGTAACCACGTCTAAAACATTCTTCACGGATGTAAGAAGCAAGAGTGTTCCAAAGAACAGTACCTTTCGGATGCCAAAACGGAAACCCAGGTGCTTCGTCTTGGAAACTAAAAAGATCCAGTTCCTTCCCAAGTTTTCTGTGGTCCCTTTTTTTGGCTTCTTCAATGAGAAAGATATATTCATCTAACTGTTTTTTGGTGGGAAAAGACACTCCATAAATACGAGTGAGTTGTTTATTTTTGGAATCACCCTTCCAATACGCACCCGAAATCGCAGTGAGTTTGAAGGCTTTTAGTTGGCCAGTGCGTGCCACGTGAGGTCCACGGCATAAGTCATACCATTCCCCTTGACCGTATAACGAAACAGAGGCGGCTTCAAATCCTTGGATGAGTTCTACTTTATAAGGTTCGTTTTCTTTTTTAAATTTTTCAATGGCTTCTTCTTTGGAAAGTTCCCAACGTTTGACAGTGAGGTCTTCCTTGACAATTTTTCCCATCTCCACTTCGATTTTTGGTAGGTCATCCACAGTGATGATGGTTTCACCAAAATCGATGTCGTAAAAGAAAAACCCTGGACCATTCTCGATGACAGGACCCACAGTGAGTCTTGCATGAGGCCATATTCGTTGGACAGCCATCCCTAGTAAGTGGGCAGAGGAATGGTGGAAAACTTCTTTTCCATCTTTGTCATCAAAGGTGAGAAATTTGACACTCGTGTTTTCGGTAGGAACAAAAGATAAATCAACAGTCCGTCCATCGGACAAGACAACGGCAAGAGCTTTCTCTTTTAAGAAAGGCAGTTGGTTTTGGACAAAATCAGAAAATGACTTTCCGGATTCGAGTTCCTTGGAACTTCCATCGGGTAATGTAATCGTAAGTGCTGCCATAAGTGTAATCCCAGTTTTCGCACGCTCATTCTCCCGAAAAGTAAAGTTTTACCAGAGTTTTCCTGTTTCGAGAGATTCTGTTAGTTTCACAAAACTTTCTTCGACTGACTCCTTACGGCCAAAACCACCCTCTCGTTCCAGATCAATAAATCCATGTACGAGAGAACGAATGATCCGAATTCGATGGACCACTTCTTTGTCTAAAGTTTCGAATTGGAATGCAAACAAACAGAGTTGTAAAATTCGATCTCCCAGTAATTTGAGTTCTGGATCCGATTCGGTAGAAACGATGACAAGTGGGTACATATGAGGGAATTCTTTTGCAAAACTTCGATAGGATTTTAAAAAGTTTGGAATCCGTTCTTTAATGGAATCGGTTTTTTTTAAGTTTCCTTCTAATCTGTCACCTAATAATTGCAAGGCCCTCTTTTTGATCTCTCCAAATATATCTTCGGTGTCTTTTACATGGTTATAAAGCGAAGGTGTTCGAATGCCAAGTGCCTCTGCAACAGTTGCCAAACGAAATTCGGAAAAACCCACGTTTTGAATGGTTTCCCATGCTAAATCCAAAATCAAACTACGACTGATTTGGGTTTGGCCTTTTTTGGGTCTTCCGATTTTGTTTTTTATTTTTTTTGCCATAATGATTTTATATCTGAATAAAAACGATTGGGTTCTTCTACAAACGGATAATGCCCAACATTTTCATAAAGATAAACCGTTCCACCAATGGTATCCCGTATCCAATTTGTTTCCTCTTCCGGATTTGAAAAATCAGGATCCTTTAATCCCATGATGATGATATGATTCCCTTTTACATGGACAAGCTCATTTTCACATTCTTCTTTTGGTGCAAATAACATAGAACGAAGTGCGGCCATCCTCCCTTCTTCTTTTAGATTTTCTTTGAGTTTTTCCTTACGTGTTTCCAAATCTTTTGGTGGTTGGATCGGAAAAAGTGATTCATAAAATTTGACCCAGGCACTTGGGCCCCAAGGGCCACGAAAGGCAATTTGCAGTATTGATTTTAATCCCCAGGAAATAGGTTCTTTGTCTCTAACAAAAGGTCCTGATAAAACCATTCCTAACACTCGTTTTTTCTCTTTCGACTGGATGTAAACAGCAGATGCCGCTGTCATCGAATTAGCAATGATGTAAACATTTTGCAGATTATTTCTCTGAATGAAGGAGAGAATGTCCATCGCGGTTTCCTTCGGCCCATAGGAAGAAAAACTAACATCTGATTCACCCATACCTCGCAAATCAAAGGCATATACGTTCCCATCATTTTTTAATAAATGGACCAAATCAGAATAACTTTCCTTTCGATCACCTATCCCAGGTAATAAGATAAAATTCTGTTTGCCTGATCCAGACTTTGTATAGGCAATTTTTCCTTCTTCTAATGGGAAATAAGAAGTGATCAATTTCTCGTTGTTTTGGAAATCTTCTGCCCAAAGGCATAATGGGAAGAGAATGGGTAATAAAATGGGGAAATAGTGGTAGAGAAATTTCATAAAACTAATATAATTAGTTTATTTAACTAATGCAATTAGTTTTTTATCAGTTTTTCCAATTTTGGTCTTCGGTTGTTTCAATTTTGGTCAAAAACAAGAATTCTTACTTTCTCCAGCTACAAAAAACACGTATTTTAATCCATTCTCCTGATACTTGGATTTAAAACTTTGCAGATCATATTTTACGACAAAGAAACCACCCGTTTAAAATCAGAAAAAAAGGGACAACCATCTTAGAAACTGCACTCAAACATGATTATCCGTTGTATCATTTATGTGGTGGGAGTGCGAAGGATCATTCACGATAATAAAGATTTAAAAACAGTCAGAAGTGAGTCGAAGTCTTCCAAAACCGGCGAAGAATGTTTTGCCGTGATTTTGTATGCGAAAGAGAACCAAAATCTCAAAACAGAAACAACGTAATCAGCCATCCGTGCTTGTTTGCGAATGTTTGATCAATTAAAAAAGTTCAATACTGAGATGAAAGATCGTTTTAATTTTACATTTGCTATTGGTTAGGACTCCATACAGGGAATGTCATCTATGGAGATATTGGCCATTCTGAGTTTAAGAGCCAAACTGTTTTGGGTGATGTGGTGAATGTGGCAAGTAGGCTCGAAGCATTAAATAAAAAAGTGAATCTTGAAAATTCCAATGGAACAACCGACGAAGGAGATTTGGTTCCATTACATCAAATTTTAGAATCGATTATAGATAAACTAAATAACCCGAAGTCCTTAAAAAAAGAAATTTTGAAATTAGCGAACCAATACCAAAAGTTATCAATTCCGAGAGAAATCTTCTCCAAACTTGTTTCTGTATATTTAAATACATTGGAAGAATCTTCTTCCGATTTGTGGAACCATGAGATTTCTTTGGTCTCAAAAGAAGTTTGGACCGATACCACCATCCAATTAATAGAATCTTAAAATAAACCTTGCAATCCAATGAATTTTGATTCAAATGAAATCAAAATTCATTCATGCTGACAAAACCTAACAAACCATCCATTACCAAACATTTACTTCGATTCATTTCTCAATTGTTTCACTCTAAGCAAGGGCCCGCAGCCATCCGATATAGTATTTTTTTACTCCTTCTTGTCATAACATTCAATGGATTTAATGTTCTCAATAGTTTTGTAGGGAGAGATTTTATTTCAGCATTGGAACAAAAAAACTCTAAGTCTTTTTTTCATTATGCTTTGTTGTATGGAATTGTTTTTATCATTTCATCTGCGATAGGAGGTATTTATCGATTTATCGAAGAAAGACTAGGTGTATTATGGAGAGAGCAGTTAACTTGGAGATTTACAGAATCATACTTAAGTGAAAAAACTTACCATTCGATTCTAAACAAAAAAGGAATCGAAAATCCTGACCAAAGGATTACTGATGATGTAAAAGCCTTCACTACCACTACTTTGTCTTTTATCTTACTTTTTTTAGGAGGAGTTTTCTCTGCGGTTTCATTTGCAGGTGTACTTTGGAGTATCAATCCAATACTATTTTTTGTTGCTATATTGTATGCGATGATCGGAACCATTTCGACAATACTTTTAGGTAAAGATCTGATACGAATCAACTACAACCAACTCGATTTAGAAGCCAATTACCGGTCTGATTTACTTCATATCAAACAACATGCAGAGTCCATTGCCCTAACCCATCGTGAATTACGAATGTCCGTTCGCTTAAAATCAAAACTGAAAAAACTAGTGACAAACTTTAAAAAGTTGATCTCTGTCAATTTACGATTAAGTCTTTTTACCAATAGTTATAATTATTTCATTCAAATCATACCAATGTTACTCATTGCACCAAGTTATATGCGAGGAGAAATTCAATTTGGCGTGATTACACAGGCAGGACTTGCATTTACAACATTATTGAATGCATTTTCTCTAATCGTGACTCAATTCCAATCAATTTCTTCCTTTAGCGCTGTGGTAAAACGTTTACAATCTTTAGATACAGCAATGGAAGAATCGATTAAAACTGTAAAACAAAAAGAACAAGATAATTTCCATTTAGACGAGATCATCTTTGATCAATTTAGTCTGTATGCAAATGACAAATCCAAATATCTCATCCAAAACCTGAACCTTAAAATCAGAAGAAAGGAACGTTGGCTCATAACGGCAATTGATGAAACCACTAAACTAATTCTTTTTAGAACCTTAGCGGGGCTAAACAATGAAAACGAAGGACGAATCTTAAAACCAAACCGTGACGAAGTATTATTTTTACCAGAACAACCCTACCTTCCACCTGGAAGGTTACGAAATGTCATTGTTCCTGCATTTCTAGGAAGTTCAATTCCAGACTCACAGGTTATGAAAGAATTAAAATACCATGGTTTAGATACACTTGTCAAACGACTAGGTGGATTATCGGCACTCAAGGAATGGGACGACGAACTCTCATTAGCCGAAAAATTCAAAGTATCAACAATCAGAATCCAATTTGCAAAACCCAAGTTTGTTGTCATCGATAGACCAACATCCAGTGTCGGAAAATTCGAAGTTTCAAAAGTATTAAAGAATTTTCATTCTCTCGGTATCACTACCATCATATTAGCAAAAGGGGAAGAAACTGCACTTGAATATGATTACCACTTAAACTTCGGCCATTTTGGTAAATGGACATTGAATCCAATGAGTCCATTCTTAAAGGAAAATTGATGTATTTACTCCAAAACAAATCGGGACTCAAAATTCAAATTTTATCCAATCTTTCCTTCCATTCTATTTTTTTTAATAACATATTCGTAAATTTGTATTTGGGAAATGAATTAGAAACAAGCCTTACCAATCTTACGATCGAATATAAAAAAAAATCTCACACATTTACATTACCTTTATTTTCTCCTTTGGGATCCCCCGTTATCAAAACATCCGAAAACACAATTACCATCCAAAGAAACATTGATGGTTTGCAATTCATCACAAAACTTCAATTACACAAAAATCTTAGCTGTTGGAGAGTGTATTCAAATGTAACAAACCAAAGTAATGATACAGTGACAGTTCGTTTAGTGAATACATTGGATCTGGGTCTTTGTGATTATTCTGCGGCAAGACTCAATGAAGCTTTTGTTTCACAATACATCCACCATGAAGTCTATCTTACGAAAGAATTTGGTATTTCCATTCTTTCGAGACAGAATGAATCTGTGTTCGGAAAAAACCCAGCCTGTCTTACATTTTCGGATCAAACTATCAGGTCTTATGCGACAGATGGTAAGGATATTTTCCACCAAGGTAAATTGTCTGAGTTTCCCAACCGAAGACTCCAGGGAGAACATTCGATGGTGGGACTTAGAACAGAAGGGATAGAGGTAAAACCTAACCAATCATTTGGTTGCCATTTTTATTCTTTCCTCTTTGAAAACTTGGAAACCATTGAGCAGTCACCTTCTATCTCCGATACAATCAAACTCTGCCAACATGGTTGGGAGGCAAATGATTCTGAATTAGCGAAAGGAAGAGAAACAAACATTAGTTTGTTTCATCAAGGAGAAAGTATAGAGGGTGGACCTATCTCTAAGAGCCAATTAAAAGAACTATTTCCGAATCCTTGGCGGAACATTGAATTCAGCCAAGAAGGAACTTTGCTTTCTTTTTTTACCGAACAATCAAAACATGTGACACTCAGAGAAAAAGAAATCCATTGCCTAAGACCACAAGGACAAATCCTTCGAACAGGTAATGAGTTTGTACCAAAAGAATCATCCCTGACTGCCACTTGTTATTTTAATGGTATCTTTATTTCCCAACTCACACAAGGTCATACGAGTTTAAACCTTTTTTTATCACGAAAAACAGGTGACTTAGGAACGAGTAACTCCAAAGGACTTCGTATTTTTTGTAAGGTAAATTCTGTTTGGAAAAAATTGGGAAATCCATCCTACCAATCATACCTTCCCGATGTTGTAGAATGGGTGTATCTTCTCGAGGAAAATACAATTAGAATCCAAGTGAAATCAAACCTTGATGATTCACTTTCAGTATCATTTTTGAATTCGATTGGTTCTCCATTGGAAGTTTTGTTTTCCTTTTCTACGGGACTTGACGGCGAAAACGGAGACTTACCAATTCCACCGAACATTGTCATAGAGAACGAATCCATATTAATCATTCCCAACCAAAAGAGTTCCCTCTTTGAACGATTGGATGGGAAAGGATTTCGAATTCATTCGGATCAGATAAATCAATTTTTAGTTTCAGATGATCGTTTGTTATTGGAAAAGGGAAAGTCAATTGGTTTGCCTTATCTCACAATCAAAACAGAAATCCATTCCGAACTAACGTTGCAAATTTACGGAGAATTGAATGTTGAAAAAAAGGATGTAAGCCCTTCCCTAACAAAAAGAGAAAATGGGATCGAATACCAATCCCTTCTGAATTCAGCAATAACACTCAAAAATGCAGAACTTTTAGAGATGATTGATATCTTACCTTGGTTCAAACAAAATGCTGAAATTCATTTTTTAAATCCAAGGGGATTAGAACAATTTTCTGGCGGTGGATGGGGGACTAGAGATGTATGCCAAGGAGCCTTTGAATTCCTTTTATCATCTGGAAATTTTTCCGTCATACGTGAATTACTCATCCATGTCTTCAGCGAACAAAATGAAAACGGAGATTGGCCACAATGGTTTATGTTATATGGAAGGGACAAACATATTAGAGCCAATGATTCCCATGGGGACATACTCTATTGGCCTATCATTTGTATTTTAACCTATTTAGAAAGAAGTAATGACAGGTCCATATTGGATGAATTTACGACAAACCCAACAAGAACTTCCAAACGAAGTATTTTAGAGGGAATTGAAATTACTTTACTCGAAATCAAAAATCGATTCATCGAGAATACAATTTTACCTAAATACGGAAATGGTGATTGGAATGATTCGATGCAACCAAAAGAACCATCCTTTCAATCCCATGCTGTGAGTACATGGACTGCGGAACTACAAACTCAACTCTATCAAAAACTCATCTGGTTTTATGATTGGATCGGAAATGAAACCAAAAAATCAGAATACCAAACCTTATTTCATACTCTAACAAAACAGATCCATTCTGAATGTATGGAAAATCATACCATTGCAGGACTGGTTCAATTTTTCCCAAATAAAAAGAATATCGTATATTTACATCCCAAAGATATTATAACAAAAATTCAGTACAGTATCCTTCCCATGATTTACGGAATCCTTTCCAATGTTTTCACATCGGAAGAAGCAGAATATCATTTAAAGATCATCAAACAACACTTAACTGGTCCCGATGGAGTTCGTTTATTCAATAAGCCAGTTCCATACCAAAAAGGGAAGTCTACCTTTTTCAAAAGGGCAGAAACAGCCAGTTACTTTGGAAGGGAAATTGGACTCATGTACACACATGCTCATCTGCGGTATTGTGAAGCACTTGCTTATATGGGAAAATCAAATGAATTTTTCACACAATTGAATCTAACAAACCCAATCGGTATCAATAAACGGATTCCCCAAAGTCGGATCAGGCAATCTAATTGTTATTACTCGAGCTCGGATGCATTTTTTTTGGATAGAGAGGATGCAGAAAAAAATTACGAAATGTTATGGAAAGGAGATATCCAACTCGAAGGAGGTTGGAGGGTTTATTCCAGTGGTCCTGGAATCTTTTTAAAATTATTTTATGAGTCGCTGCTTGGGATCCAATGTTTCCATGATGGAATTATTTTTGATCCCATGATGCCTAAAGATTTCAACGGGCTTAAAATCAACTTCGATCGATTTGATACAAAATTCGAAGCCATATACAATATACAGCCTGAGAATGGATGTATCCATTCCATTCAATTCAATGGTGTTAACATTCCTTTGGAACGACTATCTAATCCATATCGATTGGGGGGATTCAAAGTGAATCAAGAAATGATTCTAAAGTATAAAAAGGAAGGAATCAATACTTTCGTGATACGAATCGAGTAAAAAACGTATGAGTGAATCTTTCACACCCATACGTTTTCCGATTTTTCCTTTTAGTAAGGAATGTTAAATGGCGCTTTTGCCTTTTTCGCCAGTTCTGATTCGAATCACTTCTTCTAATGGAGTGATAAAAATCTTACCGTCACCAATTTTTCCATCTCCACTTTTAGCTGCTTTTAAAATAGCATCTACAGTTGGTTTCACGAATTCATCATTTACAGCAATTTCCAATCTTACTTTTCTAAGAAGGTTCACTGTGTATTCATGGCCACGGAAAACTTCTGTTTTTCCTTTTTGTTGTCCATAACCTTGAACATCTGATACTGTTAAACGATAAATTTCGTTTTTCGTTAACTCTGCTTTAACTTCTTCCAACTTATGTGGTTGGATGATTGCAATGATCATTTTCATAATGTTTAACTCCTATTTCCTTACCCACGAACTCGGATATTAAAATCTGGGTAAGCTTCTGCTCCGTGTTCCCCAAGATCCAATCCACTCAATTCTTCTTCTTCACTTACTCGGATTCCACCAGCTAGTTTTAACACAAACCAAAGGATAAGAGATACAACAAAAGTAAATCCACCGATAGCCAATATTCCATAAATTTGAGTTACGATTGAAGGAACTTCTACTCCAGCAGGAGCACCTTCGTAACCGAAGATGGCAACCGCTAAGGTTCCCCAAATACCACAAACTAAGTGAACGGAAGTTGCTCCAACAGGATCATCAATCTTCATTTTATCAAAAAATAACACTGACAATACGACGAGAACTCCAGAAACCGCACCAATAATTGCAGCAGATGTTGGGCTAACAATCGCACATGGAGCAGTGATACCCACAAGACCTGCAAGTGTACCGTTTAGAATCATACCAAGGTCTGGCTTTTTTAAGATGATCCAAGCAGTGACAGTTGATGCTAGTGCACCAAGCGCAGCAGAGATGTTCGTTGTCACAATCACATGAGACATTACGCTACCATCACCAACTCCCATCGTTGAACCTGGGTTGAATCCAAACCATCCGAGCCAAAGGATTAGAGTTCCTAAAGCAGCAGAAGTCATGTTGTGACCAAGGATTGGTTTGATACGTCCGTCTGGTAAGAATTTTCCTTTTCTTGCACCAAGAACAATGGCTCCAGCAAGGGCAGCCCAACCACCTACAGAGTGTACTACGGTGGAACCAGCAAAGTCATGAAAACCAAGTCCTGCTAACCATCCGCCTCCCCATACCCAATGGCCTGTGAAAGGATACATCACAGCAACTAGGATAAAGGAGAATATTAAAAAGGAATGAAACTTAATTCGTTCGGCAACTGCTCCCGATACAATGGTAGCTGCAGTCGCTGCGAAAACGAGTTGGAAGAAAAATTTTGCAAGAAGGGGAACTCCTGTCCAATTCATGGAAGAGTAAACACCTTTGTATTCATCTCCTATGGCAGGAGAGTTATCAAGACCACCTAGGAAAAATAATCCATCTGTTGCATAAAATGGAGTTCCGTCACCAAACATGAGTCCCCATCCAATGGCCCAATAAGAGAAAGTTGCCGCAGCAAAAACGATAAAGTTTTTTGCTAAGATGTTCACTGTGTTTTTTGATTGTGCAAAACCTGATTCAACGAGAGCAAAACCAGCATTCATAAAGAACACCAACATACCTGCAACTAATACCCATAATGTGTCTAGTCCTACAGTTAATGTTTGGATTGCTTTTGCGGTTTCTTCTGCTGGGTTCACGACGGTTGCAGCTTCATCTGCAAAAAGGAACATCGGAACTACCAGGAGAAGGAAGGCGATTGATTTGAAATATTGTTTCATATTGCCATGTATCCTTTCCATGTTATTTGCTGAAGAAGGATGCAAGATTGGTACCCGATGAGAAAAATCGATTCAAATTGTCCAAAAAAAATCAAGTGGTGCCTAAAAACCCTCCAATATGCCTTAAAATCCAATCTGACCATTTAGCAGTGGAAACCAACTTCACTAGAACTCTTACTCAATCTGATGTTTTCAAAAACAGAATGATTAAATTATAAGCAATCCGCCTTATGAAATAAGATCTGTCCAAAAAAACCATTACAAGCAGACTCCATTCCCCCTCTAATAGGAGTGAATTCTGAACGTATCCGTATCTGTAACGACAAACCGATTCGTAACCATAAAACCTATGTCCTCTATTGGATGCAAGCCTACAGACGGTTTGATGCCAACCATGCCTTCGAACATGCAGTAAAACTTGCTCGTGAATTAGGTAAAGAACTCATTGTATACGAAGGCCTACGTATGGATTATCCGTGGAATTCAGAACGAATTCACAAATTTATCTTGGAAGGTATGTATGAGAACCAAACAAGAGCAGACGAACTCGGAATCAATTATTGGCCCTTTGTCGAAACTCCACAAAATTTAGGAAAAGGTTTACTCAAGGAGATATGCGAGAACGCATGTGTGATCATCACTGATGACTTTCCATGTTTTATCATACCAGAACAAACAGCAAAGTTAGCACAAAAGATAGACTGCCAATTACTTTCGGTAGATGGAAATTCGATCATCCCCTTCTCTCGGTTTCAAAAACCAGCAAGTGCAGCAAGAATCCTTCGTTTATGGATCCATAAAGAATTGAACTCCAATTTTCCGTCTCCCAGTAAACCCATTTGGAAAAAAGAAGACCTAACAAATACCAGAGGCAAAACAAAACCAAATCAAAAAATTGGACTTCCAAAATCCATCGAACCTATTATAAAAACAATTCCCTTCCAAAACCAAGTTTCCCCCGTGAAAGATGTGAAAGGTGGTCGGAAGGAAGCCTTGCGATTGTTAGATGTATTTATCAAAAAGAAGTTGGATCTGTATCTTACAAAACGATCAGAACCAAATCGACCCGAACAAACTGCAACCAGTGGGCTTTCTCCTTATTTACACTTTGGTTGGATTGGTCTGGAAGAAATTTTTTATGCAGTGTTAAAACATAGTTCCAATGGAAAATGGAATCCGGAACGACTGAGCCATACAAAACCAGGAGACAGAGAAAATTTTTATTCTCCCTCCGTTGCCACCAATCATTTTTTAGATGAACTGGTCACTTGGCGTGACATCGGTTATCTATTTTTCTGGAAAGAAAAACCTAACAACATTACACTCGATCATTTGCCAGATTGGGTGAAAACAAATTTCAAAAAACACGAGAAAGATCATCGGGAATTTGTTTATTCATTAGAACAATTTGAATCTGCAAAAACCCATGATGAAATTTGGAATGCTGCACAAACTGAGCTAGTCCAAACAGGCAGAATGCATAACTATATGCGCATGTTATGGGGGAAAAAAGTCATAGAATGGACAAAGACTTATGAAGAAGCATTTACAATCTTAGAACACCTCAATAATAAATATGCTTACGATGGTAGGAATCCAAATTCATACACTGGAATTTTATGGTGTTTTGGACTTTTTGATAGACCATGGTTTCCCGAACGAAATGTATTTGGAAATGTGCGTTTTATGTCTTCCGATTCAACAAAAAAGAAGTTTAAATTGAATTCCTATATGGAGTATATTGGTGAACTGAGTGGAAAATCCAACTCACTCTTTCCATGACAGAACCGATCCAACCGATATTTGAAGAGAAAACCAACTTAAAAAGCGAATCGGTTTACGATTATTTTGTAATTTTATTCAATGATTCCATCCATGAGTTTTCGTATGTTGAAGACTGTTTGATGAAAATATGTTTCAAAACAAAACGAGATGCCAAAAAAATTGCAATGGAAGCTCATTCGAAAGGCAAAGCCATTTGTTTCCAAGGGAGTATGGAAGAATGTGAAACAGTTGCTGAAAATATGACAAACGCGAATCTCACTGTGAGTTTTGGTGTATGAAAGAGTTAAAAGAAATTTTTTTAGAGGAATTATACAAACAAAAAGATTTAGATAAGGCTAAATTTTTCCCTCGGTTTTTTAAGACAGAACCAGGAGAATATGGTGAAGGTGACCAATTCCTTGGTATTACTGTGCCAAAACAAAGATTAGTTGCCAAAAAGTATGCACAAAACCTTAGCTTAAATGATTTACAATCCCTGATTGTTTCTCCTTACCACGAGGTACGTTTCACAACCCTACTCATCCTCATTCAAAAATACCAAACCAAAAAAATAACAGAGATGGAAAAAGATAAAATAGTCAAATTTTATCTAAAAAATACAAAGTACATCAATAACTGGGACTTGGTGGATGTAAGTGCCGATAAAATCATAGGTGATTATTATTTTGATAAAAATAATGTGACAATTCACAAACTTAGGAACTCGAAAGATTTATGGGAAAATCGAATCGCAATACTCAGTACGTTCCATTGGATCAGAAAAGGAAAATTTGAAGAAACACTATCGTTATGTGAACATTTTTTGAATCACAAACATGATCTCATCCATAAAGCAACGGGATGGATGTTACGTGAAATCGGCAAACGAGACATACAAACTCTTCGAATGTTTCTCAAAAATCATGCAACAAAAATGCCTCGTACAATGCTTCGTTATGCGATTGAAAAACTAACCACTTCCGAAAGGAAAAAGTGGTTAGAACTAAAAAAAGAAAACTAATCTCTAGGAAGTACTTTTGTTACAAAGTAAACCTTTACAGGTTCTGATTTCCCTTTTAAGTTTAACTCTTTAGTATCTTCAAATTCGATGTATTTTTCTCCGCCAGCAGCAAGGAAAGCAGCTTCCGATACGGCGACTTTTCCTGGTATTCCATGACTTTCCAGTCTTGCGGCCGTATTCACTGCATCACCAATGACAGTATAATCCATTCTTTTGACTGATCCAATGTTTCCGACAATCGCTTCCCCAAAATTCACACCAATACGTAATCGGAAAGTTCCTGGTTCTAAACCTAATTGTTCATTGATCTCAACCATTTTCTTTTGCATGTCCACTGCACAAGCGATTGCATGATAAGCATCGAGGTCCGTTTGTTTGGGTGCTCCCCAAAATGCCATGATGGCATCTCCAATGAATTTATCTAAAGTAGCTGAATAATGAAATATCAAATCCGATAAGGACTCAAATATTGTATTTAAATGGCTTAAAACGACTCCTGGCGGATTTTTTTCAGCAAATGTTGTAAAACCAACTATATCTGAAAACAAAGTTGCAATGTCTTTCTCTTCGCCACCTAACTTAATATTGTCTGCTACAATCGTTTCCATCACTGCTGGTGAAAAATAGCGGGACAACCTTTCTTTTTCTTCCTTTTGTTTTTCTACCATCTTACGTGAATCAATCATGTTTTTCACAATGGACAATGCAACTGAGATGGTGAAGGCAGCAAATGCATAATCCTTCACAAATGTATGGCTTGGGTACCATTCCCATTGCATTTCCACAAAAATATCATTTAACATGAGCATTATGAATGCAAAAAAACCAAATGATACCGTTCCCATCGAAGGAACTTTTCTCCCGAGGAACAGAATGTAAAACAAAGCTCCTCCGAGAAGAATTGTAAAGAAACTCCAATAAAAAAAGTATTTAGATAAAAAAAGTAAATTGGGAGATAATAGAACTACAATTGCGGAAACAATGCCAGCACCATCAATGTATCGATTTGTTAACCTGATCCAACCACTCCGAACATGTGCAAATCGTACGATAAAATTAAATAAAAAATGGACAAGTGCAATCCAAGTAACATACTCCAATTTTTTAATCCAAAAACCATCACTCAATATTGAATAAATGATCTGGCTCTGGAACAATGTATTGAGAGCCATAAAAATAGAACCTAACGAGAAGTATATGGTTGCATTTTCGTCATTTCGAAATAAAAACTGCCAATATAAATAAAAACATCCAAGTAAAATGGTCAATACGATGACAAAAATTTTCTTAAAATCATTCCAATACTCAGCTCGTTCAGAATATTTATAAGAAGAAATATAAAATTTATCATGTGACAAACCAGGACTCAAAGGGTATTTCGCATACACTCGGACAGCCAGTACATTTGGTTCATCAATTTTTAATAAGTGGAACGGAATTCGATAAAATCTAATTTTATCACTATAAAGAGATTTATCATCTAATTGGGCATTGGTATCAGTATCGAGAAGTAAACCAGTTCCACCGATGTACTTACCATTCCAATACACTGCATCTGCCTGGCTAATTTGACCAAGCCTTAAGCTTAAATTTCTTGATTTGAATTTATTTTGAATGTCACTACTCGTGATTGTGATCTCAGTCCGATACCAACCATAACCTTTGTATTTCTCCATATAATCAAAAAAACTTGGGAAATACAATTCGCCATCACCATCGGTCACCTTGTCCCAACCAGTTTGGATTTGAAAACCAGAAATCCATCCTGTTCGAACCGATTCATCTAAGTTTGGTTGTGCATATGAAAAAACATGTGCTTTGATTTCACCTTCCTCTTCATCCAGATATAAATCATCCTCTGTGTTTTCCGTCACTCGAGGTGAATCACCAGGTTTGAAACTCCATTTATGAATTTCCTTTCCGAAGGAAGATTCAGATCTTAAATCTAAGATTTGATTCGTGAGTAATACTTGTCCCGAAACTTGCGAAAAGGAAAAAAGAAGAATGAAAGGAAGAACAAACGTGGAAAAGAGTCTTTTCGAAAAAACCATGTCAGAAATCGTATTCAAAAGAAAAGGAACTGGCAAGTAGAAAACATTGGACAAAGTCAAAGTAGAAGGACTCAATTCCGACTTTTCGGGAATCGTTACTGCACCTAACGGAAAAAAGGTGGACATTTTTTTTGTCCATCCAGGTGACGAACTTGTAGTGGAATATGTCAAAAGACGACCACGCCAGAGATCCTTAAAAATCCATGAAATCATCCGAAACCACAACTGGGATTTGGTGAAATGTGATGTGTTTGGCAATTGTGGTGGTTGTACTGGCCAACACATACCATACGAAACCCAATTGGAGTTAAAATTCCAACCAATCTTACAATTATTCCAAAAAGATTTAGGAATTTCCTTAAAGCCAATCCCTCAAACAGAAACGTATTCCTACCGTTCGCGGATGGATTTTTCTGTATTTCCAGGTCCTATCATTGGCCAAAGGCAACGAGGCAATTTTAGGAAAGTTGTGCCCATCAAACATTGTTCCATCCAATCAGCTTGGGCGAACCAAGCGTTACAGGATGTACAATCTGTTCTCGACCAAATGCCAGAAGTCATATGGGACAGAAAATCAGAAGTTGGAGGATTAAAATACCTAACCATTCGTAAGGCGCAAAATACCGAGGATGGAATTCTCATTTTTACATTCACTGAAGGCTACGAAGCAGATCCCAAAATGGAATCCTTTCGAAACTTATGCCTTTCTCAATTGAAACAACCTTCATTGCTTTTTTGTTACAACCGTCCCAAATCAGAAGTTTCGGCAGTGGGCCGTCCTGAAATTTTACGTGGAAAAGATAGTTTTACTGAAATGGTCCTTGGCCATCGATTTGAAGTTCCATTTGATTCTTTTTTCCAACCAAACCCAAATGGATTTTTACCCATCTTAAATTTCATCAAGGAAAGAATGGCAAAGGATCAGTCAACTTTGATTGATTTGTTTTGTGGAAATGGTTTCTTTTCCTTGTTATACGGTGAACATTTCCAACATGTTGATGGTTACGAACTCACAGAATCTTCGATCAAAACTGCTTCTCAATTATTCAAAGAAATCTACCCAACAAAATCTCATTCCTTCCAAGTGGCCAATTTATTTCTTTCTACAGACGGACTCAAAAAACAAGAAAATGCAAGTTTGATTCTAGACCCTCCAAGAGCCGGTGCTGGAAAACTAGTGAACCATTGGATCCGGGACTTCGGCCCTGAATTTGTATTCTATGTCTCTTGTAATCCTTATTCACAAAAAGAAGATGTGACTTTATTTTTGTCGGCTTACGACTATGTTGATGGAATTTTGATCGATCCTTATCCGCATACACCGCATACGGAATCGGTCCTTTTCTTTCGTAGAAAACACCAATAAAATCCCTTTATCGATTTTCTCTTTCTTCCGAAAATAGTAGAGAGGGAACTATGAAACAACGGACAGCGATTTTATTTATTTGCATCGTCATTTTAGGACAAATCGGATGTGCGAGTGTTATGGTAACGAACTGGGCCCCAGATGAATCCAATTTTAAATCAAGACCCGTAAGAGTTCTTCTTGGTTATGCGAGTGAAGAAGAAATTTTTAAATCCTCAGGTGAAATCATTGTTAAAGATGCAAACGATCTCACTATCAAAAAAGCATATGATTTTTTATCCTTAAATCCAACAGCGATCAAAGCACCTATCTCCATTCAAAGTAATTCAGAGTGGGTGGATTACAAAGGTGTGAGTTACCGTGGCAGTATTTTACTAAAACCTATTGATGGAAAAGTTCTCATCATCAATTTTGTTCCCGTTGAATTATATTTACTATCTGTTGTACCTTCTGAAGTGAGTGCTTCTTGGCCTAAAGAAGCCTTAAAAGCACAAGCCATTTGTGCGAGAACGTATGTTGTGAAAGAAATGTTAAATCGAAAAAAACAAGAGTATGATGTGGACACATCAACGAATACTCAAGTTTACAAAGGTAAAAATAAAGAACATAAAAACACAACGGAAGCTGTATTTGAAACGGAAGGTCTGATCCTCATTCACAAAGGCCAACCAATCCAAAGTTTTTTCCATTCGAATGCTGGCGGTTACACGGAAGATCCAGCAAATGTTTGGGGGAATTCTGTTGAATATTTAAAACCAGTTCCTTCTGAATATGATAAGGATGGAGATCAATATTCTTGGGAAGAAAAATGGAAAACTGATTATGTAAACAATAGCTTACGCGACTTAGGTGTTGGTGATATCCAAGATATCATCGTTGCCAATCGATTCCCAACTTCCCGTGTGAATGAATTAGAAATTATAGGAACATCTGGAACCAAAAGAATCAAAGCGACTGAATTTCGAAAAAAAATCGGAGCGACAAAACTAAAATCCACTCGGTTTGGAATTCGAAAAGAAGAGTCTGGTGATTTTTATGTGAAAGGTTTAGGTTCTGGTCATGGTGTGGGAATGTCACAATGGGGAAGTTTTGCAATGGCAAAAAGTCAATTCAACCACAAAGAAATTTTACAACACTATTTCAAAGGAATTGAATTCGCAAGAATCGTTGCCAGATAAAGCTTAGATTTTGGTTTCCATCGTCAGAAGATTTTAAATTCTGACTTTAGGTCCCAAAACTTATGGCAACACTGGAAGAATACTTATCCCAAATCAAAGATCTGACGATTGTTCCGCCAGTCTTACTTTCCGTACTTTCCCTAGACGATGATAATGAACTTTCCTTTGGTGAATTAGAAAAAAAAGTCCAATCAGACCAGGTCCTTGTCGCAAGATTATTAAAATTAGCCAATTCTCCTTTTTTCTCCCGAGGAAATCCTGTCGCCAATATGAAACAGGTCATCACTCGTCTCGGATTTAAAACCGTTCGCAGTATGGTGGCAATGTCTATGACAGACTCTCTGTTTAGCCAGGGGAATTATAAAAAATTCCGTGATGAAGTTTGGGATCATTCCGTTGCAAAAGGAATTTTTGCTCAAATCCTCTGCGAAGAAAAAAAATTCAAAAAAGAAGCCGAACTTGCCATCACATGTGGACTCATGCAGGATTTGGGTCGAATTGTTTTGAATACAATAGATCGCAAAAAATATGTAGAAGTGTTAACAGAATTCCAAACATCAGATGTAAGTCTTATCACGTTGGAAAAAAAAGCATATGGCGTGGACTCGTATGAAATGGGAAGTGCAGCAGCTAAACTTTGGAAAATGCCTTCGATTATCATATCTTCCATTGAAGATTTATCAAAACCGATTGCAGAACAAACCTCCCTTGGTCAAATCATTGGTTTTGCTGGTGTGATTGCCAAACTAACTGGGCATGGAAAACAAGAACCAGAAACGATTCAAAAATTTGAAGAGTACCGAAGTGTTTTGGGTTTAGAAATTGAAGATATGAAAGTGTATGTAACTACAAAGGATGAAAAACTGAAAACAAACGAATTGTATCAGTTTTGTAGCACTTTATAATCTAAAGTTACTTTAGTTTGGTTTTACACTTAAAATTCTGTGTAATCCTTCTTTTCCTTTAATTTTTACAGGTTCCAATTCTTCATATCGGTATTTTTTAGAATACTCTTCCGGTAGATGGTTATATAAACCTTCCGAAACATAAACATGCATTGGCTTAGCCATGGATTCTAACCGACTTGCCATGTTCACAGTATCCCCTACTGCTGTGTAAGAAAGTTTTTGAAACGAACCCACGTTCCCTACAATCACATTCCCTGATGCCACACCAATTCCAATCTGCGGAGTGAATCCATAAATTTGATTCCATTTTGGTTGCCATAATTCAAATACTTGCAACATTTCTAATGCACAATCGAGAGCATTTTGCCTATGGTCTTCTTGGAATACAGGTGCGCCAAACAAACACATAATGGAATCACCTATGTATTTATCGATCATACCACCATAACCCAAAATCACTTCCGTCATTGCGGTAAAGTATTCATTCAAAAAGGAAATTACATGTTCTGGCTTCATTTTTTCAGATAATGATGTATAACCACGAATATCTGAAAATAAAACAGAGACTTCTTGTTCCTTCCCTTTTTGATCTAATGATAAAGTATTATTCATCAAACTTTCAACAATGATTGGATCAACGTACATCCCGAATACGTTTTGCATTTTCTTTTTTTCAAACTCTAAGTTTAACTTTTCTTCATATTCTTTCTCAAGTTCCTTTTTAAACTTTTTAACCATCGTATTCAAATCTTGAATTTCTGATTGGTTCATCCCGTAAAGATCTTGAAAACGTTTTAAACTATCGTCCATTTGGATGGAGACTACTTTTTTACGATAAATTTCTCGGAACAAATTTCGGAATCGATGTTCTAAAATATTTTTCTTTAACCTACGTTTGCTGAAGTATTCATTGATACCTAATTGAAACGCATGGATTGGTAGTTGTTTCCCCTCTGCCTTAGTAAATACAACCACTGGGAGTTCGGAAGGACCAGCCATATCCATTATTTTTTCTAAGATCAATTCAGAAGATTCTTCTAATTCAGGGAATTGGATCTCAGTAATGAGAAGGTCATACTGGACTTTTTTAATTTCCTCGGCTCCATTCTCAAAAATAGAACGCCATGTCAAATCAATGTATTCACCAAACCATTCCACAAGTAATTGGGAAATGGTATCGTATGATTTTTTCTGTGGTTCTAAAACCAACACTCTGACAATTTCTTCTTTTTCTAATTCCACGCGCCTTATTTTTCACTCTCTAAAAATTTGTGAAGCGCCTCTTGGAATTGGAATGAAAATCTTCCTAATAACAAACGGAAAGCTTGTAAAATGACATCAGGTCTTGGGGGATCTCCTGAAATATAAAGGTCTGGTTCTTTTGGTAACCTCCCCATGGGGAAAAGTCCACCACTGACAGCTTCTGTCCCACAGGCTATCAATGCTTTAGGTTCACTGATGACATCCCATGCAGTTTGCAACGGAGCTACCATATTTTCGCTGACAGGTCCTGAAAACACGATTGCGTCGGCATGTTTGGGACTGGCAACACATCGAACCCCTTCCCTTTCGGAATCAAAAACGGAATTGTAGGTGGCATTCAGTTCCGACTCGACTGTATTGTTTCCACCTGCTGCAACTTCTCTATACAAAAACCCACGTTTTTGTGTTAAATGGCGAAATCGTTTTTGGTTTTCAGTGAGTGTAAACTTAGTTTGGTTGGGGAACTCCAATTTTCCATTTTTGTAAGACGTGTAAAATTCCTCTCGGTGTAAAACGAAAGTGTATATAAATCCGGAATTGCAAAGTTTGCCCTCAGGGCAAATTTCGACACAAAGTCCACATTGCAGGCACTTACCATAATCCATTGTAATTAGGTCATCCCCTTTTCTATGGATTACCTTTGTTGGGCAAAGGGTTTCACATTCCTTACAGTTTCCACATCCATTCTCCATTGCCTTCGTGGGAACTGGAATCCCTCTTTGGTTCGGATGGACATAGGAAGTATTCTCAAAATTAAGAACATTTTTTTTCGTGAAAAAATTCTTTAATTCAAATAAAAAACTCATAAGTCAAATCCAGCATAACTTAGATTAAATGATTTATTGTTTAATGGGAAATCGCTCACTTGTTCTCCACGAACTGCTAACTCAAGTCCATGCCAATTTAATACAGAAGGATCGCGAATATAAGAATTAATTACAAACCCATTTTCATCGATATTAAGGGCAACTAATAATGGACCTCTCCATGCTTCTACTGTTGCATAAAAAATACCTGATTGTAATTTTTTTTCTTTTATACCTATTGATGATCCAATCCCTTTTGCATTCCAAATCGAATTCCAATCTAATTCCTCTACTTTTTTTTCCATCCAATGTAGCGACTGTTCAATCTCAGCATACCGAATGTACATTCTAGCCCACACATCACCATTGTAATGATGGTGTTCTTCCTTTATAGGAAGTGGATTCCAATCAGGGTAATCTGGATGATTGATTCGTAAGTCTTCCACGACACCTGCCATTCTAGAAACCATTCCAACGAATCCGTGTTTTTGAACATCGGATTCTGAGATAAATCCACAACCTTGCATCCTTTCCTTAAGGGTGGAAATAGAAAGAGCTCTTAAAATTTGAGGACGAATTCGAGTTTGGTAAACTTTTTTTAATTGGTAAAAGGCATCTTTAGCCTGTTTGGCGTTTATTCGATGATTGAGTAACAGTTTTCCTGGACGAATCACTGATTTCCCAAAGCGGTGTCCTGTCCATGTCTCCATAAGTCCTAGTGCAGCGCCCCTATCGGTAACACAAACTCCATATAACGGATAATAACCGATATCTTCCGAAATACCACCTAAATCTCCAATGTGGACGGCAATTCTTTCCAACTCTACGAGTAAAGATCGAAACAAGCGAAGGTCTTTTGGTAACGAGATTTTATAAAAATCTTCATATATTTTTGAAAAAGCTAACGCATATCCAACACTTGTATCACCAGAAATCATTTCTGAATATGGCATTACTTGATCCACCGACTTACCAATTAAAATATCTTGTATACCTCGTTTCTGGTAACCAAGACGAATTGTTAAATGGCGAATCACTTCACCTTCGACAACAAACCGAAAATGACCTGGTTCTATGATACCAGCATGGATGGGTCCAACAGCATGTGAATAATGATCGATCGAGAATGGGACAGATAATCCATGATAAGCTAAATCACGGATCACACCAGATTTTTGGTGTAAAGATAAAACTTTTCCTCTCTGGTCAGACAAATAATCATCTTCCTTTAAACCAGAATAGTCTTCATGCCCCATGTCCTGACCAAATGAATGCCTAACCAACCAAATCGGATATTGGTCATCCAATAAAAAATCAATTGTACTTTTTTTGGACCTTTCCACTTCCATAACTACATTTTGATTCTCATGAATGAATTGATAATATGTGTCGTTAAAATGAGTGATGCCTGTAATTTTCTTCATAAGTAAATTGCCATCAAATTATACATGCCATATGCACCAACTGAGATGGTGAAAATTAAACTAATCCAAAAAAAATAAAATCGCAAACGTAGTGTTCGATACACTTCAGGATTAAAATCACGGTTCTCAAGCCTTACCATTGGTAACACTTTATTTAATGAAACAAAAAAGAAAACGGAACCCAAAATTGGGAATATAAATAAGTAAAATTGTTTATTTATGATAGTAATCTCGATGATTTTCAAATCCAAAACAAAAACTGGAGAAAGAGGAAAAACAAATGCAGTCAATAGTGCCAATAAATAAACATACAATGCTTTATGGCTCAACATAGTCCCATTGAGGATCTGAGAAATTTTTCGTTTCCCAGCATCCATTCTTAATATCCCCATAGACAAAAAGACAAGTAGTTTTACTAAAACTGTTGTTGCGAGTAAAAAGTAAAATACTTCATCAGAAACATCCAACCATAAGAACAGAGTTAACATTCCCGTATGGAAAAGTGCAACCTTAGCGGAAATTCTTCGAATATCATCTCGAGATACTAACATTAAAGTTGAATATAAAATCGTTAAAATACCAATGAATAGTAAACCATTGGATGCATTTATCAAATGAAGATTTAATTCATTTTCCAGCTTAATCAACGGTCGAATTGCAAGTACAACGCTAACGGGGACAAATGAAGCAATCAAAGAAGATATTTGACTAGGGCTTTCTGCATAAGTATCGCCAACCCAAAAGTGATTTGGGACCAAACCCAACTTCCCGCTATATCCATAAATCGTTAAGAGGATTCCTGTTTCCACAAGAAGACCCGATTGGCCTACTAACCCAAGTTTGAGGGATGCAAAATCTAAATTTTCTAAAGGAGTGGATGCAAACAGAAGTATTACGATCCCCAAAAAGGCCAATCCAAGGGCATAGGAATTAATCAATAAAAATTTCCATCCAACATGGAAAGATCGTTCTGTTCCACTTGAAGAAATCAATAATGCCCCAAACAAAGTGGAAGCTTCAATCAAAATCCATTTTAATACAATATTATCTGTAAACCAAGAATAAAATAATACAGAAAAAAAACAAAATTTGAGTAAACTCCACAACCAAATCCTTGTTTGTCCTTTAGTGGGAGCAAAAATAGAAATTAAAAATATAATAACAAAAGTAATGATACCGGATAAATAAAATACGATTTCCATCATAACTTTCTTTCCTTTACATGCATGTGAGGCGAAAGCTGCAATATTCCTCCCGAAACTATTACCAATATTGCATCCAAAAATGATCCAAACTCCAGTCCAAATGGTAATCCCTTATCCAATACCATAGTTAAAACAAATATTCCATTTTCAAAAACACAAAAACCAGCAATTAACGCCAACCAATTCCGCCTAACAACAAAACACAAAATACCTACATATACCAATAAAATTACGTAAATCAATGCTATTTTATGAACAGGAATCGACAATAATGGAACTCCATCCGTTATTTTAACAGCAAGAACCAATCCTAAAACCATGAACAAGAGTGTTGCCAAGTAACCAAATCTAGGTGTGGTACTTTCATTCATTTTTGATTTATTCGCAGTCCAGTTTAAAATCCAAGGAGTTAATAGTCCTTTAAAAAGTACAACTAACAAAATTAATGAAATGGCATGTTGCCAATCACCTTCATGAGTTTGGATCACAGGAAATATCAGCAGAAAACCTTGAAGACTTAAAAATAAAATAATACGACTTAATCGATTTTCAACTAATACAACAATCCCAGACAAGAGTAATAATAAATAAACAAAATCGTATATCATTGTGTTATCCTATGAAAGTTTAACAAGTGTCCCCAAGATCAAAATCGCAATAAAGGTTAATCCCATAAATTCAGGTATCCAGGTCCATTTCCTTCGAACACTATTTGCTTCCCAGAAGCCTATCAAAATCGCCAAAAGAACTACTGCAGGTAAAATCAGGAATTCCTGATTGATTCCATTCAAATAATTAGATTTAAATAGTTTCGAATGTTCTAAGGCTAACTTGACCAAAAAAACTAGTAATGCGCAAAGTTTAATAGAACTTGCTAATTCAAAAAATGCCAACTGTCTTCCAGACGCTTCCAAAATCATTGCCTCATGAACCATTGTTAACTCTAAGTGAGTTCGAGGATCATCAAATGGTGGTTTTGCCAATTCTGCAAGAATCGCAATAAAGCTTAATGTTAAAAATAGTAATCCAATTAATATTCCTTGAGGAGTTTCTGAAATTTCGATCTGGGATTGCGCAGCGAGAATCATGAGGATAAAAGTAGGCTCTACCATCACTGACAATAAAATCTCTCTACCCGAAGCCATACCACCAAAGGAAGTAGCACCTTCCATTGCAAAGCCAATATAAGCGAATCGATATAAGGCCAAAAAAAATGGTATTAAGATAAAAGGAGCCCATTCAAAAAGAACAATGCTCCAAATCATCAATGATGAATAAATGACAATTCTCGGAGCCAACTTTGAAATCGAAGAAAAGTTATTGTTTACAACAGGTAGTTTCAAAAACGATTTACAAATCTCCAAATAAAATTGAATGACACTTGGTCCTCGCCTACCTTGTGCATACGCTCTTACTTTTCGGAAAATACCTGTTAACAAAAAAGGAAGGCATATAAACAAAACGACTAAGTAAACAAAATGAATGCAAGTCTCCATGATGTTATCCTTTAAAATCCCCAAATATCAGTAATGAAAAAATGAAAATCAAAAACATAGAAGAAATTGCTAAATATGTACTTATATCTTCTTCTTTTGATTCATTTGTTGAAGAAACTAATTTTGTACCAAAATTGAATATAAATGTTAGAGAGTTAATGATCAAATTATCAACTATTGACTCCCCCATTTTGTTCACAAAATATCTTCCCAAAGAATTTTTTAGAGGTTTCGAAAATACAGTCGAAGGAACAGATAGTTCGTGCCCCGTATAACCCCCACCACAATCCCATGTTTTTCGTTTAAAGTTTGCGATTTTCACTCGATTCCAATAATCATAAAAATAAAAAATGAAGACGAACAGAATTGTAACCAGAGATACAAAGGATATATTCCAGAACCAATTGATCAAATGTAGATCAGCAAATGGTTTCAACATTGGTAACTCAATAAAAAATGGCAATCCTAATGGAAATAGATAAATCATCAATGCGAGGCTTGATAGAGAAATATATAACCAACGTTTTTGCAAATTTCCAAACGGAAGTAAGTTAATGTTGTTTCGAGGAATAGACAAAAACATAGTCAAATATAATTTAATATGTGTAAATCCTCCTAGGACGATACCAAAGAAGATAAATATCATCGAAGGTAATAAAAAAACCGAACGGCCGATCGGTAGATCCAATATTCTTACGTTTAAATAAAAGTATGTAGCTTCCGAAACAAAACCTAAGGTCCCTGGTAATACAGCATAACTAAAAGTTCCAGCTCCTAATAATAATGGAGATATACCTAGTAATCTACCAATACCCTTCAATTCATCACTATTGTTTGAGTTGATAAGTCTTGAAACCATTCCAATTGAAAAAAGTTGAAAGGTTTTCGAGAAAGAATGATGAAATAAACTCAGAAAAAACAGAATCCTAAATGAATTACTTAAGTTCATTAATTCGATATCACCAGAAAACTGAAACATCCCAGTTATGATCAAACATAACCATAAAAAATTAAGGGATTCGATCGAACTATACGCTAGAGATATTTTAGGATCTTTGTGAAAAAAACTTGTGATTCCTCCGAAAAATATACCCAAGGCAGCTAACGGAAACAATACTTGGTAGATGATAGGGTCCAGTTGATTCGGTAGAACATAACGATAAAAGAGTAATAAAGGAAATATTTCCAAGACACCTGCAAAAGATCCAAGTGCATGAGATGGCCCTCCTTCATTTACCTTAGGCAACCAAATATGAAAACCAGAAAATCCAGATTTTATCAAAAGACCGATTAACAATAAGATAATACCAGTAATATCACCATCGGGTAACATCACCCATGCGGATAAAAATAAGGCGGATATGCCTGAAGCCAAAAGCAATGATCCTAAACTCTCGATTTGTTTTTTCCCGTATTCAGTACCTGAATAAATCAGAATGGTTGAAAATGAGGTAATTTCAAGGGCTATTGGCATCATTAATGATTTACCAGATATATAACAAATACCCAAAGCAGACCAAAAAACTGCATAACCAATTGTTACCTTATTTTTCTCCTTGGGTTCATAAGATTGAACAAGCATAAACGAAGAAAAACCAATGTATGCTTGTATAAAAAGACCAACTAATATAGGGAAATCGACAGATAAAATATCTTCGTTACTGATGATCAAAATAAGAAGTGGTGATAAGGCAGCAATCCCTACAACCAAAGATCTCAAAATCGATATACGTTTATCTTCTAACATAGGTTGACCAAATCTTTAAATCTTGGATAGAGAATCATTTTATTTTTTAAGAGTTATTCTAAACTAAATTGAGACGAGTGAAAGTATCGTTTTCCAAGTTCTCTTGGAGTAAAAATATATAGGATCGCCAAAAATTGAGTATAAATTCCTCTTAGCCAATAGAGGTCACACCGTCTCCCTCTCCACAAACGAATTTTTTAATTTTTTCACTGAGTGAAAAAAAAACTTAGAATTCTAGAGGCGATTTTAGAATTATAATAAAAAAGAAACTTCTATGCTTTGAATCCCTGAAATTGGATCTAAAATCTAATTTGCCCCGCACCGTTTCCGATCCAAATGGAGTTTTCATCTGTCCTATATATGGGAAGTGGTTCTAGATTAATCGATGAACTTGGTAAATCAAAAATGAATTATGCAGTTGATGTAAAAAATCTTAAGAAAAGCTACAAACAAGGTTCTCTTACGATTCCTGTGTTGCAGAACATCCACCTACAAATACCTGCTAAACAATTCGTTACACTTATGGGACCTTCTGGGAGTGGAAAATCTACATTATTGAATATCCTTTCAGCCATCGAAACTGCTGATGAAGGAAGTGTTCAAATTTTTGGACAAGAAATGGTCGATGCAACGGAAGGTAAACTAACGAGATATAGGAGGGACCAAATCGGAATCGTTTTTCAGTTCTTTCATTTATTTCCATATCTCAACGCTATGGAAAATGTCTCGATTCCACTCCTTTTAGCAGGAAAGCCTAAAAAATACGCTGAGCAAAAATCTAAAGAAATTCTGGACATAGTTGGATTAAGCCATCGGTGGAATTTTACACCAAAAGAAATGTCAGGAGGCGAAAAACAAAGAGTATCGATTGCCAGATCTATTGTTCATGAACCGAAAATCATTTTTGGCGATGAACCTACTGGAAACCTAGATTCAAAATCCTCCGAACAGGTAATAGAATTATTCCAAAAATGTGTATCTGATCTAGGTATAACAGTTTTCATCGTTACGCACAATGAAGGGATTGGAAAAACCGGAAACTCGAACTATCGCATGTTAGATGGACATTTAATCAAAAAATGATTCACTTATATTTATACTTCATTTTCGGCTATTTAAAGAACAATCTTAGCAAAGTATTTTTCAATTTAGTGAGCATCATACTTGGTATAGCATTATTTGTCAGTACTCAAATCAATGGATGGAAAGCTGAAAAAAGTTTAGTTGACCAAACAATAGGTTTCAATTCTCAAAATTTAATTGGGAGATATGTGCCGAATTCAACACAAGATGAAGTTGATACGAATACATTTTATTCCATGGATGCGATTTTGCCAGAAGCATTCCATCTCGAACCAGAGTTATTCATAAAAGGATATACGATACTCGAGGACAATCAATCGCTCAGCCTACCGATCATTGGTCGGGATCTAATTACATTTAGTCCCCACTCTAACAACCAAAATAAACAAAAAATATTTCAAAAGTATTTCATAAGTAAATCTTTACTGCAAAAAACAAAAATTACTAACGCACGAATTTCCATTCATCTTTGTAATCAAATCCTAACGATCAATCTAGATGAAATCTTACCAATCGAAGGTGATGGATTATTTTTTGTAACAGATATTGAACGATTACAATCAATATGCGGATTAAAAAATACATATTCTGCTATTAACATTATAAACGATAACAGTTTAAAAAACGTATTTTCGAATGTCAATTTATCTCAATTACCTAGAAATCAAAATTGGAAGTATGAATCAATCAATGAAATTAAAGAAAGAGCCGGGGTCGCACTTGGTTCATTGAAAATAAATTTAACAATCATTTCCCTTGTTTCTGTCCTTATTTCTTTTTTTATGGTTTCGAACATATATACAGGAATCTTTTTATCTCGAAAAATTGAGTTCGGAATTTTACTTTCAATAGGCGGAACCCGTCTCAACAATTTTCTCTTATTTATGACTCTCGCATTACTTTTAGGGTTGGTTGGCGGAATCATAGGAACCTTTTTAGGGATCACTTTAGCAAATTTTAATTTTTTCCAAACATCGAATACCATAACCGACTCTACCCAAATAGAATCATACAGAGAATTCCCAATTATGATTTTATTCTACGGAATATTTCTATCCATCGCTGGCTCAATCTTAAGTGCTTTATTCAATGCAATAAAGGCTTATAACATATTTCCTATCGAAATGCTAAAAGATAGAAATGAACCAACAAGAAATCCAAACAATAATTTTCAAGTTAAGTGGATCATATCATTTCTTTTCATATTTACAGGAATCATCATTGGGTGCTTAAAGATCCAAAAACAAATTCTACCAGGCCTAATCGGTGTATCCTTTGTGATACTTGGCTTTATTTTGATTAATTACGTATCCATCCCGATCATAGTGAAAGGGATTTCTAAATTTTCAGATAAGTTCAATTTATCTCCTAGTTTCATTTTGGCAATTAAAGAAATTGAAATGGAATCATGGAAAAATGGTTTAACTATTTCTACAGTCATGTTAGCAACATCTTTAGTTTTCACTTTATCCAGTTTAACTTTAAGTTATGAAAGTTCGCTAAAACGATGGATTCATGAAGAGAACCAATCTGATTTTTCACTAATAAATGAAAAAAAATTGAATTCAGGTGAGCCTGGAGTTCCAATCAACCTTTTAGACAAACTTAAAAACGCTAATTTATTTAGCGATGTTGAACCATTTTTTATTAATTCAAAATTCATAGTTAATGGTAATTACTTCACACTACATGTTTTAAAATTTCGAGAGAATGAAAATAAGGATGAAATTTTTGTTTCAAAAAACTTATGTTATCTTGAGAAAATCTGCAAAGGTGATTTATTAAAAATCAGCACTCCTTATAAAGGTGACGTAAATCTTAGAGTTCAAAACGAAAAAGAAAATTTTTTCTCCGAAAGAGGAACGATTATTATGGATTATTCCTTATACAAATCGTTATTTCCAATCCAAGAATTGAATTCTATCCGAATAACAATTTCCAATTTATCGAAAAAAGATGAAGCTGTAAAAACAATCGAAGAACTTGCGATCAAAAACGAACTCATCTACTTAGACCAGAAAAAACTGGAAGATTTGTATCTAATGGGAATGAATCGAGTTTTTTCCGTACTAGATTCATTAAAACTGACAGCGATTTTAATTTCTCTTTTATCTTTAGCTACATCAATTTTTTATTATGTAAAAGAAAAATCCAGAATTCTAGCCGGTTTAAAGGCGATCGGAATGAATTTCTTACAGATATTTTTATTATTATTTTACCAAACTATTTTTCTATTAACAGCGGGCATTACTTCTGGAATATTCAATAGCCTAATCCTCTCACCAATTGTGATATTTGGCATCAATCAAAATGCATTCGGATGGAATTTGATATTTACATTCCCAGTGCACTTTGTAGCAAATCTACCGATCTTAATACTTTTATATGCAACCCTAATTACAATTATTCCTTTTTATTTTGTATACAGAATGAGGATTTCAAATGAGTTGAATTACGAATAATTCTTTACCAAAAATATACCTTACATAATTTTAAGACATGGCGGGAAGTATTAAGGTTTGTTTGGATCTTGCAGACATGATTCGAAAGGAGAACTTAGAATCTCGTGAAAAAATTCCTACTTCCGATACACATTTAAGAGTTTGGTCATCCCAACTTGCTCGCACCGAAGAAGATATCAGAAAACTTTTAACTTCCCTAAGAGATAGCCACTATATATTCATAGTATCTATTGTATCACCAGACCCTAATTTGTTTGTATATGGTGAAGATGCTTACGTATTTGCAGAACCATTCATTTTGAATGAACTAAAAAAACATGCGGAAGAGTCGCTAGAAAAACTTTATGAAGCCAGTAATTACAAAAGGAAATCTGCGTTTCAGATCACTAGAGAACTGTTTCCAAAAATAAAAGAATTTAATAACACTCCTTTAGGTCGCTCGATCAACCTATCAGTGATGTTGGAAGAATTCCAACGGATGTTGACTGCTCAGAGTTACGAATATACTGACCAGTGGAGACGAAACAAACTTCAAGAAATATATAAAGACGAAGTATTGGTTGCAGAGGAATTAGCAAATAATGCAAACTTTAGAGAGAATGATCCAACCAAAAGGGCTATTGACCAATTAAAGGACCAAGCCCCAAAAGAGAAAATTGATTCAAATTGGGTCAAAGCAAAAGAAAACTTTTCCACCGAATTTTTACTTAGAGTCCATTTCAGAAAGTATGAATTTGATATTGTAAAAAAATTAATTCAAAGTGGAAAACTAAAGGAAGAGAAAGACATCAAATATGTCAGAGATACAATCCAATTAATGGAAAGTAGAATGGAACAAGACAATCTATTGAAACGATATGCCAACGAAATGGTTGAGCTCAGGCGTTATGCCCAAGCTAAATTAAACATGATTCGCCAAGGAGTAAGTCCAAAACAATGATTATAAGTGGATCACCAATTAACTCTTAAACCAACCTACTTTATCAAGCTGAGTGTATACCTGAAAAAAGAAGACAACCAAACTTATAAAAATCAACCTTCGTTTTAAAGAAAACTTACTATCGATATGATTTTCCTTTTCTGGAGCATACAATAAGTATATAATCAAATTTACATTTAAGAACAACCCAAGAAACTCTGGATTCAAAATCGGAAAATTAACTTTTACTTGAGGAATATAAAGCATCACGAGAATAACTATACTTGGAATAAAATAAATAGGGGTTTTTCGATTCCACAAACTATCTTCTGTTAAATCTTCTTCTCTTTTAATTCCTGAGATATTTTCTAGGAGAGAAATGAATTCCTCTCGATTTTTAATATTAACAATGGGGTGGATTTTTTCCTTCGTTTCTAAAACAACACGATCATAACCACGAAACTTATCTAAAATAATTTTCTCTAAATCTTTAATACGAACTGATGCACAATTTCCATTTGAATCAAATTGCTTCAGTAATCCGCCTTCTATCTCAACTTTTCCACTAGATAGAATTTCAATTTGTTTCAAATAATTCCTTCGAAGAAACCAAAAGAAAAGACCAAGAAGTGGTACAAATAAAGTGAAAAACTGTGTTCGTCCCTCGACTGGAATTTGAAGACTATTATAAACAACAAATATGAGAAAAAGTACCACGATGGTCCAAGTGCGGGTCAGTAGTTTTTTTCGAAAATAAGTTACATCATATAGATATGTTTTTTTTTCACTCATTAGAAAAACTCACTCTTCTTAAAAATGGAAGACATGGAAACATGTTCTTTCTCTAAATTTTCCCTTCCACCTTCCTCTCGATCGAGGATACAAATTCCATTTGTCACGGTAATTCCAGCATCCCTCAATACTTTAACAGCTTTTAAAGTGGATCCTCCAGTGGTGATCACATCATCAACAACCAAACAAGATTTCACTTCTTTCCAGAACCCTTCGATTTGTTGTCCGGTTCCATGACCTTTTGACTCCTTTCTTACAACGAGAGGAAAAATCGTTTTACCCCTCTTTCCATAAGCTAAAGAAATAGCATAGGCTATGGGGTCGGCACCTAGTGTAAGGCCCCCAATTGCTTGGAATTCTACATTTAATTTTGGAATAATTTCTTCGATGAAACAGTCTGCGATAATTGCTAATCGCTCTGGATGGAGAGTTACTTCTTTACAATTAAAATAATGTTGAGATTCCAATCCACTCGCTAAGCGAAAAGGTGTTTCGGAAAAACGATACACGTGGTTCTTCATCCATGAAAATAATTGATCACGATATGTATGGGACATATTCTAATTATTTTCTATGTATCTGGTTGAATACCAAATTTTAAAGGTCCAACCAATCGAAAACTTGCCTTTGGATCGTAGATACGCTGAAATGACGTAATCAGTTTCCAGTTTTCAGTTTCCATAAGTCCCCAAACCCAAAAACGCTCATTATTGGTTATCAATAACTTTACGTCTTTAAATCAGAAATCTTTTTCACTTTACATGGAATCTAAGATCGTTTTTTCGAATTAAATGAATTAATGTGAAATATTACATTGAATGTAAAAATAACATGACAGTAATAATTCGCTCGTAGTAAATTTATGTTTAAGGTAATAATAAATCCGAATTTTCTATTCTTCGTTTTCAAATATTGGAATTTTGATCCAGCAATTAGATTCTGGAACTGATATTATAACATTTTTCTCTGATTCCCGCAGAAAAGAAGGTTTTTTAAGACCAAACTGAACCAGCGAGTAACTATGGACAAGATGACATTGAACCGATTGCCACTGCGAATCCGTAAAAAGCAAAATACCGAAGAAATGATTCTTTCCGTTGCAAAACAATTATTCCAAAAAAAGGGATTCTCTCAGGTCACCCTGCCTGAAATAGCAGATGAAGCCGATGTCTCGGTAAAAACAATCTTTAATTACTTTGGAGCGAAGGAAGAATTAGCCTTTCGAGATGAAGTCCAATTTTGTGACCAGCTCATCCTTAGCATTTTATCCCGAAAGGAAAATCAGTCAGTTTTTGATGCATACCAAGAATTTATTTGGTCACTCATACAGTCAATCGACCCTGACCAACTCATTGAATCATTACCTGGATTTCACACTTGGATGGATGACCCTGCTTTGGAGCAAAGGTATCTTCAGTTATGGGAAAATTATGAAAAGCGGATCACCGATGCGTTACAATTGGAATTTGGTCATGCCGAATTCGACCCAACTTTACGCGTGATTGCCTGCCAAATGGTGACTGTACTTAAAACTCTTGGTTCAAAGGATTTCAAAAACTATTTAAAACCAATCCCCATGGCACTGCGTTACCGGGCATTAGAAAAATGGACCCTAAGATCCCTCGAATTACTTTCGGGGATCAGGGACCATCTTCAGAAAAACGACTAATTTGCTCGATTTTTATCTGCCAAAGTTCCTAAAAACAATACAATCTTTTTTGTTTCTTCTTCAGAAAGATTAATTCCTAATTGGTGGTAAGCCATTTTTTGAACAGCTTCTTCAATCGTTGCGATTTTTCCATCATGGAAATAAGGCCCTGTGAGCGTGATGTTTCTCAAACTGGGAACCTTAAAAACAAATTTATCTTCAGGTTTTTTGGTAACATTAAAACGACCCAAATCTTCAGTTTTGTATTCATTTACTAAACCGACTTTTCTGTAAGAATTCCCGCCAAGTAAATTTCCAGAGTGGCAAGATGTACAACCAGCAGCAAGAAAACTCTTAAACCCTTCTTGTTCCGCTTTGCTCATTGCCTTAAAATCTCCCTTCACAAAGTCATCAAATCTGGAAGGAGTCACAAGCGTTCTTTCAAATGCAGCAATTGCTCCAGCAAGATTATCATAGGTTACAGGAGCTTTATCATTAGGGAAAGCTTCCGCAAATAATTTTGGATATTCAGCATCTTCATTTATTCGTTTGAGTACTTCTTTTTCGGATGGCATTGCCATTTCAACTGGATTCAAAATAGGACCTTTGGCTTGTGCTTTTAGATCCGCAGCTCTTCCGTCCCAAAATTGGACAAAGTGAAATCCAGCATTTAACACTGTTGGTGAATTCCGATCCCCATTTTTGCCGAATGCACCAGGAGATGTGGGAAGATTGTCTACACCTGCGGATTTTCCTTCAATATTGTGACAGGAGTTACAGGACTGAGATTCATTCATCGAAAGTTTTTTCTCAAAATAAAGTTTTTTACCGAGTGAAATGAGTTTTTCAGAATCATTTTCAGATCCTGGCATTTTTTCTGGTAAAGCACCAATGATTTGTTTCGCTTTTCCTTGGATTTCTTTTGTTTCTTCTGAAGGACCACAAAAGACCAAAGAAAAGAGTAGAGCTGTCATTAGAAAAGGTGTAAGTATTTGTTTAAGCATGTCTTTCCTCTATCGGCTATATACCGAGAAATCAATTATCTGGGCAAGTGAGATTTATCCTCCATAAAATCAAAAGTACGAGTGAAACCCGAGCTTCCGCGCTAAAAACTTCGTAAAATAGAGGCATTTTACCTCTTATCATTCAGAAAGGATGCTAATGGAAACGGCATTCAAAGGCAAATGAATGGCATAGTCGTGCCTTATCGATGGAAACTTCACTGAATTCAAACCAGAGCCTCTTGGCACGATTTTTGCAAAATAGTGTCTGTACAATCGTTAGGGGGCTTGATATGTTAAATACGAGAAGAACAGAAAGAATACCATCGATCGAATGGGATGACCTAGTCTTAAAATTATTTTCAATCAATGAAAAACCAGAATTTCTAGTCACGAAAATAGGTAATATCTCTGAGCTTGGAGTCAGTAGTTGGATCCAACACGAAATTGGATTAAATGAAAAAGATCAGGTAACCGGGGTCATTGAAAGTGATTTAACACGGTCTCGAATAACATTCAGAGGAAAAATCGCTTGGATGAAAGAAACTGACGATGGTATCCAATTTGGGATCAAATTTGCCGAGGAGTTAATTTTACCCAATTTTATCATCGCAAGATCAATGGCGGAATCAGCAGCATAAAAAAACGATTTCTTCGTTCCAATCGGAAGACTTTCCTCTCGATTTAGGAACTATACAATCCGATACTTGTAAGGAAGCTATGTCCCAAGTGAAACATTTGATATCCTGGCAAGATTGGTCCGATGGAGAAATCCAAGAGTTACTCGACTTTGCAGTGTATGTAAAGAAAAATCGGGTGTACTTTTCAGGGCATATGTCTGGACGTTCTCTCGCAATGTTGTTCCAAAAAACATCCACGAGAACCAGAGTATCTTTCGAAGCTGGTATGACTGAACTTGGTGGGCATGCAATTTTCTTAGATTGGATGGCATCCAATTTTTTACTGTCTGATATCGATTTTGAAGGAAGATATCTCTCAAGTAATGTTGCCATCATTATGGCACGTTTAAAAAAACATGAAGATTTGTTAGTGTTAAAATCGGGGTCTACTGTCCCTGTTATCAATGGCTGTTGTAATTTGTTTCATCCTTGTCAATCCTTAGCAGATATCCTAACAATTGTAATGGACTCTCCCAATGACTGGAAAAAGAAAACCTTATGTTACATTGGAGTTCATAATAATGTAGCCAATTCACTTGTAGAGATTACGGCTGCGCTTGGCATTCATTTAATCCTTGTTACACCAATTGCTTCAAAAGAATCCATTGTTACAAATGCAATGGAAAGAGCAGAAAAAAAAGGCACTGTTTCATGGGAAATGGATGTAAAAAAAGCAGTATCTCATGCTGATTATGTATACACGGATACATGGGTGGATATGGAATTCTTTAACGATCCAAAGTTTCAAAAAGAAAAAGAAGAACGGATCCAAATGATGATGCCTTACCAAGTGAACACAGCACTTATGAAACACACGAAAGCCAAAGTGATGCACGACATGCCGATCCACGCAGGTTATGAAATCACTAGAGAAATGGTAGAAAGTGATCGATCAATTATTTTCACTCAAGCCGAAAATAGACTCGATGCACAAAAAGCTGTCATTTTAAAACTTTTAGAAAATCATAACTAATCGGTTAGTCAAAAAAGCACTCTTATTTGTGATATAAATCTACTGAATTTTTGTAATTACATTGAGTTTCAATTTTTAGAGAATGTGAGAATTTGGATTCTACACCTACTCTTTGGTTCCTGATTCTGAATACTTTTCCCATGGTGGCTCTTTTCGATTCACCATCCAACCACTAAAACCATCGAGAAAATAAAGAAAGTCGATTTTGTCATCGTGATCAAAATCAAATTTTTGTAAGGCCTCATCATAACATTGGAACCAGGTTGTCCTTTCTTTTTCTGAGATGGGAAAAACAAAATGGCGCATCCTCATCCTTGCAGGACCCCATTTTTCTAAATAATAACTCGGACCACCTAACACCTGAATCAAAAAGTCTGCTTGTTTCTCTTTTGCCAAATCCCAATCTCCTTTGAACATCCAACGAATCTCTGAGGTACGGATCAGATCATAAAAATCGGAAACTAACTGGCGGATGTTTGTCTCTCCCCATTTTTCGAAGAGATGTTTTACATTGGGATTGGTCGGTGGTGGTCCGCCAGGAGGAGTGTAAATATCGTTTGGATCCAAATCAATTTCCAGATTTGCGAAAGGGACAGGAAGGGGAAGTCGATTTTCGACCGGAGCCGCGAGGCGGAGCCCGGACTGGCCCGGCCCTTTGGCACAAAGGGTTCGCCCAGAAAGTTCTGAACGGTGCGAGAATTACCTCCCATGTAACTTTACTATAATGGTTTCATGGGACTTAGAGCAGTTCGGATTTTGCCATTAAATCCTGGACGACAGGCAAAATTCACAAAACTTGGTAAAAAAATCCGAAAAAGGTATACTAAATGGCACTGACTCACCCGCAATCAGCTCTCTTTGCAGGAGAAAAACCTTTCCCTATCATCCCTGCTTGTGAACACTTCGCTGGATCTGAAAAACTCATCACAAAAGCTCTCGAGTTACAAAACAAACTTGGCGGACTTTTCGACATCACGATGGACTGTGAAGACGGTGCTCAAACAGGGAAAGAAAAAGAACACGCAGAAATGATTGTTCGCATTCAAAACTCTGAACTCAACAAACACAAAATGAGTGGTGTTCGTATTCATGACTATACCAACGAACATTGGAGAGGTGATATTGATATCATCGTTCCAGGTGCAGGAAACGTAATCGCTTATATCACAATTCCAAAACCAACAAAAGCAAGCCAAGTGAAAGAACAAATCACTTACATCCAAGATGCTTGCAAAAAAGCTGGAATCAAAAGAGAAATTCCAATTCACGTATTAATCGAAACTCACGGTGCATTGAACGATGTATTTGAAATCGCAAGCCTTCCATGGTTACAAGTTTTGGATTTCGGACTTATGGATTTTATCTCTGGTCACCATGGTGCAATTCCTGCTTCATGTATGAAGTCACCAGGTCAGTTTGATCATGAATTGTTAAGACGTGCGAAATCATCTATGGTCGCTGCCGCTCTTATGAATGGTGTAATCCCTGCACACAATGTCACGTTGGATTTAAAAAACACTTACCAAACGTACCAAGATGCAAAACGTGCTCATGATGAATTTGGTTTCTTACGTATGTGGTCCATTTATCCAGCACAAATCCAATCAATTTTAGATGCGATGGCACCTAACTTTGCTGAAACTCAAACTGCTTGTGATATTCTTATCAAAGCACAAGATGCTGATTGGGGACCAATCCAACATGATGGAGATCTTCATGACCGAGCAACTTACCGTTATTTCTGGGAATTAGTCCAAAGAGCAAAACTCACAGGACAAAAACTTCCAGATGAAGTAGAAAAAAGATTTTTCTCAAAATAGATTTTTAAATCTAAATAGAGATTTTTCCAAAAAGGCCCACTTAAAGTGGGCTTTTTTTTTACTTCAATTTGAATTTCTCTACCTGAGTGGAAAGGTAAGAGGCTTGCGAGGCAATTTCAGCAGAAACAATGGTTAGTTGGTCGGAACCTGAGGCAACATCTTGAGTACCATTGGATATACTAATAATCGTTTTGGAAATTTCTTCAGTTGCCCTTTTTTGTTCAAACACTGCTTCTTCAATTTGTAAATTTAAGTTTGTCAGTAAATTTGAATTTTGTGCAATGTCTTTTGCATTATTTTCCTGCAAAAGAACTGAATTTAACACTCGCTTTGCGGATGTTTCAAATTCTTTTACTCTGTTATTCAATAAATTTAATACTTGAGCGGCTTCCGTTACTTTTTGGTTTCCATTTTCCACAGCTGAATTTGTAGAAATCACTAAATCTCCAATTTCTTTCACGGATGTACCTGTTTGTAACGCAAGTTTTCCAATTTCTTCTGCTACCACAGCAAATCCGCGTCCTGCATCCCCTGCCCTTGCTGCTTCGATTGCAGCATTGAGTGCTAATAAATTAGTTTTTTCTGAGATTTCAGTAATGATATCCAATACTTCACTGATTCGTTCCGCTTTTTCACCAATGTCTTCCATAGCTTTTGTAGAATCGTTCATTGCAGTTTCACCAACCAGAGCGTGTTCTCGTGATTCCGATGCAAACTTAGCTAAGTATTCCATCTCTTTGTTGATGTTTTGTACTTCTTCCCTAAGTGTTAAAACGGACTTATCAATTTCTTTCGTCTTAAGAACAGCTTCTTCCATTGATTTGCCAACATTATCAGCCGAAGCAGACAATTCTTCTACTGCAGCAGAAGATTCTTCCGCAGCACTTGCCTGTGTTTGAGATATATCTGATAAGTTTTGTGAAGTTGATGCCATTTGTTTTGATTGGTTACCCAATTTTTCGACTGTTTGTTTAATATCTCCAATGATAGAGACCAAACTATTTCTCATCTGATTCATCGAATCTAACAAACTACCTATTTCATCAGTATTGATTTCGTCAGCAGATGTTGATAGATTACCACTTGCAATTTGTGAGGAAAATTGAATTGCTTTGTTTAAGCGGTTACTGATCAAATTTTTAAACACAAAATTTAAGAAAAACAATACAACAAAAAGAATGAGTAATGAGATTGTCACAGAACTAATGATCACTTTTGTCACTTGTTCTGTGAGAATTGAATCAGGAATACTCACCTGTAATGCCCAAAATTGTGGATCTTTTCCAATATGAAATGGAGTAAAATAATCTGTGTATCCATCATGTTGGATGGTAAACATTTCTCCTAATTTCAATTTTTCTAAATAAATTTTGAGATGTTCTGGATTTTGAATTTTTTTCCCAAGTTTCTCTTTGTCTTGTCCATACATCACATAAGTTCCGTTATCCGAAATAAAAGAGATATATCCCTGACCACGAAAAGGCCGGTTGTCCCCAATTTTTTCCTGAAGAGTTCCAATATCTAAATCAATTCCTGCTGCACCTAAAAATTTTCCCTTTGGATAAATAGGCACAACCAAAGAAATCATTTGGATTTTTTTCCCTCCTGCAAGGTATTCATAGGGACCAAAAACTTTGGCTTTATTGGTCTTTTTTACCTGAAGATAAAAATCACCTGCACCATTTGGATTATCATAATCAACCAGAGGTTCAAAATTAATTTTTCCATCGGGAGTGTGATGGAGATAGGGAATGAATCTTCCCGTTTTATCATGGCCAGGTTTCGAAACAAAGGCCGCATCCCGTCCTTCATAGGCATTTGGTTCGTAACAAAGCCAAATTCCAAAAATATTATCATTCCTTTCTAAAATTTCACGAAGGCTACTCACCATTGATTCCCTAGGAGGTGAAGCATAAAACAATGCAAATCGATAACCACGAATGACTCCCATCATCGCATTCAAGTGTTCTTGGATTTGAAAGGACCATTTTTCGGATGTGATTTTTGCATTTTCTTGGATTTCTAAGCGAAGGTCAGTGATTGTTCTGTAGATCTGAAACGACGTCAGGATCGTAAATCCCACAAATAAAATTCCAGCAATGAAAAGAGAAACCCTCTGGCGTATACTCATAGGGATCGATCTTATGTGTTTGGAAATTTTTGTAAATTGTTTCGCGTAATTGATTTGGAAATTTCCTGCCTAAATAAACAGCGTTTTCCGATTGAAAGAGGCAAGATACATAATGCACGACCCTCTTTTCAGAGGAATCGTGACTTTGATTGTGGGATTATTTTTTGGTTTTTGTTAGCACTTTGAAATTTTTATATTCTACGTATTCAATATCATCCACTTTTAGTTGGAAAACTCCTTTGGTGGAATGCACGATAAAAATATCACCTAACTGAGCCACCACTGCACCCGATAAAACTTCACCATTTGATTTATGGATCGTTTCTAAGACACTGTAATGATTTTGGATGTCTTCTTCGTTTTGAAGGCCCATTTTCTCTGCTTCTGTCGTGATGTTAGTCAACGCTTCGTTACGTTTGCTCTCATGTTCTTTTTCAATGTTTTCCACAATTTCTTGGGTAACGGCTTGGTTTTCTGCTTTGTTTTCCACTTGTTTTTGCACAAGTGAATTATCAATCGCAACAAGGGTCTCTGCTTCCGCTTTTTCTTTTGGAGTCACTGGACTTTCAACTTTTGAAATCCCTTTATATAAATCTGTCAATCCAGCTAACTCATCTTTTGTGATGGAAGAGGCTGCCATTTTTGCGTTGATGATATAAACCATTTCATTTAGGGAAGGATTCACTTCCATGGTTTCACCTGATTCAAGGACAATTTCATTTTCTTCTAAGGTTTTCACCAATTGGTCATAGTTTTCTTTGGAAAGACCATCATTCAGTTCCACTAGTTTTGGACCTGTCTTAAAGGCAACAGCAACTGCCCCTTCGTATACTTTTACTTTTGGAACGGAACCTTTTTCCAATTCAAAGGAAAAGATAGTTCCTCTAACACCCGCCACCATGGTTGGAGATGAGATGGATAAATTTTGATTCGCTTTTAATTTAACAGATTTGACTAAGAGGTTTCCTGCCAAGATAAAGAGCTCGGTATTCGGTTGTTTATCACCTGCTAAATCTCGAAATAATACATCGGAATTTTCTTTGATCCGAATGACTTCACCACGGTAGGTTTGTAAGTCCACTTTCCCTAGTTTTGATAAAATCCGATCACCAGGTTTTACCACATCACCTAGGTTTGCAAACGTTTCCTTACCTTCCTTCATCAGGACCACTTGGCCTTGTAAAAAGGTAACAACTGCACCAGCAGTTTCATCTTTTGAATCTTTTTGCCCAAAAGAAAATTTCTCGCATTGGGAGAAAGTAAGAGTGAGAAGGAAAAGTATAACTAATTTTTTCATATGTGTTTCCGAATGTGGCTCTGTGAGATTTAACATATCAAAGTAGGCACATTCTCAAAAAAGGTAAAACATTTTTAAAAAAAAGTGAATTTACAAATCCGAAATTCGCTTTCCAACATCCTTTTCGGATTGAAATAATTTCCGTTTGGCGATGATTTGAGAGGAATAGATGCTAGCGTGGCCTGAGAAGATGAAGGCAATCTGCGTTACGACCAAATAGAGAATCCCACATTCATAACCAAATAATTCCATCCCCATAATGGCACATGCCAAAGGTGTATTGGTTGCTCCTGAAAAAACAGAGATAAATCCAACACTCGCAAATAATGCGAGATGGATCGGATCAAGTGAAGCAAATAAATTTCCAAGTGTAGCGCCTATGAAAAAAAGGGGAGTTACTTCACCTCCTTTAAATCCAAAGCCAATGGTAATGGTAGTTAAGAGGAGTTTCCAAAGAAAGGAGTCCTTTGGTAATGATTCCACAAATGCGTTTTGAATGGTTTTTACACCGAGCCCAAAATAATCCAAACTCAAGCCAAACACAAAAAATCCAACTAAGAGGATACCCCCAAAGATAGGCCGAATCGGAGGGTAGAAAATCCATCTTTTTCCAAAGGAAGAAAATAAATGGAGGAGATGAATGAAACTCTTGGCCACAAAACCAGAAACAATCGCAAGCAAAAAGATACTTACTAAGGATGTAAAATTCCAATCAAAGGAAACATTCGGAAAGAGGGAATGAGTTACTTTCCAAGCCAAACAAACTTGGTGTGATAACCACGCAGTGATGAGGGAAGGGAAAAAAAGTTTCCAACGATAGGAACCAACCAAAATCACTTCAATGGAAAAAATGGCAGCGGCGACCGGTGTACCAAATACAGCAGAAAAACCAGCACTCATACCTAAAATGATTAGGCTCTCTTGTTCCTTCCGAGTCATAGGGATGATCCGAACCAATTGGTGGGCAATGGATCCTCCCATTTGGACTGCGGTCCCTTCCCTACCCGCTGATCCACCGAATAAATGCGTGATGAGAGTCCCAAATAAAACAAATGGAGTCATCCGAATGGGGATCACTGAACTTGGCGAATGGATTTCCTCTAAGAGTAGATTGTTTCCTTTATTAATGTTTGAACCGAAATGATGGTAAATCCAACCAATGATAAAACCGGCCAATGGTAAAAAGTATAAAAGTTGAATGTTGTTTTCTCTTACCTCGGAGACAAATTCTAAAGCATGTAAAAAGAAAGCAGAGATACTTCCCACAATTCCAGCAATCGCAAGGATGATGAGTGACCAACGAACCATAAAAGGAAAATATTCTTTGATTCGTGCGAAACGAATGTTACTCATCACCAAAAGTCACCCACTTGTAATTGTAGAGAAAATTCTGAGACTAGAATTTTTGATCTGGGCATTCCAAAAAAGTGAAAAAATGCAGATGCTATCATTTTTCATCACATGTAAAAATAAGGATTAAGCAAAAACTTATCATTTGAGCAGGAAATGGCCCAACAATGTTAGGTTTCCCGATCTCTTAGGAAACCAGACATTTTAATTTTGGAGGATAAATTTTTTTTCCTTTGTTTCCAAAATTTGTTTTTTTTCTTTCATCAAGGTTTCGGCCTTAGCAAGATATTCTTCAAAGGTTGGATAATCTTTTGCTAATATCGAACCACAAAAATGGAAGTATATCGTTTTTGATTTTGTTAGGTGTTGGTATTCTTGCAAATTGGAATACCCCATAAAACCACTGACGACAAACACATCTAAGTCAATATTGAATTTATAAGCAATTTTCATCACACCAGTTTGGAATGGTTGGATATCCTCCGTGAACGTTCGTTCCCCTTCTGGATATAAAAAAATGGATCTAGTTTTTAAAACACGTAGAACATCAGTTTTAAAATTTCGAAAATTTGGTTTTCTCTCGGAATAAATAACAGCTTCCACGATTGTTTTATGCATCATGAGTGGAATGATTTTATACCTTTGAATGATATCACCACCTAAGTATGAGAGACGAACATCTTTCGATTTGGTGAGATAAGGTAACGAAACAATTAACGGTACTTCTAATGCATTCGTATGGTTACAAATGAGAAAACGATTGTTCCCATTTGGATTCCAATTTCCTTGTGAAAAATCAAGTTTTCGACCAGTTAAGATGAAAAAAGAACGATACCAAAAATATCCTAAAAAATTGTTAATTCGGTTAGACCATCGATCCAGTTTTGTTATCTTAAATAGATAAGAAAAAGTCAGACCAATTGGAAATAGGATTACTAAAACAGGAATTGCATAACATAAGACGACAAAAAATTGAAGTTTGCCCATGAATGAATAGAAGTAGAATCCTATAGAAGGTAAACTAATATTCTAAATGATTTTCCAAAAAAGTAAGAATTTAAATTTTAAGCTCTAATACAAACTTAGGAAAATTGTTCCTTTCAATGTGAATTTTTCCTTCAATTTGTTCTACAAGCATTCCAATCAATTGTAAACCAAAACCAGGAGTGTTCTGAAATGAAATAGATTCAGGGATACCTGCGCCATTATCAGAGTATTCCAAAAACAATAGATTCTGTGATTTAAAAATTCTGAGTTGAATTTCAGGCATTGAAGTTTCTGCAAAAGCATGTTTCATTGAATTTGTAATCAGTTCATTTAAAATGATTCCAACAGAAGATAGTAATTTTGCATTTAACTCGATCGTATCTTGTAGTATATCAAGTTTCACTTCCACATTCTTAGGAAAAATTGAAACAATTTCCGTACAGATAGAAGGAAAATAATCCTGAATGGAGACACTATTGTCTGTTTCTGAATGATAGAGTTTATCATACAATACAATCATACTTTTGATTCTACCAGCAGCTTCATAAAGAATTGTTTGGACCGAATTATCTTGTGACTTTGCTTGTAAGGTAAGTAAGGTAAACAAAGAACTCATATTATTTTTTACACGATGATGTATTTCCTTTAGGATGTTTTCTTTTTCGTGTAACAATCTCTGGATTCTGGATTCGGATATAGTCCTTACACTAACGTCTCTTAAAATTACAGTATATAATGCTTCGCCATTTACAGATATCTGGGAAATAGAAGCTTCAATTGGAAATTCTTCGCCATTGAATCGAAGTCCACTAATTTGACCCAATGCTCCCATCGCCCTTCTGCTAACACCAGTTTTACCAAACTGATCAATATGTTTATCATGTTGTTTTCGAAAATTTTCTGGAATGAGTTGGTCTAAAGGTTTTCCCATGATCTCTTTCGATTCATAACCGAACATTTTTTCTGCTGCTCCATTGAACAAAACAATTTTTTTTGAATTATCGATACTGATGATAGCATCCATCGCTGAATCAATGATCTGAGTTAATTTTGCTTCTGATTCGAGGATTTGTTTGAGTGCTTTTAAACGATCAGAAATATCCCTTGCAACAAATATATAACCTATCGGAAGATCCGATTCATCGTTCAATAGTACTAAATTAATTTCTATATTTCTGGCACTTCCATCTTTTGCTTCCTGGACTACTTCTCCAATGAAACTTCCTTCTAAATTGACTTTTTCGATCACTTGTTGGTGTGAGAAAGTATCATACTTAGTTTTTAGTATCTCTAAAATATTTTTCCCATAAACTTCTTCCGCTTTCCAAAGGAAAATTTTTTCAGCGGCCTTATTCCAATAATTGATTTTTTGCGTAAAATCAGTTCCTATCACCGCATCCAATACATTATCCAACATATTTGCTTGTTTGGCGATTTGACTTTGCACATTATATTCAGCAGTGATGTCTCGAAAAACTAAAACAACACCTTTTGTATCACCATTTAGATCTTTGATAGGAGAACCTGAGTCAGAAATTTGGAATTCTGTTCCATTTTTAGCAATTAATACCGTATGGTTTGCTAAAGCGACAACTGAATTTGTTTTTAGTACAATCTCAACTGGATTTTCAACTTTTTGGCGTGTTTTGACATTGATGATATTAAAGACTTCATTGATCTCACGTCCAAATCCATCTTCATGACTCCAACCTGTCAATTTTTCAGCAACTGGATTGATCCTGATTACCTTGCCATCCCTGTCAGTTGCGATCACTCCGTCACCAATCGAGTGTAACACGGTCTCTAAATGTTCTTTTTTACTTTTTGTAAGTTCATTGGCCTCAAAAAGTTTGAATGCCATTTTGATAGATGCATCTAATACAGTGAATCCAGAATTTTTCACTACATAGCCATAGGAAGTGATACTCTCTGTTTTTTTAACGATTTCCCTTTCCGTATGGGAAGATAAAAAAACAATTGGGATTTCTCTATGATTGAGGATATGAGTGGCAGTTTCCGTTCCATCCAACCCTTTGCCCAAATCAATGTCCATAAGAATCAAATCAAAAGGATTATCATCTTTGATCACCAATTGAATTGCATTTTCACCACTAGGAACATGTGTTACCTTGTAACCACCTTGCTCCAATTGGTTCTTTTCATAGAGAGCTAAAATAGCTTCATCTTCTACAAGTAAGATGGATTTGTCTGCTATGAGGGTCATCATTCATCCTTTTGTATTTTTGATCAAAATCGAAGAAAAAATACAGAACTCCAAATAATGGTCGATTGAATTTTAAATTCAATCAATAATTTAGAAATTTTCTAATATACGAATGGATTTAAATGCTAGGAATTTTTTATTTTTATCGCTGATTTTATGACAAAAAGTACGATTCGTATTCTTACCAATCCTGAATACACCCAGACAGGCCAATCACTCCACTTGGGATAAAATAGCCATATTTTTAAAGAGGGGATGGAAGAAACGAGAATTCCATCGTTTCTTCCAAAATAGGCTAACGAACATTTTGTCCTTCCGTATTTCGCATACATACCAGATTGCAAACTTTGTGCAGACTGAACGTAGGAATCTCCATTTGGAATGCTAAAACCTTAATTTCAACTAAGAAATAGCGCTTGTTATTTGTGTCGTCTCCCAATTGATAGATTCAGGATACTTTTTTCACTAGTTAATTCCACTGTTGTTTCTAAAACATTTCGATGCCGCGTGGTATTAGGAGAAAATAGGTATCGTCCATTTCAATGTAAGATCGGATCAGACCTTAGTTTTCCAGGCAAAAGCAAAACTATGAACTTTATTAAATTTAAAATTTTATAAGCGAGGAATACTTTTGCTTAAAATTAGTTTGTGTGATAGAGAGGACGTATTGGGTGGCGGGTCTAGAACCCCACCCAATTCAGGGCGGGGATACAAAATTCACGCGAACTCATTTCTTCGCATGCGGATGCGCATTTCGATACACTTCTTTCAATCGGTCTCTCGAAACACTCAAATACACCTGTGTAGATGACAAAGAAGAATGACCAAGTAACTCTTGTACGGCGCGAATATCAGCACCTGCATTCAATAAATCAGTAGCAAAGGTATGTCTAAACTTGTGAGGAGTAATTGCTTTTTCCATACCCATCACAGACCTACGTTCCGCTAGAATATAACGAATCCCACGAGTTGTTAATTTTCCACCACGTTGGTTTAAAAAGATTTCATCGGGACCACTATTCCCACGTTCTTCCAAATAATCTTTGAGAGCTTCTCTTGCTTCAGGTCCAATGAAAACAAATCTTTCTTTCCTTCGTTTTCCCATCACTTTAAGAGATGTTAACTCCTCATTCAAGTCACTTAACTTTGCATTGACTAATTCGAACACACGAAGGCCTGTGCTATACAAAACTTCCACAATGGCTTTGTCCCGTTTTCCAAGGACTTCTTTTTTTTCAGGATCTTCATAATCCAGAATGTCTTCTGTTTCAATTGGTGTGAAATTTTTAGGTAACTTCTTCTTGGTTTTAGGAAAACTCACCTGTAAGATTGGATTGGCTCCAATTTTTTCTTCCCTGAATAAAAATTTATAAAACGTACGTAACGATGAAAGTTTGCGACTTTGTGTTCGTTTGTCTTGTTTCTTAGTGGATTTTAAATCAGAAAAGTAAGCCCTCACGTCCAAAACATCAACACTCAATATATCAATTTCTTCTTTTAGACAAAACTCAAAGAAAAATTTCAAATCTCGTAAATAAGCAAATAAGGTATGCTCTGAATAATTTTTTTCAATTTTTAAGTAGGTGCGGTAACTGCGAAATAAATCCGCCATTACTTGGGGAAAATGCTCGGGAATTTGGACTTCGAGGGCTGGCAGGGTCATACAAGAAACCTATCGGCTAAGTTTTCTTTCTCCTCCTCTAAAAAAATACTATACAAGTACTTACATTTTGTTTAGTGTTGAAAACGGAAAAAAAAAGACATAATCCAGAAAAATTCCCCACTCTTCCTAATTTGTCCCAGGCCTAATGCATAATGGAGTCACTTCGGAAGAGAAAAAGAGTGGAATTCGGAAGGGATGGGTTCATCCTTGAGAGAGTCAGTCGGATTTTTTAAAACCAACTGGCCAAGTCCCCTACCTAGTCTTTCGGAACACCGACTTAGGAGAAAGATTGATTCATGAAAAAAGAGAAAGCTGACAAAGCACAAGACAAAGAGACCGACCAAAGAAAACAGGCCATTGATGCGGCCCTAGGCCAAATTGAGAAACAATTTGGAAAAGGATCCATTATGCGTCTCGGTGCCGACACACGTATGGCTGAGATGAATGTAGTTTCCACTGGATCTTTGGACCTCGACATTGCTTTGGGGATCGGCGGTTTTCCATCTGGTCGAATCATTGAAATCTATGGTCCAGAATCTTCGGGAAAAACGACTCTTACCTTATCTGCCATTGCGGAAACGCAAAAAAAAGGAGGCATTGCTGCCTTCATCGATGCAGAACACGCACTTGATCCATCTTATGCAAAAAAACTTGGTGTCAACGTAGACGACCTTCTCGTCGCCCAACCAGACAATGGGGAAGAAGCACTTGAAATCTGCGAGTCACTCGTTCGTTCCAATGCAATTGATCTCATCGTCATCGACTCTGTTGCGGCGCTCGTACCAAAGGCGGAGATTGAAGGGGATATGGGTGATTCTCATATGGGTCTGCAAGCTCGACTCATGTCACAAGCGCTCCGTAAATTAACAGGAACCATTTCCAAATCTAGTACAACTGTTATCTTTATTAACCAAATCCGTATGAAAATTGGTGTGATGTTCGGAAGTCCTGAGACCACTACTGGTGGTAATGCATTAAAATTCTATGCATCGATCCGACTCGACATTCGTCGCATTGAAACACTCAAAGAAAAAGAAGAACCAGTTGGTAACCGTGTAAGAGTGAAGGTGGTCAAAAATAAATGTGCACCTCCATTCCGTCAGGCGGAATTTGACATCATGTATGCTAATGGTATCAATCGTGAAAGTTCACTGATTGACTTGGCAGTTCGCCATGACCTAGTCGCAAAAGCCGGATCTTGGTATTCTTATAATAGTGAAAAAATTGGCCAAGGTAAGGAACAAGTAAGGAACTTCTTCTTAGAAAATCCAGACATTGCTTTTAAAATTGAAAACCAAGTGAGAGATCTCAATGGATTGCCATTACTCGACCAAGCGAAGATCCAAACACGCGAAGTGAAATCGATTGAGAGAGATCCAAAGGAAACGAAAGAAACAAAATCTAAACAACCCGTAAGTTTCTCTACCGAAGGGGACGGAGATATCGCCGTAGGCGAATGAAAATAAACAGGCTTTCTTTTTAGGAACCATTGACCGGTTCGGGGTTTCCCGGGCCGGTTTTTTTTTACCTATTTTCTCACATTCTTCCTTACGAAAAAAGATATATGAAATTGATAGGAATCAAAATCTATCCACAGTATCTATCCTTCAGAATTCGAGTTTCTAATTTATGAATCCAAAACTATTCTTATGTATTTTATTATTCTCTTTGCAGTGCCAAGTTGTTAATAACAAACCAAGTGTAACTCAAATGGAATCAAATGAGTTTTCTGAATGGGCGGGATTATCAACCGATGATCCGGTCCATAAAAAAGAAATGGATACTAGTTGGAACAAATTGATCACTACGAAAGATTTGATCACTGAGTATTTAAAACAAAAAGACTACCATCCACATGTTAAAACTGTTGTTTATCCATTTAGTGGAATTGATGTATTAAATTTATTTTCCTTTTTTCCTCAATGCCAAAACTACATACTCTTCGGATTAGAAGATCCAGGATACCCAACAAAATACAGTGAGTTGTCGGAAAAAGAGAAATCAATTGTCAAGTCTGGGATTCGAAATCTATCCGATCATTTAGCTGGCAGAAATTATTTTACATATCGTAAAATGAAAGAGGAAACGAAGAAAAAAGAATTAAATGGTGCTTATCCCGTTTTTGTAGCGTTCTTGAAACGAATGGGTAAAGAAATTCTGGAATCAAAAGAAGAAACAATTTCTGGAAACGGAATCACTTACAAAGGATTCACCTTACTTTTATATGACACCAAACTTAACAAAAAGGAATCACTTACATATTTTAAAATATTCTTAATTGGCAATGAAGGCATCCCTGGTGATGGATTGTATGAATATTTTTCCAATTTAGGCGAGATCGGTGTTTTCACAAAATCAGCTGAATACCTCTTTCATGGTGAAAAACGAAAATCTTTCCGAGATTTACTTCTTAAAAATGCAACATTTATTGTACAAGATGAATCTGGTTTTCCAATCCGATTGTTTCCAGAAGAATCTTGGAAACGAAGTATGTTTGGAAGATACGAAAAATCTTGGAATTTATCGGGAGCAGTGACTCCAGAAAATCAACCAGAATTAATCAAACTAAGCAAAGAGACCAACGACCAAATATTACCATTCCCTTTTGGGTACGGTTTTTTAGGAACTAAAGACAACAGGCAATCTGCTGTCCTAGTGTTTGAAAAAAAATAGAACGTCAAAAAGGGATTCTAAACAACCGTCGTTGGATCCCAACAAGTTCTAAAGTTTTCATTCCAATGATTGATTTCTTTCATATCCACTGGTGTTAAACTAAAATCATACACATCTGCATTTTCTTTGATACGAATTGGATTTTTTGATTTTGGAATCACAACATTTCCAGATTGTAACGACCAGCGAATCAGAATCTGTGCATTGGTTTTATTGTACTTTTTCGCTAAATTCGTAACCCTTTCATCTTCTAATTTTTGTCCATGCGCTAATGGACTATAAGCTTCTAATAATATCCCATTTTTTTCACAGTATTCTTTTAAAGGTAAGTCTTGTAAAAAAGGATGGTATTCGACTTGGTTCATGGCTGGAACAATTTGGGAATCTTGTAATAATTCTTCTAAGTGAGGGATCATAAAATTACTTACCCCGATTGACTTTGCCTTCCCTTCTTTTTGGATTTTCTCCAAAGCTTTCCAAGAATCTTTCCGTTTCCCTGAAACAGGAAAATGGATCAAATACATATCTACATAATCTGTTCCCAGTTTACTTAACGATACATCAATAGCTTTTTGAGCTTCGTCATATCCTTGGTCTGCATTCCATAATTTTGTGACTAAAAATATCTCACTTCGAGGGATACCACTATCTCCAATGGCTTTCCCTACATCTGCTTCGTTTCCATATATTGCAGCAGTATCAATGTGACGGTAACCTGATTCCAGGGCGGCTTTTACTGCTTCATAACATTCTTTGGGTCGAGACTTCCAAACACCTAATCCAAGTAAGGGTACAGAAATCGATTGGTTTGTCGCAATTGTTGAAGTAATTTTTAGTTCAGACATGTGTATGTCTTAGACGAAAAGACCCTACCATAGGTTTTCCATGGTAGGGATCAAATTTTAAATTTGGATTTATTTTTTGGATCCTACTAACTCTGGGATTGGAGCAAATTGCAAATCATCGCCATTCCAATCTGCTCGGTATCTTCCCTCCGCCAGGGTTCCCGATAGGATTGCTTTCGCCAAAGGTCGATTCACAATTCGATTGAAGACACTACCTAATGGTCGTGCTCCAAATTTTGGATCAAAACCCTGCTCTCTCAGAATATGCTCTGTACTTTCCGAAAGTTCGACAGAGATTCCTTTCACTTTCAATCGCTCGTTTAACATACGTAATTGTTTTTCGATCAATTTTTCCATGATGGAAGAATCCAACGAATGATAGGTTAAAATTGCATCCAACCTTCCTAGTACTTCCGGTTTAAAGTCGGCTTCAATATTTTTTGAATTGGTAGTTAGAATCACAATTGTGTTTTTAAAATTGATGGTTCTACCTTTGTTGTCGGTAAGTCTACCTTCATCTAAAATTTGAAGTAATATATCGGAAAAGTCTGGATGTGCTTTTTCTACTTCATCGAATAACACAACTGAGTAAGGTTTTCTTCGAATGGCTTCTGTTAATATTCCACCTTCATCATAACCTACATACCCAGCAGGAGCACCAATTAGTTTCGCAACAGAGTGTTTTTCAGAGTATTCACTCAAATCTAAACGAACCAAATTGGTTTCTTGGTCAAATAAAAACTTCGCAATTGCTTTTGCAGTTTCAGTTTTACCAACACCAGTTGGACCCTTTAACAAAAAAGATCCAAGTGGTCTTGTCTCTGAAGAGATACCTGCATAAGAAGTTAACAAAGTATCTGCAATTTCTCGAATGGATTCTTTTTGACCATACACAACTGAATTTAGATCTTCTTCTAAGTGGAGTAAATTCTCTTGTTTGGTTTTTAGAATTTTTTCTACTGGTATCCCAGTTTGCCTTGCGATCACAGCAGCGATATGATTACGTTCTAAAATCCAACTATTTTGAAATCCACTTAGTTCTTTTTCCAATTCAGGTAAAACTGCGTATTTTAATCGAGAAGCTTCCGTATAATCTGCTCGCTGTTGTGCGGCGTCTAAATCAAATTTTACTCGATCTATTTTATTTTTGATCGAAGCAATTTGTTTCAAAGAATTGACTTCTTTTTCCCAAACTTGTTTTCCTTCTTGGAACTTTTTCTCTAAAACTTCAATTTCCTTAAGAATATCCTCGTTTTTCTTTTCTACTTGAGAGTAGATTTTTTTTGAGCGGATTTCACTCTCTAGTTCCACGAGTTCTGTTGGCATTGCTTCTGCGGAAAGTTTTAAAGCCGATGCAGCTTCATCCACCAAATCGATCGCTTTGTCTGGCAAAAACTTATCAGTGATGTATTGGTCGGACAAAAGAACTGATGCATAAATAGCCTCATCAGAAATTTTAATCCCATGGTGAATTTCATGTTTATCACGTATTCCCATTAGAATTTCAATGGCATCCTCTTTACTTGGTTCGTTTACAGGCACAGCACGAAATCTTCTTTCTAATGCTTGGTCACCAAGGATGTATTTTTGAAATTCATCACCTGTCGTTGCTCCAATACAATGGAGTTCACCTCTTGCCAAAGCTGGTTTCAGTAAGTTGGCTGCATCCATAGCACCTTCTGTTTTCCCAGCCCCTACCAATTGGTGGATTTCATCGATAAACAAAATTGCCTCACCAGCTTGTCCTTTAATATACCGCAAAAGTGCCGTTAGTTTTTCCTCAAATTCACCCCTGTATTTTGTTCCAGCCATTAATTGGCCCATATCAAGAGAATAAATGGTTTTCCCTTTTAATACATCAGGAACTCTTCCCTTTACAATTTGTTCTGCTAGACCCTCAACGATTGCCGTCTTTCCAACTCCAGCACTCCCAACTAACACCGGATTGTTTTTGGACCTTCTACCCAAAATTTCCATTACTGATCTGATTTCTTTACTTCGACCTATTACAGGATCCAATTTTCCTTCTTTCGCCAAATCATTGAGATTCACAAGAAAATTTGGTACTTCTTCGTCGGTCTCTTTGATATTCAAATCCTCATAGTTGATCTTTAACTCCGGCAAAATCTGAGGCAAAAATTTCAGAAAATCTGCTTCCTTCAGCTCTTCCCTTCCATTCTCAGCAGCTCTGGACGATGCCATGGTAAACCATTGGGCAAGTTTTGGAGATGTACGAAGTGATTCGAAAGGAATCTCTCCTGAGGCCCGCGCTTGTTTCTTTAAAAATTCATCAACTGTAGATTTATATTTCAGTAACGCCTTTCCTGAAACAGAAGTGGGTAAGGTCATAAATCCCCATACCAAGTGGTAAGGAGTGATTTCTGTATTTTGCCTGCGAATTGCTTCTGTCTGTGCAATGTCCAAAGCTCCTTGGACGTTTGAGTCATATTGTTTCATAGTGTTTCCTCACTTTTAGCACTCTAAGGCTTAGACTGCTAATTTTACGTTCTGAATACAAGTTTTTTTTGAAAAGGGCTTTCTCAGATGCATTCTTCGTCCAATTCTAGTGAAGTCAGTAGGAAGATTGGAACCAAACCCTTGGGAACAACAGGTACCACAATGAGAGGAGACGGGATGTTTGTGCTTTTTTTTAGAAAAACATTCTGGTTTGGAATTCTTTTCCTTTGCGCGATCCCAATAGAAGCCCTACCCCTCTCCATCGAGGAAACAAATAATTATAGAGACATAGGAAGGTATTTTGAGTTTACGATCCCGAGTAACCCAGAAGTGACTCTAGAAGAAATTTCAAAACAGGAAACACTCTGGAAACCCAATCCTAAAAATGTGATTTCGTTCCCTAGATCCAAAAACCCCGTTTGGTTAAAAGTAACACTAATCCATTATGGAAACTTTCCTCACACTTTCTTTTTGCACCTATCGAATCCCGTGGTGGACCTTTTCGAATTGCATTCAGAAATCAATGGAAAATGGAACACACAATGGTCAGGTGAACAGGTATTACAAAAGAATAAGCCAATTTATTCCCATTTATCAGCTTTCCCGATTACATTATCAGCAAATGAAACAAGGACGATTTATTTAAAGATCAGATCGGACAATCCAATCTTTAGTTTTGCATCAATTTATAATTCGAGAACCTTTATCGCCTATTCCAAAAAACAAGATATATTCTTCGCCGCTTATTTTGGAGCAGGATTTATGATGTTCCTTTTCAGTCTTTTTTTGGCACATACCCTACGGTATAAAAAGTTCTTTTACTTTTTCTTTTATCTTGCAACTGTCTTATTTCTAAACACTTACTCTACTGGATTTATTCAATATTTAGAATTCGGTAATTCCAATACTTGGAAATATTATTTGTTCCCAATTACAATTTATTTTTCATCGATTTTCGGATTACTTTTTACATTAGAGTTTTTAGAAACCAAAAATAAATATACAAAACTATTCAAAGTAACGTCGAGTTACATTCTCTTATTATTAATCGTGATTCCAACGATTTCCTTTTTGGATTTACGATTTTTCATGCAACTAACGGTTGTCTTGGTTTCCATATCGCTTTTTTTCACAATCATCATCTCAATCACGACTCTGTTGAAAAGTAAGAGGAAAATTGAAGTAATATTATTCCTTTTGGCTTTTGGATCATTACTGATTGGAGCATCCTATTATATTTTTACTGTCCAAGGATTTATCAAACCATTTCATTTTGCATCTTACTCATTGCCGTTGGGCTCAGCAATGGAAGTATTTTTTCTCTCACTTGCCCTCGTTTTAAGGGTATCCGATTATAGAAAGTCAAACGAACAAAAACAAGAAATTGATTTACAACTTAAAATTGCGCAGAAACTACAAAATGGATTATTACCAAAAAAAAGAACTCATGCATTAGAATACCCCCTTGGTTTTAGATATTTACCAGCAACAGACATTGGAGGAGACTTTGTAGAAATCATTGTAAAAGAAAATGAACTTGGATTATTTTTGTGCGATGTGTCTGGGCATGGAATTCCTGCAGCGATGATTGCTTCCATGACTAAAGTTTCATTGGAAATTTGGAATGATACACTAGACAAACCAGCATTAGCTGCTGAAAAAATAAGAAAATCTCTATTAAGTTCTTTATCTGGCCATTTTTTAAGTGCATTTTTTGTATATATCAATCCAAAAGAAAACACACTCCGTATAGCAAATGCAGGCCATTTACCCCTCCTTCACCTAGACCGAGAGGGAAAAATCACTACGTATACTAGTTACGGTAGAGCCATAAATGAATTCATTAAATCGGATATGATCGAAAAAAGTTTCCCCCTTCCAAAAGAAGGAACCTTCATTTTATTTACTGATGGTGTCATAGAAGCAAGAAATATCAATACCGGAGAACTATTTGGTGAAGAACGATTTTACAATTTAATCCAAACTCTCGCCAATAAACACCCACAAATCATCTGTGATTCTGTAATCGAAGAAATTCAAAAATTCCAAAAAACTAAACGATCAGATGATGATATTACGATTTTAGCTTTATCGATGGATACAGATATTAACTTCGAATGAACTATTTTGTCAATTTTTTAAACCATAGCTTTCCAAGCTGGGAAGTACAAATCAAATTGAGTTCCAACCCCTACCTTGGAATCAACTAATATCGTTCCTCCCATTTTGGCTAAAATTCCATAAATGATGGAAAGACCGAGTCCCGTTCCTTTTCCACCTTTTGTGCTGAAAAATGGATCAAAGATTTTTTCCAATATCTCCTTAGGAATCCCGCTTCCATTGTCTATAAAACTCAGTTTCCAATATTCAGTGTTTTTCAAAAAACCTACATGAAAAAGTTCTGATTTCTCATATGAAACTTTTGTTAACGAAATTGTGATTTTAGGATTTTGCGAATCTTGAAACGCAAATAACGAGTTTTCATATAAATTTGACAAAATCTGAAAAATCTGAATCGGATCTGCTTCAATAAATGCTGACTCATTTCCTAAATCAGTAAATAGAGTCACTTTATTTGCAGAAACAAATTTCACTTCGTTTAACACCTGCAACAGTTGTTCTCGCAAATCTAATTGTTTAGAAGTAACATGTTCAATTTTAGAATAAGTTAAAATTTGTTGGATTAAATTTTTTGCTCGTTCCAATGATTTGGAAATTCCCTCGATCGCAGGAAGGGACCTTTCGATCATTTCATTCGATGATTCCTTTGACCACTCCGCATTCAAATAGGAAATATAAGCCATCATAGGTGTTAATAAATTATTAAAATCATGTGCAATTCCACCTGCAAATGTGCCAAGAGCTTCCAATTTTTGAGCTTGTGCATAAGCTCTTTCTAAAACAATTTTTTCGGTGATGTCTTTGGCTTCTAACACAATGTATATTATTTTACCATTCGCATCATTTAATGGATAAAAATCGCAATCAAAGTATTTTTCACGTCCATCTCTCAATCTATAAGATACAAATACTTCAAATGTTTGATTTTTTAATGCTAACTTCATCCCATAAGTTAATTTTTTGATAGAATCTTCATTTGAATCGGAGAAGATAGAACTAATCAATTCTAATCCTTGAACATCGGATTCATTGCGCTCGAAGGATAAAACTGAATTCCGATTCATCCGTATGATGTGACCCTGTATATCTAATAAAAATATAGCTTGTGATGAATTATTGAAGATCCCCTTGAATAATTGTTCATTGAGTTGGATAGAATTTTCTAAATCAGAGACATCAGATATGTCATGGATGGTTCCAAAAATACGAAAACGATTTTCATCAAATCGCTCTGCCTCCAACCATAAATTTACTTTTTTACGACCGTGTTTTGTATTTAAATGTAATAAAAATTCTTTTGAAGTATTTTCGCTGGTGACTTCTTGCCAAATGGATTCAATTTTTTTCCTTTCCTCAAAATCTAATAAACTCCATACCTTATCCATCAATGGAATTTCATTAAAATCATAACCCAATATTCGATACAATTCCAATGACCAAAGGGTATTACTTTCAGGAAATATCACTTCAAAATGACCTAAATGAGAAATCTTTTGTGATCTAGTTAAAATTTCTTCACCATGAACCAACATCTCCCAAGCTTTTTTCTGTGATTGTTTTAACCTAAGAGCTTCTAACTCTCGATTGACGACAAACGGAAGTTTGATAATGGATGATTTTGGAAGGAATTCAGATGCTCCTAAATTTAAATATTCAGATGCAGCTTCTTCAGGAATGAATTCCGTAACGAGTATAACTGGTAATTCAGGATTTAATTCTTTGATGCGATGAATCACATACTTGCCATCAAAATCTGGTAAATAATAATCTGAAATCACAAGATCCCAGGACTTGTCTAAAATGGACTTTTCAAATTCAATTTTCCATTCTACCCTTTCTGACGAGACAATGAATCCAAAATTTTCTAAAACAGATACAATAGCCTTGTAAGAAGCAACTGAATCTTCTACAACTAAGACTTTTATTTTTCTTTGGCTATCCATGATAGAAATTTTTAATTAAACAATCCAAATATGGGCAATTCCATATCTCCTAAAATCTCGGCTTTATGTTTATATGCAGTACCTCGCCCTTCTGCTAAAGCAAACTTACCTTTGGAAAAATCATTGGGAGATAAATAAGGAGAATTTGTTTCTAATCGGATTAATTTTTTACCTTTCTCTTTTGCTAAAAGTGTTTTCAAATCCTCTGTTTCGGTTTCAATGATTTGCACTGATGCATCTAACGCCCGCTTCATCATATTTTTACTAACGGGTCTATTGTTGTTAATTTGATGGATGACAATTCGATCGATGCTTGGATCTAAAATTAATTCTTTAATAGGTTCTCCATCTCCAATGCCTCCATCTAAAAACTCTTGTCCTTGGAATTCTTGCACTTCATAAAGGAATGGAAAAGCAATTGATGCCATTACAGCATCTAATACATTCCCTTCAGTGATTAACTCTCTTTTGTTTTTTGATAAATTAGAAACTGCAATCCCCAATTTGATAGGTAATTCGGAAAATTTTTTATTCCCTAAGTATGGATATAAAATTTTACGAGTTGCTTTCCCTGTCAAAACTCCGCTAGATTGGTTCCATCCTTTTTTTAAGAGACGGCCGAGCAAAGTTAAGGAATTGCCTTCCCAAAAATCTTTCTTTTTGAGACCCAATACAACGGATTCAAAATCCACCATCTCTCTTCCAGTTGCATAGAGTGCACCAATCATGGCACCTGAACTTGATCCAGTGACGATCGCAGGCTTAAATCCAATTTCTTGCAAACCTCTTACAAAACCTGTGTGAGCAAAAAAACCAAAAAAAGCAGACTTTAAACATAACGCCGAATATTTTTTAGGAAAAATAAGTTCAATCATAAGTAGAATTAGAGATACCTTTTTAAACGTTTCGAAACCATTTTGATACGGATACTTTTGTTATATCATAGAACAAAACTCCAATAAAAGCAACCAGTATCGCTGAAGAAAATTGTAGAAAATTGAGTGGAACAAATCGAAACAAACTGTTCATTCCAGGCAAATAGATCGACAGAAGTAAAACTGCGATGGTTCCAATAAATACAATATTGATCATTGAGTTTCGAATTCGCATCCGACTCCACATCGATTCATGTAAAGAACGATTCGCCAATATCAAAAACAGATTCGAAAATACTAAAGTAACAAATGAGGCTGTGCTTACCACTTGGTTGTTCGATTCATGATTTAAAAACATATGAGTAAGCCAATAAGTAGAAACAACTGACAACAAGGAGAAGGCTCCTTGGATTAAGGATGTAACGAATAGTTCTCTATCCAATAGAGGTTCCGAAGATACTCTTGGTTTCCGTTTCATCAAATCAAATTCCGCATCTTCTTTTTCAAAAACGATCGTACATGTTGGATCGATTACCATTTCCATAAATACAATATGAATAGCAGAAAGTACTACAATAGGCCAGTTCAATAAGATTGGTAAAAATGTGATTCCAACGATTGGGATGTGCACTCCAATTAAATACCCAAGAGCTTTTTTTAGATTATCAAAAATTTGCCGACCAATACGAACAGATTCTAATATAGAGGAAAAAGAATCATCTAACAAGACTATATCGGCAGCTTCCCTTGCGACATCCGTTCCACGTTCTCCCATTGCTACTCCAATGTTAGCAGTTCGTAATGCGGGAGCATCATTAACTCCATCTCCTGTCATCGCGACTATTTCACCTTCAGACTTCAGAAATCTAACCAATTTCCATTTATCCTCTGGACTAACCCTGGAAAAAACATTACATTCTTTTAGTACTTTTTTAAATTCTTGCTCCTCTAAATTGGTGAAATCTTTTCCCGTATATACTAAATCTGAATTCTTTAAACCAATTTGTTTAGCAATATTTTTTGCTGTTTCTGGATAATCTCCTGTGATCATTATCACACGGATTCCAGACTCATAAGCAGTTTTTACAGCGATTGGTACAATCTCTCTAATTGGATCCAAAAAAGAAAGTAAACCATACATTTCATACTGAGCTCCGGTTCTTTCTTCCGGAATATTTTTCAAAGGTGTTTTCGATTTTGCGACAGCTAGTACTCGATACCCTTCTTTCGCTAACTCATTTGTTTTGTTTGTCCAATATTTCAAATTTTCCGAATCCAATTGGCATAACTCAAACACTGCCTCTGGTGATCCTTTCGCATAACATGAATATTCGTTTTCTTCCTTTAAAACTCGAATCATAGTTAATTGTTCAGGTGTTAACGGAAAATCTTTTATAGACAATAATGATAAATCACCTTTTTGATGAAAAACATTCATACAATCGGTAATTGCGATGTCCATAGGATCAAAACTCGGATGTTTGGAAGCAAAATATGCAATTTGTATTATGGTTTTTGAAATATCAGAGACTTCATTTACATGTTCTAAATTTTCTTCGAGACCCTTTGTTGTAATTTTTCCAACTTTCATTTTATTCTTTGTAATAGTGCCTGTTTTATCAGAACATAAAACCGTTGCAGCACCCAGAGTTTCAATGATTGATGATCTTCTTACCAATACATTTTTAGTACTCAACCGATATGCACCCAAAGCAAAAAAGATTGTCATTACTAAAGGTAACTCTTCCGGCATTAACCCTATAGCAAGTGTTAACCCAGACAATAATCCTTGTAACCAAAGGGATTTCACAATTCCAAAATAAAGAGCAAGTAAAATGCATAAACCAGCAGCAACGAGAAATAGATTTCTAACCAATCTTGCCACCTCAATTTCCAGCAGTGTTTTTCCAACGGTTTCATCTGCTATCTTTCTTCCTATTTTACCAATTTCAGTATGATTACCAACTGCGTTTACCCTACAAACACCTTCCCCTGAAACAACAAGAGCTCCACAATATACCGATTGTCCCATTCCCTTATTCACTGGGATCGATTCACCCGTTAGTAACGATTCATCACATGAAAACAATCTGTCAGATAACAATTCAGCATCTGCAGGGATTCGGTCTCCTTCATTTAGAATGATCAAATCCCCATATACAACATCTTTCCCTTCAATTCGAATGATTTCTCCTTCTCGAATAACGTTCGTTCGTGGACTCGCTAAAGAACGTAAGGCAGAAATTGCTGTTTCGGTTTTTTTCTCTTGATAAAATGTAATACAAACAATTCCGATGACTGAGCCTAACAATAATAAGGCCTCACCTCGGTCTCCCAATAGTAAATATACAATACTAATGGAAATGAGAAGCAGAATCATTGGTTCTGTCACCACTCCAAACAACATCCGAAGGAAACCAATTCTTTTGGAGGAACTAATTTCGTTTGCCCCATAAACTGAACGGTTCTTTTTTACCATGTCTAAGGAGAGACCCATTGTGATGTATTCAGAGATTTGTTTTGGTATTGATTGCATTTTGATTCGAATTTTGGTTTGAATTTTAAATATTTCAGATTAACATTCTAGAATGTGCGATACATCTCTTGCGACTGAAAAATTTACAAAAACGCAAAAAAGGATCTTTGCGAAAAACTCGGATAGGGAACCAAATGAAGCCCAATCGATTCTTCATCTGCCTCGAAAGGAGTATCCAAAAAATTCGATCTTAAAAACCACCTTCATTGAAATACCACAAACATCCGTTACTTATGAAGTTTTTTTATCAAAACCGTTCCATATGTGGGGCGCCGAAATGGGAGTGAATGAATTTGGAGTTTGTATTGGAAATGAAGCTGTCTTCACAAAACTCAAAATTCATAAAAAGAATAATGGCTTAACGGGAATGGATTTGATTCGTTTAGCTCTAGAAAGATCAAAAACAGCAAAAGATGCCTTATTTTTGATTACAGAACTTTTAGAAACATATGGTCAGGACGCTTGTGGTGGATATGAAAACAAATCATTTTTCTACCACAATAGTTTCATCATTGCAGACAGAACTGATGGTTATGTTTTAGAAACTGCAGATCGATATTGGGTAGCAAAAAAAATTGATTCGTACTATGCAATTTCCAATGGACTAACAATCGAAAGAGATTTCGAGTATTGTTCTACAAATTTAATTGAAAAATTAAAATATAAATCCAAAGAAGATTTTTCCTTCAAAGCTTATTTTAGTGATTCTTTTTACACTTATATGAGCCATTGCCATGAAAGGAGAAAGTTACACCAAAAAACTGCAGAACAGTTTCAAAACATTCATTCTACTTACGATTCAAAATTGGCAATCGAAACTTTGAAAACACATCTCATTGATACGAATGAATTTGAACCATGTTTTTCATCCATGAAGTCACTCTGTTTACATGCAACAGGTCCAACAACACCTAACCAAACAAATGGAAGTTTGGTTGTTGAATGGGATACTTCAGAAACTAACCAAGACCCATTACGAATTTTTTACACTGGTACTTCTACTCCATGTTTGAGTTTATTCAAACCATTCTTTTTTGGTACAAAAAACTTCATCAATGCATCTAGTTTAGATTCCAATGGAAACTATGCAGACACATTATGGTGGTTACATGAATCAATAGCAAGAAAATCTAATTTTGATTACCAAGGTGTAAGATCCATTCTTGTTCCAACACTTGTTGGACTACAAGATTCCATTTATTCAATGACAAAAGATCCACTTTCCATGCAAAAAAAGGAGGAGATCCAATGGAGGTTTTTGAAGGACCATGTTAACATTCTGAAAAAAGTAGATGATGAATTATTTGATGCAAAAATCGGTAAGAGCCGATGGCAAAATCCGATTTTTCAACTCTATTGGAATAGCCAAAATCGAAAACTAGGATTTCGTACTTCCAACTAACAGGATCAATATATCATTTACATTGGTGCCAGTGGGTCCAGTCGATACTAAGGCATCTATGTCCTTAAGGATTGGATAAGAATTGGAATTGAGTAATTCTTTTTTTGGATTCCAACCTTTATTTTCCATTTTATGAATGGAATCATTACCAACAAGCCCGCCTGCAACCTCGGTTGGACCATCTGTTCCATCCGTTCCACCAGATAAGAACATCCATTCCCGTTCTGTAGGATGTTCATTGAGTAATATCGAAACCCGAAGTGACGTTTCTTGGTTTCGACCGCCGATCCCATCCCCCAAAACAGGACATACCATTTCACCACCTAACACAATCATTTGACTCATCGGTGAATCTAATGCTAATAGAAATTCCTTTTCAAAGAGATACGATGTCTCTTCTGAAGAACCTGACCAAGTATCACTTAACAATTTTGTCTGGTATCCTAATTTTTTTCCTTCTTCTAAAATTCGATGGATGGAACGAGTGAGATTACCCAATATAAAATAATTTGTACTTGGATAAGTTGGTCCTGAAGAAATCGAATTTGGATCATCTCCAATAACATCCGAAATGACCAAGGTATACACTTCCAAGTCTTCGTTTAGTTCTTTTAAAAGTTTTCCTCCTTTGACTTTCGAATACTTTTTTCTTTCTGAATTGATTTCCTGAATGGATTTCCCACTCTTTAACAATTGATTTTGAATGTTCGTAAGCTCTCCTAATGACAGGCCATCAACTGGAATTTCGAATAAACTAGATCCTCCTCCAGAAAGTAAAACCACAAGTCGATCATTTTTACCCAATTGTTTTAATTGGTCCAAAACTTCGAGAGCATACCGAATTGAATTCTCGTCAGGAATAGGATGGGAAGCCTCTCGGTATGTCCAAATTAGGTCCTTACCATTTCCTGAATAAACAAATGGTAAATGATTGTACTTCGTTAGGACATAACCTTTGTTCACCGGAAAAAAATCAGAGAATGATTTTGCCATGGAGTAAGCAGCTTTACCCAAGGAAAATACAAATTGTTTTTTTGATTGGTCGGATAGTTTCTCCACCAATTCGAGGTTTCCATTACTAAATTCTTGGAACAATTCCTTTGGACTTGCTGCATTTATCCCTTGATGAAATAAATAAAGTATATCATCTCGAAGCGATTCCAAGAGTTTTATTTCCTAGTTTTTGCATCCAGTAAGTCAAAGCTGATTTGATTTCCATTTAGTTTACCAAAACTCAAAACATCTGTTGGACACAATGAAACACATGCAGAACATCTTACGCACTGTACGCTGTCCATGGGAATCCCACGACTCGCATAACTCATCACATCGATACCTTGGTGGCAATTTTTTGTACAGATATTACATGATATACATTTTTTTTTATCTGAAAAAATTCGAAACTTACTAAATCTCGCATATATATGCATAAGTGATGCAAGTGGACAAAACATCCTACACCAAACTCGGCCCGAGTATAAAAAATAACATCCAACACCAACAACACCAGCGAGACCAATATCAACAAAAATGTCGTAATACAATTTGATAGAATCGGCAATCATTTCTCCTAATGATAGAACAGGTAACAATGACTTCCCATACACACTAAAGAGTTTTAGAACTGTAAGTAAAAAGCTTAAGAAGAGAATGTATTGACCTGTATGTTCCCATCGATACGCCGTTTTGGAATGTGGCATTTTTTGACGGTATTCATCCCCTAGAGTTTCGGCAAGCCCACCACAAGAACAAATCCAACCACAATACACACCTTTTCCGTAATGATACACCATTAAAGGAATCAAAACAAAACTAAAGGACAAACCATAAACCAACCAAAAGGTAGTGATCCCACCGTCATACAACACACCCATACTGAGGGGCCATGCTAAAATGAATCCATACGCCTTCCAATATGCATTAGAAGGAAATATTTCCCTTCTAATAAATCCTTCTGGGCCACCTAAATAGCCAAGATCACCTAACTTTGGTAATATCAATTCAGGCAATAGGAATAAAAAGAAAATCTGGATTCCAATTAAAGACAATGTTTGGTAAAAGATGTACTGGGTTTTCCGAACCACCATCCTTCTAATTCCAAAGATCAAAATTGTGAGTGAATATAAGAAGGTGTAATGGAAGGAAGGGTATTTGCCAAATAATTGGAACTGTTGGTAGGTTGCCAAAAAATAAATTGACAAAAAATACAAAAAAGCAAAAACGAAATAAGAAACTTTAAAAATCTTCCACCCATCAAACTTTTGTTTGTTTTTGGATAGCGAAATAGTAGCATATAAAATCAAACTCAATGCAGAATAAACGGCAAATGTGGATGCCACTGCGGAAAACCAAAAAGGACCATAAAAAGAGGCTTTTCCAAAATAAGCAGTGAATGCAAAACCCAGAAGGCTCGAAAATCCCAACCAATCCAAAAAATTCTTTTGGTTTTGTAACTTAACACCAATTTTCTGAAAAAAATGAAGTGGTGGCATATTACCAATTAATATATATACTAAATCCGATTTGATTTTGAGAGCGGATTCTTTTTCTATCACAAAAACATTCGTTTGGTTAATCTCTGTTAGTGTTGCGTTATAAAGGATTTTAATTTTCCCTTGAGATGAAAGTGTTAAGACCTTTTTTACATTTTCAGATTTTGCTTTATTAAATTCATTCCCTCTATGTATGAGTGTAATCTCTTTTGCATATTCGGAACACAGAATGGCAGATTCTAATGCGGTATCACCCCCTCCTACGATGACCACTGATTGGTCCTTGGTATCTTTCGGATCGATCAAACGGTATAGAACATTCGATCCCATTTCTCCTTTGATTCCTAATTTTTTTGGATCACCTGATTTTCCCATTGCAATCACAACAGAATTCGTTTGGTATTTCGAGCCAGATTCTGTTACTAAAGTATACCCAATCTGGTCTTTTTGGATGTGGACAACTCTTTGGTTTGTTTCGATTTGGATTGGATTTTGTTTTAAAAAATGATTTAAATCTTTTAGAAGACCTTCCTTTGTTGTATCAACAATTTTGATTGCAGAACTTCCAATATAATCATTTGGTTCAGCAAAGATTGGTTTTCCATTAGGATAACTCTGAATGGTTTGAAAGGGTAAATTCGATTCTAAAACGATATACTTTTTACCCAATCGTTTTGCTTCTAAAGCACAAGACACACCGGAAGGTCCTGAACCAATGATCACCACGTCATAACGATCATTTTTAAAATTAGGGATGTGATTCCAAACTTGAACACCGCTTTCTGTAGCCATTTTCAAAAGTGGAACACCCGTTAGATCTCCAATCACAAATACATTCGGTAAATTTGTTTCATAGGAGTCAGATAATTCTGGGTAAATTTCCACTTCACCAGTGGGAGATGAGTTTCTTAACCAATTAAAATAAACTTGAGGCCACATACCATTGTATTGGACATGTGGTTGGAAAAAAAAGAAACTAATTTAAGGAGAGTTAGGAATTCTAATCGTGATTTTTGTCCCATGATTTGTTGAACTTGTCACATTCATCGTACAACCCTGGTTCCTTAACATTTCCGTACATACTAAGAGGCCTAGTCCAGTTCCTTTTTCACCTTGGGTTCCAAATGCTGTTGGAAATGGTTTCCCTTCCCCTATCTGCCGAATTTGATCCATAGACATTCCAATTCCCATGTCGACAATACTCAAGTCTACAAATTTTGGTCCAGTCACACTGGTGATGGTAACTGTTCCTTTGGGATGGGAAAATTTAATCGCATTGGAAAATAAATTCCGAATGACTGTGCTAATCATTCTCTCATCACAGTACACCATTAAAGGATCTGAAAGTTGGATCTTCCATTGGATTCCCTTATCCGTTGCTTGTAATTCCAAAATGTCTTTTGCATTTTGAGTCACTGCACATAAGTTGATGAATTCTAAATGAGTGGGAATTTTTTTGGATTCATTCCTTACCCAATCTAGTAAATTTTCTAAGACCAAATAAGATTGGTTTGTACTTTTTTTTAATTCTTTAAGTGCTACGAGTAATTCTTCACGGTCCGGCAATGTTTCGTTTAAAAATCCTAAATAGGAATTCATTGTTCCAATAGGACCTTTTAAGTCGTGGGCTAATATCGAAAAAATTCGATCTTTATGTTCGTTGGTTCGTATCATCTCTTGTTGGATACGATTGGTGTTGCGTAAGAAATAAAACATGATGAGGGCAACAAAGAACAAACAAGATACAACCGAATTGACTCGAAACAATTCTTGGATTTTGGGATCATATAATAATGTGCCTTCTTGGAATTTTCCTGGAGTTCCAAAAAATTCAAACCAAATATAAAATAGATTATTGGTCAAAAAAACAAGAAGGATCCAGAACTTATCTTCGTAAGAGAACAATACAAATGGGGCTAAAGCAAAAACCAAAAAATAATAATAAAAACCACCTGAATTTCCAAAACTAATCAATGAAACAAATACCAACGGAATCGAAATTGTAAAAATTAAGAAAATCCTAGCAAGTGAATACCGTTCCTTAAAATTCAAATACAGAATATAAGAAAATATGCAGATCACGGAAAGATGAATGCAGTTCATAATCCAAACATTGGGTGCACCAGCGACTACGAACAAAATGGAATATTGGATATTAGAGAATATTCCTAAAACGGCGATTAAATTGGCCAACTGCACCCTAACCGAAGTTTGAAGGTCTAATTGGTGTTTGACTCCCAAGTTGAGCAAATACCGTAACCCAATTTTGTGGAAAACCAATTTCATAGGAAATCGATCGTAAAGTAAGTTACATCATCTGACAATCGAAAAGTAAATTTTTTGATTTCCGATTTGATTTTTTCGTTTAGTTCCTTAGGACTTAATACAATTCCTTCTAATAGTTGGGTTCGAAGTCGCGTTTCTCCGAACATTTCTTTTGTTCGGTTATGACTTTCTGTGATTCCATCCGTATAAAAAAAGAATCGATCTCCAGGTAGTAGTGGGTGTGTAAATGTTTCCAAAAACACATCCTTTTTCCAACCCATGATTGGCCCACGACCACCTAATGCCTCCAATGTGTTTTCCTTACGATTTTGGTGGAATGGACTTGGATGTCCCATAACAGAATACTGAAACACTTGGTTTTTCAAATCAAAATGACTTGCTACTGCCGTGATGTAGTTTTTCTCAACAACAGGTAACATTTTTAAATTTAATTCGGTTAAAAATTGAGATGGATCTTTGATTTTCGGTGCAATTTCCAGAAAATTCACTTTCAACATCCCTGCAATGAGTGCGGCAGCAATCCCATGACCCAAAACATCGCATAACAAAAAAGTAAGTGAACCATCCTCGTGAATGTAGTAATCAAAATAATCCCCACCAATCTTTTCCATAGGCATAAACATAGAGGCTACATTTAGAGTTTGGTATTGAAATTCCATAGGTGGGATTAACTTGGATTGTAGACTTGCTGCCATGACCAAATCATCATGTAAAAGTTTATATTGTTTTTGTAATTCTTGTGTTCTGAGAGTTACAATCATCTCCAAGGATTCATTTAAATTACGTAACTCTCTTTTGGTTCTCGAACTTTGTAAGGCAATGGCAAGAACTCCAGAAAATAAAAATGTTAATATTCCATATTGGGTTAAGTATGCATTTTTTCCTGTGATGAAATCTGTTAATACATCAGCAATTCCAAAAAATGTAGCAAGTAATGCACCTAAAGAGACAACAATCGCTTCCGGTGTTTTATTATAATTTCGGGCAAGAAGTTGGACTAATATTGGTACTTTAATTCCAAGTAAAATATACCAAACATACACAAAATAAAACCGAACATCGGGATTGAGTTCCAATAATTGGATCAACGCCAAAATAGAATCGAATAAAAAGGTTAGGAAGGCAATCTTTGTTATCCTCCGTTCAAATAATGTATGAACGAATAACATGATAAATACGGGAAATATAAATTGGCAAAAGAAAAGTAACCTTACCAATATTTCTGGATTGATCCCTAGATAATGAATTTTGTTTAAAGCAGGTAAACGCCAACATACAAAAAAAATAGCAGTTCCAGCAAGATACAATCCAGATTTAGATGAACGATTTAAGGCATATCCAATTGCCTGTTGTAAAAAAATTCCAAAAAACAAGGCCGCCATAACGATTTGATTTACATCTTCGTAAATCATTTTGTCTTTGATCTCATTTTGAGTTCCAAACATTGGAGTTGACCTGAACAATCCACATCGGAATTGAGTTTCTCGGCATTCAATATCTACTTCTAGGTGATTATCACCTAACAATACAAGCGAATTTGGAATTTCATAATAACGAACCTTATGCCAATACGCATAATAATTAGGTGACATACCACCCGTCGTACCAATTCGTTTTCCATTCCAATAAGTTTGGTCTGCGGAATGGACACGATCTAGGTACACTGATAAGGAAGATTCTGGTAATTTTGTGATGGGAATTGTTAGATGGTATTTCCCTTTCAGAGGTACTTTATATCCCTGTTCGACAAGTGGGATTCCAACCTGAATTTGTTTAGGATTGGATTCTCCCTCTAATTGGAAAGTCCAACCTGATTCTAATGGAATCATTTCCGCTGAGAGGGAAACACTAAACAAGGATACACACAAAAGGTACTTCATCATGGTACATGGTGGGAACACCGAGAGGATTGAAATGTGAATCTTGAGAAGTGCAAGGATTTTTTTTTTAGCATGGCAGACTCACAAATAGAATCCCCACTCTCTAAAAAACCATCACAATCAATCATCCCTGATTTGAAAATTAACTAATGTTAGCTGACCATTAGTTACAGATGATCAATTGTAAAGAGTTCCAAATCCTTTGCAAACCGAATGGGTCTCGGAAAGGTACAGTGGTTTTGTAGTAAATTCCACAAGTTAGGAAGAAATTCCCAAGAAAAGAGTCGACTTTTACATTTAGACTTAGTCTAATTATTGACAAAATTAGGTAGGGAGGGAAATTGAAATGGCAATGGATCTAAGTTACCAAAAAACAAAGGAACTTTTGGAATCACATGGAATTCGGCCCACTTCCCAACGATTGGAAATGGCACACCTACTCCTTGAGAAACACCAACATTTGTTTGCCGAAGAAGTTTTTCATTTGGTGAATACTCACTTTCCCCATGCATCCCGAGCTACCATTTTTAATAACCTAAAATTATTCGCGGAAAAAGGTTTGCTCGGAACGTTAGAGTTGAAGTCAGGTGTCACTCATTTTGATTCCAATATGGGTGTCCACCACCATGCACTGGATGAAACTTCTGGAGAGATAGTAGACATCGAACTCAATGATTCCTTGGAAGAAAAGGTTCTAAAAGAATTAAAGGAAAGTTATTTCCAGAAAACGGGAAAAGAATTACAAAACCCAAAACTTGTCATTACCTTAAGAGGGAAATAAATTTCCCCCAAGGATTTTAGAAACTTATTTTTTAACTTTATCTCGGTATTTGATCGCAAGAGCGGAGGCATTCCAAATCACTCGATTCCAAACAACCAGGAAAATACTTTTTTGTCTAATTTCAAATCGATAGTTAATGATATCATCCCCACCTTTTTCTCTCGCTTGTTTTAATAAATCACTGTAACCTGTTTCTCCTGTTAAAACGACTAAAAACCAAGTGACAAATTCACCTTGGGTTTCAACAGGACCAACGATTTGGTAGTCATCAGAATTCATTACATACTGAGTCATGTTGGCAGCAAGACCCGGAGTACGTAACTCTGAGTAGACACAATTCCCGAGTACGGAACCAACTAACAACAATGGTAAAATGCGAAACAGAATCTTTTTCATTTTAGACCCCTTTTTGATGGATTTCTTTTTTTACTGAAATTCAAAAAAGAGTCAATAAAAAAGAGAAGATTTTTCTTTATGATAGCATAGAATCGTTTTAAATATGAACGATGGATATCCTTCGATTGCAATTTGTGGAATTGGCTCTGTTACTGTTACCATAGTACATGCCTTTCACCAAAACAAAGTTCCTTATAAAATCCTTTGCAAAGACCAAAACAGGCTTTTTTCCTTAAAAGAAAAACCAATTCAATTTAAAGGTCCAAATGGTATTACAACCGATATAAACTTAAAAGACCATTTAACATTGGTTCGAGACAACACTGAAACCTTTGACTACATCATCTTAGGATGTAAAAACCTAGTATTGAACGATTATATTGATATCACAAAAAAACATTTAAACCCTAACGGGAAATGGATCTTAATCCAAAACGGCTTACCCGAAGAACATTTTTCGAATCTTAAAAACAAAATCATTTCAGGGGTTGTTGGATGGAACACACAAGTATTGGAAAATGGAGTCTACTTTCAGTCCAATCCTGGTAGTTTAGTACTCGGTGGTTCGGACCAAACCAAACCAAATTCGATCTAGGAAACTCTCCTAAAACCTTGGATCGATGTTGTACTCACCGAGCACATTACTGGCTTTAGGTGGCATAAACTTGCCATCAATTCCATCATCAATGGACTTGCCGCTTCCAAACAATTAAGTTTGGGACAATTATTTCTTAACCGAAATGGTCGGAACCAAGCAATTACGGTTCTCACTGAAATCAAAGAATTGATGTCCAAGTTGCAGATCAAAGAAGGAGTGGTTCCTGGTTCATTTCCCATACAAAAACTTGGCGGAGGAAAAGGATCATTACCACTTTGGATTCGCCATTTGGTTCTGATCTTGCTTGGTTTAAAGTATTTTAAAATCAGAACGTCAATGGTCCAGGACTTAGATCATAAACGAAAAACAGAAATTGAATTTATCAATGGCGAAGTCGTAAGTGAAGCCATTAAAATTGGATTACCAGTTCCCGAGAATGAAAGGATAGTGAATGAAGTATTGAAGATAGAAAGTGAATTCCCCTCGTAACAGATTTGAGAATTACTTTCCTAATTTCAAAAGTTCGGAGATTGTATGATTGGCTTCGACAGGGTGTCTTAGTTTTTGATCCGTTTGGATGATGTATTGATTCCGGCGCCCATCCTTACTTTTCTGTAATACAGACGCATCCACTAAGTCTTTCACAATGGTTTGGACAGCTCTTTCCGTAATCCCAACAAGCACTGCTACATCCTTCAAACGCATTTCGGGGTCTTTACTCAAACAAATGAGTACGTGAGCGTGATTTGATAAAAACGTCCATTGTCCTAATTTTTTAGGACTTTCTTTCGGTTTCCGTTTTAAGTCTTTTGTCATTCGATCTTAGAACCTTAATTTTCGATTATGTAGATTCGGACAATTTGAAATCACGAACGGCCCATGCCCAATAAATAAACAAAAATTGAAACGGTAACCTAACATATAATGCCCAAATTGGAACTCCGAAGTCCTTTCCGTCTAACGCTTCTAACAACATATTGATATTAGCAGGATAAATCGCAAGTAAGAGCAGGATAATTCCATAACATGCCAATTTTCTCATCCTTTCGTATAAAACAAGAAGACCCAGTGTGATTTCAGAAAGTCCACTGGTGACATTGAGTAATTCGTGAAAAGGTAGATAGTCAGGCATCATTTCCAGGTAAAATTCAGGTGAAAAGAAATGGTTTGTGCCTGCGACTATATAAAACAATGCAAGGGAGTACACGAAAAACTTTTTCATCACCGAACTAAATCACAGTTTGGAAAAATTGATACAAATTTTAGAAGGATTAGGCAACAATTTGACCCTCTTTTGATTTGAAGTGGCCCAATTTTTCTTCCAAACGTTTTCTGCTTTTAATGGTAATGCGGTTGGGTTCGATCACAAGATTTGTATCTGCCTTGAATTCATCGATACTTTCCTGTTTTAATTTGATGATCCCACACATATTACATAACTCTTCCATTTGGATATAAATCGTATGGGGAGTGGATAAACTTACATCTAAATTTCGCCCGAGTCGAATATCCTGGTCACGGATGGAATTGTACAAATATGCATAAAGTCTGGTGACTGGTGTTTTCAAACGTAATATGACCAGTCTTTGGTGGGAAAACCAAATACGACGTGCAATACTTTCAAAAATCTTTTGCAGTAACGACGGTCCTACTGACTCAAATAAATTCTCAGGAGTCACTCTTAAGATTTTGCTCTTGGTTTCGGTGATCGCAGATGCCATCCTCGGAGCATTGTCAATGAGGGACATTTCTCCAAAAATCTCACCTGGCCCGAGGACATCGATTACGTATTCAAATCCGCGGACAATTCCAAATAGTTTTACATTCCCTTCTAACACAACGTAGATTTCGTTACTCTTTTCGCTTTCGACAAAAAGAACTTCGCCAGCTTCCAACGTGGACTGCATATTGTCCCAAGGAAATGGTTTGTAGGAAGTTGCAACTGACTTAAATAAGTCGGACGCTTCCTGTACATTTTCATTCGAATTGTTTTCTTTAGACCATTTGAGAAAGGCTTGCAGAGAATAGGCTGCAAGACTTGGTTTTTGCCAGGAAAGATAGGTCCGTGCATTTTGTACCAAACGTTCAGGGTGGTATTCGCGATCCGCTGGCTTATTTGCTTTTGATAGATGTTTTTGAAGGGTTCTTAATTCCCTTGAATAAAGGCCTAAAATTTTCATCGCAAGTTCTTTACGTTCTTTTAGGTAAGAACCAAGTAGGCGGATTGGAATTTGCACCAGTTCTACATCTGTGTCAGCAAATAAAGTGACAAGGAACCTATGTTCCGTGAGTGCAGAAACCAAACCAAAACTATCCCCCGCTTCATAATAAGCAAGTTCATGGTCTACAACGATGTGTTCGGAATCTACCGAAACCCGGCCCGATTTAACGATGAAAAAATTCCCAGTATTGACGGAATTTTGGACAACAATGGCTGCCCCTTTCGAGTATGTTACAATTTTGATATCTTCTACGGACACTGAATTAAAAAAAATGATTTATAAAGGTACGAGTCAAACATTTAAATCTCCGAAGTCATCTGCTCCCAGATGAAATCGTACACTTTTATAGCAGAAATATTTTTCTTAGGGAGAGGGATTTCTGCTGAAAAAATAGGGTAAAAATCTGGACTCTTTGGAAATCCACCATGGGAACCTCTTACCAAACCTGCATCTAATGGAATCACATCCATTAAGTAACGAAAGCCAAGTTTTTTCTTGATTAATGTCCAAATCACCTTCCATTTTACAAACTTTTGACTTGGGTTTAAAAAGAGTTCTGCAGGATCATACCCAGGTTTTCGATGTATGTCCACCAAGCGAGCGTAATCTGGAGCTTCTTTGTCGTTCATCCAATAATAGTAAGTAAACCAAAAGCCGTCTTTTGCAACTAATACAAGATCTCCCGATCTTTCATGCTGAATGTGGTATTTTTTTTGTTCTCTTTTATCAAGGACTAACGCAACACCTGGTATTTGTTTCGCGATTTCTTTTGTAAGTTGTAAGGTTTTTTCATCCTTACAATAAATATGTGAGACTTGGTGGTCAGATACTGCAAATGCGTTGGATGCACCTGGGTCTAAAAGTTCGTACCAACGTTCCTTTCTTACTTGTATGAGATTGTTTTCTCTTAAAATACGATTGATATGAATGGGTGTGTGAACATCACTAATTCCATACTCAGAAAGTAAAATCACTTTGGCATTTTTCTTTCGGTAGGCTTCCACTAACTCTTTTACAATCTGATCCAATTCAAATAGTTCTTTCTTTAGTTTGGATACGTTAGAACCAACCTTTTGTAACCCATAATCCAAATGGGGTAAATACACAAGTGTCAAAGTAGGATCATATTTTTCATCCACATACAAAGTGGCATCTTTGATCCATTTTGTAGAACGAATATTTGCATTTGGTCCCCAAAAATGAAATAGAGGGAATGCTCCGAATTTTTTTTGTAGTTCGTCTCTCAATTCAGGCGGATGGGAATAACAATCAGGTGCCTTAACTCCGTCCGCATGGTATTGTGGCCTCGGTGTTACAGAATAATCTGCCGAAGAGTACATATTGTACCACCAAAACATTTTGGAACACGTAAAATTAGGGTCTATTTTTTTAGCTTTTTCCCAAAGTTTTTCTCCATAGACCAGTTGATTGGATTGTTTCCAAAATTTCACTTCTGAATCAATTCGGTCATACCATCCATTCCCCACAATTCCATGTTCACTTGGCCATTTACCAGTTAGGTATGTACTCTGTACGCTTGTCGTAACGCCAGGTAACATTGGTTCGATGAGTGTATGGTTTTTAGATTTGAGATATTGTTTTAAAAAGGGAGTGTGTTCCGAAATTACACTTTTCGAAAGCCCCACGATATTGATGACTACTGTTTTTTGGAATTTTGTTTTGGTTTGTTTCATTTGGGATCGTTTATCTTCTCGCTCATCATTGTTTGCACCCAATCAAGTTCTCTTATGATGGATGCTTCTAAAGAAATTTGTAAGGGTTTGGGAAGGACATTCCAAGTGTAAGTTTCAATTTCCAATACATTTGTAAAAGGTGATTGTTTCTGCATTTTCAAAACTGTAATCAATTCTTCTTGGGTAGACAAAAACTCACCATACGAATCCAAAAAGATAGGAACATGGAAATGGATTCTCCATTCTTCACCCATCTCTGCACCATTGAGGATCGCTTCCCCTAAATCTTGATATGAAAGCATCGTTCCATTTTGTTTTACGGCCACTACTTGGTGTAAGTATTTTTTTTCATCAAAGGGTTTTAAAAAATTGAGTTTTCCTTCGATCGATCCAGAAAACTCCACCTTTAAAGCGGAACTCACTTGGATCCTACCTACTTTGATTCCAGTTCGTTCTAACTCTGAAAACAAACCATCGTTCATCTCGTGTGTGACTGCTAGGTGGCACACATCCAAACATAGTCGAATGTGTTCTTTGGTATTTTGGATGGCAATTCTTTCATCAAATCCAAATTCTTTACTTAAAATTGGTACTGCCATAGGCAAAAGTTCTTTTTCGTACCAATGGACCAAGTTTGCAAAAGTTCCGAGGAAACCATCAGGTTCTGGTTCAATGTCTAAGTGTAGGATTCGTGATTCCTTTTTTTTAATTCGGATCAAGTCGACTAGTGTTTGGATGATGAAATGATTACATTTATTTTTTCTTTTTTCAAAATCTGTTTCATTGGACTCAAAATAGAGATACGAAAGTGGAGGGGTGGAAACACCTCCCTCTACACCTTGAGGTAACATTTCATTTAATAATAAAAACAATCGTTTTGTATAATCATACCTTTCTAGCGTTGACCAATCGGGATGATAAACTTTCTCTTTCACAACATCAGAATGGAATCCTCCATACGGGAATCCATTGATTGATATCACATACATCGATTCCTGTTTGAGCCAATTTTTCCATTCGAATAGATTTTCTTCTTGGGAAAGGCTTAGCGAAGCTTCATTGGATAAACGAAGGCCTATTCCAAAAGGTTCATTCGGTGAAATTTGTGATTTGATCTTAGGAAGATAGATTTTTAATTCCTGAAAATGGTCTTCCCAAGATTCTCCGATATGGATATTGGAACAATAGGTTAAGTGTCCAAATTTTGTTTTCATCGGAAATTAACCATAATATCAAAAGCAGACATTAAAATAGAATGATCCATGGTATACACTTCTTTCGGTTTTCCGATTCCATCTAACATTAGCAATGTGAGTTTACCACCTAGATGTTCTCTAAACTCTTCCAAGGCTATTTCTAAATTTTCTTTTCCTTTCTCTAATAGAATTGGAAAATTCAATGTAAACCCGAGTCCCAATAACAAACGTAAGATACGCAAATATTCTTTTTCTTCTAAATCACCACACAAAAAAGAATAGATCGAATCGAGTGCAATTCCCACCGCCACTGCTTCACCATGACGAATGGAAAAATTGGAAAGGTATTCTAATTTATGTGCAAACCAATGCCCAAAATCCAAAGGCCTTGAGGAACCAAATTCGAAAGGATCTCCACTCCGAATATGTTCTATATGCAGTCTTGCACAGTCAAAGACTAACTGTTCCATCACACCGATGTCTCGGTTCACGAGTGATTGAACATTCGATTCAATCCAACGAAAAAAAGTTTCCTCTTTAATCAACGATACCTTTACAGCTTCCGCTATCCCAGAACGCCAATCTCTCTCATCCAAGGAAACAAGAAACGAAGAGTCATTAAAAACGGCAACGGGTGGTGCAAACGTACCTAAGAAGTTTTTTTTCCCAAGGTAATTGATGCTATTTTTGACTCCTACTCCCGAATCATTTTGGGAAAGGACAGTTGTTGGAATCCTTATCAAACGAATGCCTCGATGGGATACCGCTGTTGCAAATCCTACCATATCAAGGAAGGCACCACCACCAATAGCCATCACATAGGAGTGCCTATCAATCCCATACTCACTGATGGCAGAGGAAACCAATTCCCAAAATTCATTTTGGTTTTTTGCATTTTCACCTCCAGGGATGGTCAAAATATTTTTTACTAATTGAACAGATGTTACATTAGTTTCAAAATAGGTTTGTATGGCCTCCCGAATGTTTTTCTGATGCAACAGAATTCCATCATCTACAACAACCAAAACTTTCTTTTTGGTTCCTTCTTGTTCCTTTAAATTAAAGAAGTCACATAATACCAAATTATTGACAGCAAACAAATGTTTTGTGAAAAACACTTCATATCGATATGATATTTGAAACTCAGATTGGATACTATTAAATCGATTTGACATTTTATCTGTTATGTGACTGCAAAATACTTTGCGATTAAAAAGGATAAAGGTAACAAAAAAAGAATGAGAATTGCAATTGGTAGCACCCCAGAAGCGGCAGCAAAACTGGCGTTCAAAAGAATTAATGTTAATACTCCCGTTTTCACTGACTTCCCTATCAAAGTTGGTATGGGATTTTGAATGGCACGCCAAAGTGTTGGGAATAAAATCAAAGAATGTAATGTGATAAAAGGCAACGTATAACCGATGTAGTGATTATAAAAGGAATACATCAACTGTGAACAAAATACACCTAGATACAAAATCCCTGCTATAAAAAACCGAATTTTACCACCACCAAAAACTTCATTTTGGCTAATGGATGTAATTGCTGCTATATAAAATATAGGCAATACAGATAAACTAACAAGCGATAATGGAATTGATTTTAGGATTGTCATACCTAATACCAAATTAAGCCCTCTGCATAATCCCATCACGAAGGGACCCAATACCAAATGGTGTTTTGCAAATCGGTTGTAGATGATGACAAATACAACTATACAAATTGCTATGATAAAACTGATTTCACTATAAAGGAAAGAGAAAAGAAGTCCCATACCAAACAAGAAAATTCCCATAGACAATGCATGTTTGGCAGGTACTTTTCCCGATGGGATGGGTCTTTCTGGTCTTTCGATAGAATCGATATTTCGATCAAAATAATCATTGAGGACAACACCACCACCATACAAAAAGATACTCGCGAGTATTAAAAAACTACCTTCTTTCACCCAAGGAAAAGAAACAATCGCCATACCCGCTAAAATATCAGCAATGGCTGTGATAAGATTTGCTGGTCTTAATAAAATGAGATAACTTTTAAAATTCATTTAATCGATGTAGAGAGAGTTTTGATTCCATTTAGGAAGTTGCCCACCTCGCAAAACAGAATTACCATGGAATTTTTCATTTGGATCCGAAGGGGTATTCAATTCAAAATCGGATACTTGGATTTGGCCACTTTTGGCAAATGCCTCAATTGCATTTTCATACGTCACCTTACGAATGACATCATGTGGTATCCCACGGCTTACCATAAGTGCAGCAGTTTTCGGAATGGCAAGTGGATCCGATATGCCCCAATCAGCACTTGAATTGATCATAATTCTTTCAGCACCATATTGTTCTACAATGGATACCATTCTTTTGTTTCCCATTTTTGTAAATGGATAGATTGTGAAGGCAGCATAAAATCCTTGGTCTAACACCGACTTAACGGTTTCTTCATTATTATGATCCACAATGACCCAAGAAGGATCTAATCCATGTTCTATGGCGATCGACATACTCCTTTCAGTACCTCTTTTTTTATCTCGATGAGGGGTATGGATTTGTACTGGTAATTTGGCTTCTTTTGCTAATTCCAACTGTAAACGATAGTATTTTTCTTCTAATTCCGTTTGGTCATCAAATCCGATTTCACCAACCCCAACCACTCCTTCTTTATATATATAAAGAGGTAAAATCTCCATGACTTCTTCCGCCAATCGTTCGTTATTTGCTTCTCTCGAATTAAGACCAATGGTACAATAATGTTTGATTCCAAATTGAGAAGAACGAAACCGTTCCCAACCAACTAAACTACTGTAATAGTCTTTAAAACTTGAGAGACCTGTGCGAGGTTGTCCTACCCAAAAAGCTGGCTCAATGACAGCAACGATCCCTGCTTGAGCCATATTTTGGTAATCATCAGTTGTCCGAGAGACCATATGGATATGAGGGTCAAAAAATTTGAATCCTTTGATTTTATCTTTGTATTCATCCCATTGTAAATCCATGTGCGTTGGTGTATCATTTGTTTTGTTTTGATTCTCAAAATGGGAAGGATTTGTTGTTAAATCTGATTGTTTTTCACACATAAAAAATTAATGATTGTTTCCTAATTTAGACCAATCCCATTTCCCATTTTTGATTTCTTCTGGGAATTTTGGATGTTTTGTTCCTAATAATTGGTATGAGTTCAATTCTGATTGTGAACAAATTAGACTAGCTGCAATCACATCTTCCTTTCTTTGTGATTTGAATAAAGTTTCGACTAGGTAGAGTTCTCCTTCTGAAAGATAAGGAACCAGTAATTGCCAAACATCGGGAGGGACATCTCTACCTGCTGACCACCTTTCTTTTACAAAACTGACTAAACCGATTGATAGGTTTTGGTTATTTCTTTCTAACAATCCATAAATCATTTGGATTGGTTTTTCATTGAAGATTGTTTTTAAAACCAATTGGTTCCAAGCTAACTCTGGAAATTCATGGTAAGGAAATGGGTTATGTAAAGCAATTGCATCAAAAACAAATCCCATATTCGATCGAACTGCATCCGTTGCTCTCGGTAACCAAACTTGTGGATATGGGAGAATCGGTAATGAGGAAAACAAGGCAACCAATTCATTTAATTCCGCAGTATCAAATAAGGTCTCAATTTTTTCGATCAATTCGTCTTTTGGAAGTGTTACTAGAAGACTCAAGAACCAAACACGACTTAAACGAACGAAATTCCAGTGATTCACTTGAAATCCAGGGAGATTTGGAATCAAATTTTGATATTCTAACTCTTCTTGGATAATGGTTTTTGAAAGAAACCTTGGTGCTTTGACAAAGGCAGTCATCAGTGCATTCGGATTATCTTTCGGAATCGAGTCCAACCACTTCATTTCTGATTCGGTTGTATGTTTTTTCAGCAAAGGATAAAAATAGGAAGAATAAGAAGTTGGCATAAAAAACAACTAAGAGAATGATTTTTGGGAACAAAAGTGGAGTAAACCAAATATTAGTGGTTTTACGATGCTTTCCTCCTTCTGCTTAATTTTCAATCATTAGTATGTCTCTTAGCAAAACAAAAAAAATAGTATTCAAAATCTTCAATAAACTGTACAAAAACCATCCTTTAAATTAGGTGTCCTACGCATTCGGAAATTTATGGATAGGAAACAGGTTAGGTCTCATGTTCACTGGCAAAAATCACGGGAGTACCAAATGTACATGCAATTTTATAAACTCATCATCGGACTATTTATCAGCACAACTCTCTTTTTTGGTACAGGAGAGATAGAAGCTCAGTTCATTACACCTGTTAAAAAAGAAACACCAGAACCACAGAATCCGCCACCCGCTCCACCACAGGTATCACCTCCTCAGGAACCAACGAAAGAAACTCCAGTTGTTCCAGAAGAACCAGCCGAGTATGTAAGTCCCATGAAAGGGAATCTATCGGGGGAATATTTCCGAAGTTTTCAGATCACAAATAAACAAAAAAAGGCCATCCAAGAAAACAAAAGTTTATGGTTTGCCGATCGTTTCCGTGTGGGATTTGGATTACGTCCCAAAGCAGATTCCTTGTACAATACCGATTTCGATCGTTCAACTGCGGATAACAGAAATACGGTGACGAACCAAACTCAATTTTATTTGGTAGGAGACGTATCACCTAACATTACCTTTAAACTTACCTTCCAAGATGTAAGGTTATGGGGAGGTGAAATCACGACTGGTTCGGCGGATCAAAAACTTGGTGTGATTTCAAATGTGGGAACAACAATTGATACAACTAAACAGAGAGAATTTGCTTTAAACAATTTTACTGGATTTAGAGAAGCATTTTTGGACCTTAAAACCACAAACCAAATGTTTCGTGTGAGAACCGGACGTCAAATTTTAGACTTTGGTGATGGTAGGATCCTTGGTGCACGGAATGATAGTTTGAATGGTAACTCGTTTGATGCTGTACGAACAACCCTAACTATCCAAAAACAAACGTTAGATGTGTTTGGTGCCATCGTAAGTTCCGAAAACAATGCAAATAGTATGGTTTCCAATAATTCAACTAGGTTAAATGGCCCAGGGAATGCATCTTATTATGGCGTACATTATGGTGTCAAACCTTGGGAATGGTTGGGTATAGAAGTTTATAACTTTACATTATACAAACAAAGGTTAAAGGCAACCAATACAACTCCCTATGGATCTGAAATTTATTACCGTGATCCTGACCAACTGAATACAACGGGATTTCGATTAACCAATCGTACAAAAAGTAATTCATTACCGAAAGAAACAGGGATTGACTGGATGGTGGAAGCGGCTTGGCAAACTGGATTTAATGGCGAAAGAGTATCCCCCGATTGGATCAACCAAAACGGTGCATTAAAATCCAATAAAACAACTGGTGCCCCTCCTCCTTTTTCTGATCCGGTTCGTTATAAGGCAAATATCGTAGCGGCGCAGTTAGGTTACACTCCTGTAAAAGAATTTAGAATTGGGATTCAATATGTACAAGCTTCTGGAGATCCAAATCGAAACGATGGAAGTGTTGCCACATACAACCCTTTATTTGCAACAAGAAGGATGGCGGGAGGTGCTATTCCTTTCGCAGGAAATGGAAATTCGGGTTTAGTATTTTGGCAAAATATCAAAGATTATTCCATTCATATCAAATACGAATCACCGACTTGGGGAACCTTTATCATCAACCCTCACTGGTACTACAAAACGAAATTACAAGATGGTTATTATGAAAACAATAACTATGTGGCAGGAAGTAAGGCAACAGGTGAAACCGCATCTACGGAAGATTTTTATAACACAGAAGCTTACAATCCGAATCGACCAAAACTGGGAAAACATGTTGCTACTGAAATCAATTTGATTTATATCATTACCCCATTTGAAAACGTATCCTTTTGGTTTGGAGCAAGTTCACTTTATGCTGGAGACGCGATTCGAAACCAAAAAAACAATCCTTACCAGGCTGATCCCTACCATAGGTATGATTTCAAACCAAATGCAAGTTTTTTTACATTTCAAACTGTATTTGCTATTTAAAAATCGTTACAATTTGGGATTTGGATGGAATCCATCCAGGATTAAGTCCAACCCAAATTCAAAATTATGTTTTCCATTGTATTTCTTAGTTGCCACATCTTTTGTTAGTTGGTAAAAGTATGGCAACTGATCTTTTGGGATCATTGGTAAGTATTCACTCGCTTTTTCCGAATACTCTTCTGTTTTAAATGGAAAATTCAATTCCTGTAATAAAAAACCATAGATATGTGCATCAATGGCATTGATCATTTGGTCTGCTTGTTTATAAGAAAATCCTGCTTTCACCAAACAACCTAAGGTATCATTAAAATATTGGAGTAAATTTTCTCCTACATTCACTCTTGAAACAAGTAACATAGTCAACCATGGATGTAAAAGGAGGATTTTTCGCACAGATTTTGCACGTTTTTTCATTTCCTTTCTCCAATTGCCACCTATCTTTGGAAAGGCGAAATGTTTTACACAATCCTCAACCATCCCGTCTAACAACTCATCTTTATTTTGAATATGATTGTATAAAGACATGGCTTCAACACCTAACAGATTTGCCAAATTTCTCATGGACAGGGAATTGATCCCTTTTTTGTCTGCAAAAGAGATTGATGTCTCAATCAAAAGTTCTTTCGAAAGTGACTTCTTCGGTTTTTGAATCTTTTTTTGAAAAGTCAAACCACTGATCTCCCTTTTTCATTTTAGTTGATATAACAAATTTTAATCTACCTTTATCATAAAATCCACTACTTATTAAAATTTTCATCGCTTCACTGGAAATATATTTTCTTGACAGACTTACACTGTAAGTTATTTTCATCGGAAGGAGTTTTCCCATTGAGAGTCATCACAAATAGAAAATATGGACCACCAGAAGTATTAAAACTAGAAGAATGGGAAATCCCAATACCAAAAGAAAATCAAATATTGATCCGGATTGTGAATACTACAGTCAATTCTGCTGACTGGAGACTCCGAAAACCAGATCCAAAAGTAGTGCGTTTGTTTTTTGGAATCTTCAAACCTAGATCTGTTATATTAGGCATTAGTTATTCTGGAATCGTTGAAGCTGTTGGCAAAAAGGTTACAAAATTCCAGGTTGGAGATAAAGTCCTCGGTTCACCAGGAATGAATATGGGAACGTATGCTGAATATATTTGTGTATCTGAAAAATCCACGATCACAAAATTTACATCTGGAATTGGTTTTGCAGAAGGAGCAACTCTTTCTTTTGGCGGTCTCACTGCCATTGATTTCCTTCAAAAATGTAATGTGCATACCAAACAAACAATCCTCATCTATGGTGCATCAAGTGCTGTGGGAACATCTGCAATTCAAATTGCAAAACATTTTGGAGCAATTGTTACAACTGTTTGCAGTAAAGAAAATATACCACTCGTAAAATCATTAGGGGCAAACGAATCCATTGATTATGATCAATTTTTTTCACTACCTGATACCAACAAATATGATATTGTATTTGAATGCGTTGGTAAAACTACGATTGATAAAAATTTAAAACATTTAAAGGAAGGTGGTAATTTAGTTTTAGTAGGAGCTACGTTTCGCCAAATGTGGGATGCGTTTTGTTTATCTCTTTTTAAGAGAAAAAAAATTCACTTTGGTCCCATTAAAGAAACATTAGAGAACCTAAATTTCCTTGTTTCCCTTGCCAACCTTGGCAAATACAAAACCTACATTGATCGGCATTATCCTTTAGAAGAAATGGTAGCGGCTCACCACTATGTAGAAGCTGGTCATAAAAAAGGGAATGTTGTGATTGATGTCACTAAAGGTTGAACTTGAAATTTGTAATCCCACCTAATGCAATTTAGGTAGGATTACAACCAAATCAATTGATCTTTGCTTGAGTATGGTTTTCCTGTTTTTTATTTCCACCGAATGTCAAATCAGTATACACTCGATCTGATTTACATACCTTCACATTTGCTGCAGTCGAACAAGAAGCTGTTCCTGAGATTTTGCATCCTTTGGCTTCACAAGCTTTGCGGTCTTTTCCTCGACATTGTTGGCATCCATTTGTGCTTCCATTCCCACACAAAAAACAATCCTCAGCGAAGATTGCCGTTGATGAAAACAATACTATCAAGGCAAAACTAAACGTGACCAATGTTCTCATATATTCTCCTACTTTCCCACCAACTGGTAGAGAAGAAGGGAAATTCTATACATTCGAAATATTTTGACAAACCTAATTTTTATTTTGGTACAGTTGGAATCACATAAAATAAAATCGCAAAAAAATGACAAATGCTCCCTGATAGAACGAAGAGATGCCAAATTGCGTGGTTCATTGGCAGACGGTCCCATAGATAAAAAATCACACCAAACGTATAACTAAGTCCACCGGCGACTAACCAAGACATTCCACCTACTCCAATGGCAGCTCGGATATCTTTTATCACGAAAATGGCAAGCCAACCCATAATGATATAAACCGCCACACGAAGCCCACTATACTTTCCAGGGAACAATAATAATAAAATAACCCCAATGAGTGCAAGGATCCAAATCAAACCAAATAAAACCCAACCCCATTCAGAATTCTCACGCAAACTAACAAGCGTAAATGGAGTATAAGTGCCAGCGATTAATAGATAAATGGATGCGTGATCGATCACTTTAAATACTTTTTTTGTCGCTGTATGGTATATACCGTGATAAAGAGTAGAAGCTAAGTATAAAATGATTAGTGTTGCTCCATAAATGGCAGAACTTACGATATGCCATATATTTCCATATAATACTGCCATGGTTAATAACAAAGAAAGACCAGCAATGCTTAAGCCCCCTCCAATTCCATGTGTCACTGCATTTGCAATTTCATGACCAATCGAATATTCATGAACCGTATCAATCAGTTCTTTCATTGGATGAAGGTTTTCCTCACTTGCAGATTTTGTTTCAGAAATGGGCTGAGGATTGGTTCTATTTTTTTTCGAATTCACATTCGAAGTAGAAATAGTCTTTTGATTCGAAATTGTTTTAGATGTTGGTTTTTGTTTTTTAGGAGAAGGTTTCTGTTTTGCTTTCGCTTTTTTGGCTTTCATTCGTTTTGACTGCTTGTATCACACTCTTATTTTATAAGAAGGTCAATCGAAAGAAAGGTTTCAAAAAAATGATGGAATGGGAAGAAATTGGTTTCCTTTTGCCATTTTGAATTGTTTGAAATTTAAAAACGACAGAATAACGGGTATTCGGATTTCATTCTAATGGAGAACCGTTTCTCTCATTGTTTCCCCTTTGGAAAATTCAATAAGAAACAATTAAACGATCCTCCACATAAATGTTCTAGATTACTCTGAATCTTTGGCTTCGTCTTTTTCTTTCCCTTGTTTTTTCTTTTCTTTGGCTTTATCCTTCATTTTCTCTTTTTGGTCCATCCGTTTCTCTTTTAATTCTTCCATAGAAACAGAACCGTCACCATCTTTGTCCAATTCTTGGAAAAAACCATCATGGAATTTTTGCCATTCTTCTTTTGACACTTTTTTATCATCATTGGTGTCCATCTTTTTAAAATGTTCACCAGCCATAGGATGTTTTCCTTTACCATCATGGTCATGGGCAAATACGGAACTTGTCACAAGGAAAGCGAGACAAACGAATAAGCTTAGAATTTTTTTCATAGAAAAACCTCAGCTGAATTGTTAAACCATTTCTGGAACAAGTCAACACCTTCATGAAATTTTTATGATATTCCTTTTTTTAAAATGATTCTATTTTTTTGATTTCTGAACGACAATTGTTTGTTTATGCTTTTTATAATTTAGTCATCGGCATTCGAAATGAACCTCAAAAAATCTTCCATCCAACTCATTCTTATTGCTCTCACTGTCGCTAACTCGAACATTCATTCGGAACCACCGAAGATTGAAATTTGTCCGAAACCCATTTTAGATCGGGAGTGGCAAATCCTAACGAACGTAGAAACAGAATTTGATCAAAATCTGTTATGCGGGTATGTAAATGAAATTGCTTCCGAAGACAGTGAATTCCATTCCTTTCTCATCGAAAGGCATGGGAAAATCGTAACTGAAGTATACAATACAAGACCCGATCACCCATTTAACAAACGCTATGGAACCAGGTTCCCATTTGACGGGGAAACTCAGTTTGATGCAAATACATTACATGATGTAAGGTCTGTTAGCAAATCCGTTGTTTCTCTTCTTTTTGGCATTGCGATCGATAAAAAAATAATCGATGGAGTGGATGATTCAGTACTTTCAAACTATCAAGAATTACAAATTCCAAAAAATGATCCCAAACAAAATATTACTTGGAAACACCTTCTAACGATGAGTAGTGGCCTTGATTGGGAAGAATGGAGGTATGGATTTTTATTCAGTGATGAAACACGACTTCTTTGGAAAAAAGACCTAACCAAATTCTTTTTTGAAAGGGACTTAATCCATACACCAGGATCTAACTTCAATTATAATGGAGGAGGAACGTCTGTTCTTTCTGATCTTCTAACTAAAAAAACAAACAAATCCTTAAAAGAATTAGCGAAAGAATGGTTATTCAATCCTTTAGAAATCCAAAACTTTGAATGGGTAGAAGATAGAAATGGAAGAGCACTTGCCCATGCAGGCCTCAGGTTAAAACCAAGGGATATGTTAAAATTGGGGAGATTGGTCTTAAATGGAGGAAGTTGGAAAGGAAAACAGATTGTCTCAAAACAATGGTTAAGTGATTCTTTCAAAAAACAAATCAATTCGCAGGTTAAAATATTCCGTAAGGATGGAAATCCCCTATTCTACGGATACCACTGGTGGCTTGGAGAAACCATTTTGGTAGAGAAAAAAATTCCTTGGTCAGTTGCACTTGGGAATGGCGGGCAACTCATTTTCGCCTTCCCTAGTTTCGATATGGTCATTGTCACAACCACTGGCGGTTATGGAGATCCGACTACCATCCAAAGGATATTGGAGGTAGTCGAAAAAATTCTAACCACCGTTAAGTGAAAAGATTCTATCCATTGAATCAATCAAAATATTGGATTCGATACAGGCAAGACTGAGCAGTAGCAGCACTATCAATTACATAAGCACGGCAATCTTTTTGCCAAATTTCTTTGGTATCTGCATCTTTAATTTTTGAAATTGATTTTTCATATAACAAACTACAAAGGTATCTTGCCATTTGAATCATTAAGTTTTCTGCAACTGTTTCTTTTTTTACTTCTTCTTGGATGTTTCGCATCACTCGAATTGATTCTTCCAATACACGTTCTTGTTCTAATAAAAAAGTAGATGGGGATACAATCTCTGCTTTAAGTGAATTGAGATACTTTCTAAAATTTCCATCACCTGCCATTCCTGCAAGGATTGCACCTGTTGCGATTCGCACATGGATTTGTGAAGTTCCTTCGTAAATGGTATTGATCCTTGAATCACGAAACATTCTGGAAATATCATAGTCTTCCGTATAACCAGCACCACCAAATACCTGTACCGCGATACTTGTATTTTTATGGCCTTCTTCAGAACTATAATATTTTGCGATAGGAGTCAAAATGGAAGCAAGTGTAGACCAGTATTTTACTTTTTCATCCTTTCTGATGTCACGATCTGGTTTTCCTTGTTTTTCTAGGCGAATCTGATGGTGTTGGTACATATCAATCACACGAGCGGTCTCAAGCGTCAGAAGTCGCATAGCATTCGTTTCGCGTTTGATTTTATGCACCATCTCATAGACAGCGGGAATCTCATAAATTGGTTTTCCGAATTGGTTCCTTTCATTTGCATACTTCAGGGACTCATAATAAGCCGCAGCTCCTCCACCACAACCACCAGAGGCACTTACAAGTCTCATAAAATTTGTCATTCCAGCAGTATAACGAGTGAGACCTAATCCTTCCTCTCCCAAAATTTCACCGTAACTATTATCATAAACAATCTCACAAGTTGGTGATCCATGGAGACCCATCTTTTTCTCGATACCAGCAACGGAGATGTCAGAACTTTTGACTAAAAAAACAGAAAGTCCACGAGCACCACCATCAGGTTTTCCCGTTCTTGCAAGTGTCAAAAGAAGTGCTGGATACTCACCAAGACCACATCCTTGCGAAATAAATCGTTTTGTTCCTGTTAAACGATAACTTCCATCCTCTTGTTTTACGGCGACTGTCCTAACACTATTTAAGTCCGATCCAAAATCTGGTTCTGTGAGTGACATTGCAAACAAACACTCACCCGTTGCAGCTTTGGTAGCATATGTTTCAATTTGTTCTTCTGTTCCAAACCTAGATACAATTTGTGCTAAATTTAAGAGTGTGGTTGTCATACAAAAAGCAACATCCGCACGAGCCATAATCATCGCATAAAATGCACCAACGGTTGCAGGGAAATTCAATCCACCTGCTTCTCTTGGAAGTGAATAACCCATAAGTCCCGTACTACGAAATTTTTCATAAATTTCTACATTTTCTTTTGGGAAAATTACTTTTCCATTTTCATACTTTAATTCGTTTCGATCCATAATTTGAGATTTTTGAGAGACATCTTTGCCAAAAAAATCTCCCATTGCATCCAAACTGGAAGTGTATAATTCCATAGCTTCTTCTAAGGAAGAAGGTGCCATTTCGTATCGATTATTTTTGGTTTCATTATAAACTTTATGGTCAATAAAACCATCACCTTCTGTTTCTTTTACAATTGATTCCCAATCAATGAGTTGGTTATAAATTAATTGTAGGTCTTTATCATCTGAAAAATAGTTATTTGCGATCATATTTGTTTCCTTAAATGTTATAAGCTGCTTCTAGTCCTTCGAAAAATGCTCGTTTTGCATCGATGTTCTTAGCATCCTTTGCTCCACCGATTAAAATGATTTTTTGGTTTTGAGATTGTTTTACGTATTGTTCATACAATGAATCTTCTTTTTCCTGACCAACACATAAGATGATCGAATCACAAGGATATAAAAACTCTTCTCCATTTTTAAATACAACAACAAGTCCCTCTTTTGTGACTTCCTTATATGTTAAACCTTGGAAAAACTCAACCCCTTCTGATTCTAACTCTTGTTTTAATGCCCAGAATGTGGTTGGGCCTAATCCTGCGCCATGTTTTCCATTCCTACGAAAAACTCCTACCTTTCGTTTTGCTTTTGCAGTTTGGATCACAGCATTTGTAAATGAATTTATATTGTATTTTTGATTGTATGATTCAATTGTCGGATCATTTTCTTCTGTTAAACGATGAGCAACGTCTACTCCAATTCCACCACCACCAATCACTGCAACCGCTTTTCCAGGAACAAATTTACCTGTTAAGTAATCTGCATAACTTCCATGAGGTAATAAATCTAATCCTTTTAAATGAAATTCACGTGGGATTACTCCACTTGCAAAGATAACTACATCCGAGTTTTTTGCTTTGATGTTTTCGATTGTTGCTTCGGTGTTTAAATGAATTTTGACTCCAATCGCATTCAGTTCATTTTTGAAATAACGAATGGTTTCATTAAACTCTGATTTTCCTGGAATATGTGATGCCAATTGGAACTGACCTCCAATTTGGTCTCTTTTTTCAAAGATGGTAACATCATGCCCTAATTCTTTTGCCACTCTTGCGGCTTCCAATCCAGCAGGTCCTGTTCCAATCACTAAAACGTTTTTTGGGTTAGTTGTTTTTTTGAAGTTATACTTATCTTCATTCATTGCCACAGGATTTACAATACAAGAAACATGTTTTTCTTGGAATGCATGGTCGAGGCATGCTTGATTACAAGCAACACAAGTATTAATTCGTGCAGAGTTTCCATTTGATAATTTTTGAACAATAGATGGATCAGCTAAAAACGGTCTTGCCATTGAAATCATATCCACACTTTGTTCGGAAAATACTTGTTCAATTGTGGATGCATCATTTACACGATTGGAAGCAATGATCGGCACACCTGGAGTTTGTTCTTTGATACGACGTGCGATGGGAACCCAAGCTCCTCTTGGTACAAGTTGGCTAATGGTAGGGATTCTAGACTCATGCCATCCAATTCCAATATTCAGAGCGGTAACTTTTTCATCACGTAGGGCATTTGATAATCCGATCACTTCTTCGAAACTAGGATTCCCTGGTATCAGATCTATGCCTGACATTCGGAAAATAATCGGGAATCCTTCGGGAAGATTTTTTTTAACGACACGTAATACTTCGATCGAAAAGTTCATTCGGCGTTTGGCATCACCACCAAAATAATCATCACGGTGATTTGTCACTGGTGAAAAAAATTGATTTAATAAATAACCTTCACTCCCCATAATTTCCACAGCACCAAACCCTACTTCATGAGCGATTTTTGCGGAACGTCCAAAATCTTCGATGGTTCTCCAACATTCGTCTTCTGTTAACGCTCTTGGCACATAACGATTAATTGGTGCTCTTATGGCAGATGGAGCAACACAGTTTCGGTCAAATGCATATCGACCAGCATGAAATAACTGCGCACACATTACCCCTTTTCCTTTTAGGGCTTCGTTGAGTAGTTTGAGTTCATTTGCATGGAGTGGGTCTAAAAATTGAAAAAATGATTTTGATCCCTTCCCTTCTTCATTGACACTAATTCCGCCAGTGACAATCATTCCGACTCCACCATCAAAACGTTTGCCATAAAAGGTAGCCATTCTATGAGCAACTCCAGTCTCTCCTTCCACGCCTAAGTGCATAGAACCCATTAAAAATCGATTGGGTACTGTCACATTTCCTAGTTGGATCGGTGTAAAGGCTGTATTCATAAAACTCCCTCAGAAAACGAATTAATTTACCATCGGTAATATATTCAAATTTAGAAACAAGTATTAAATTACCAACGGTAAATAACTGGTAGTCATAAGATGGAAAACAATCCAAAATGGCAAAAAATGGTAGCAAAAAAACGAAAAGCGAAAGCTAAAACCATCACAAGGGTTGGCCGCCCCAACAAAATGAACAGCGTTAATGTTCGTGAGGCACTGATCCAAGCGGGTGTTGCATTATTAGAAACTACTTCTCTGGAAGAAATTTCCTTACGAAAGGTTGCTGCAAAGGCAGGTGTCAGCCATGTAGCAAGTTACCATCATTTCGAAAACAAACATGCGTTATTTTCTGCAATTGCAGAGATTGGTTTTCAAAAATACTTTGAATCCTATCAAAAGGAATTAGAAAAAACAGAACAAGACTTCAAAGGTCGTTACCGAGCACTTGGTTGGACTTATTTTCAATTCATCATGAATAATCGTCAATTCGCAAGGATTATGTTTGGTGGTATGGGAGTTGAATCTAACCTCAATCCCACTTTGTCTTCTGTCTCAAGAAGAACCTATCGCCAATTACACGAAATCATCAGAATGGGACAAAACCTAGGTCATTTAGAAAAGGGACAAACAAGAGAAAAAACCTTAGCTTCCTGGGCAATGATCCACGGAATTGCTATGTTGTTCTTGGAAGGTCGATTACAAATGAAAAATGATCTAAACGAGATGGAAAAGTTTATCCAAACTGTTACTGAATATGCATATAATGGAATGAAAACTTAATTATTTTCTTGGTTCACAAACTTCAGGAAAATAGTTTAATAAGTAGGATATTGTGGCTTTTTTTGCTTCTGCCACCATCCATGGAGTAAAGTCTCCGTAGGTGCGATAAGAGAGTTTTAACAAAGAATCAGGAATCGAAATAGCGACACCAAATATTTGGTCTAAGTTATCTAAATTTGGTAAAAGGAATCGATCAATTAAACCTTGTTTGGTGAGATTTGCCAATTTTACATCTAACTCTTGACCAACTAATCTCATATCAGGATTACTCATTCTATACCCATAGATTAACCGAGGGAAGGCGATCTCAGAATTTGTTACTTCGATGGCAACATCAATGGATCTTTCAATGTATTCTTTCCATGTTTTGAAAGTTTCCTTTTTTAAGGCAGTGAGTTTTTCAACCATACCTTCTGAATGTAACAATCGGATTCCATGGAAAATTGCCTCAACATTCGGGAAAAAATGGTAAGCGGAAGGCCTCGGAATTTTGGCTTTTTTGCAGATATCCGCAAAACTAATCTCTTCTGGTTTTTTTTCTTTTAAGAGTTCAAAAGCAATAGATAACAATTGGGCACGTCGATTTCTTCCTTGTTTACTTGTGAATTTAAACGGCCTTGAAGCAAGGTCAGGAGAGAGGGACGCGTCTACCAATTTATCCATAGTACGATCATCTCTCGGAATCTCACCTAGTCAATCCCGTTGCGAAGAAAAAATCCTGACCCATTCCTGGGCCAGGCGAGGTGATTGTTCAGATATTCCTATTGGATCGTAAAATTGTTTGTCACTCCTTGGTAGGCAGTGATGGCACCAGTCCAACCCGATTTCCAGTGGCCACGATGGCGAATGCGATAAGTTCCTTTTGGATACGCAGTAGAATCCCAGGATGTTGTAATTTTCGAATATGCGATTCCATCTCGTTGCCATCTATAAGTGGTAGATGGATCGTTGTCTCGGGCAACCACTGTCCATGTGGAACCGTTTTGTCGTTCAATGTCGACAAAGCTACTTCCAATTAACATATTGTTTTTTGGATGAGCACCCCAGAAAACAGCCGTTACTTTAGATCCACTTGCATAACTAGGAGACGGTTGTGTGATCACATTTCCAAAACTTTTAAATAAAGGAACATCATCAAATACAACTCCAGTTTGGAATGTAGCTTGGTTATTTGTCAGATCAGCTGGGGTTGGACCATTCGGAACAGATACACCATTTCGTAAAGCGGATGCTAATTTTCCAAATTCTTGTTCATACGCTTTTAGTGTGTGTGGTCCAAATTGAGTAGAGGCACCTTCATACTGTTGGGAAGAATATTCTTCTCTTGTCGTGAGGTAGGAAGTGTAGGAATTGGCTAATGCTGAAATGACTGTATACTCGTTTTGCATTATATTTTTTACAAGAGAACGAATCCTTCTCCCAGCCATTGTTGAGACTTCTGCAGGGATTGCTAAAATGGATAAATTTCCGATTTTGATAATTTGAATCGGAATGACAGGTGGTGTCCAAGGATTTCCATCAAAACTTGCAACACCCGTTGGAATGAGGACTGGTTTTTCCGCATGACATAACTTATATGATTCACTCACTGAAGTTGGCCATAATACTCCGAGAGCGCCTCCAAGAAAACTCGCTTTGAATGCATCTGCAGTATTTGTATTCCAATCTAAAGAATCTACAGTAGTTCCTTCATCAAAAAAATCAACAGAGACAGCATTGTCTTCAACACTTCCAGCAGAAAAAGATGCACCCATACCTGCAGGACAAGTTGTGGTTCCGACACTACTTACATAGAGATTCGAAAAGTTAACAAATGTATGACGAAAATCAACAGATCCAGTCAATTGAGTATTTGCAGATTGGTATAAACTGACTGCTTTTTGGTATTGTTTATCTGCAATGATATTCTGCCTACTATAATCATTCACACCATCAGCAGGTCCCCATAAATTTGGAGTTACATCACCCGCATTTGACTGAGCAAAGGCAGCAACAAAGGTTTGGTTTGCAGAATAGTTGGTTCCCTTTGTTTTTTCAAACAAATAAGAAGCCAATCCTTTATTATCTCCACCAATGAGTTTGTTTGAAGGTCCAACATTTGTTGGATGAACTGCAAACCAGTTTACCATTCCAAGTTCTCTTCCATCAGAAGCCACAAGTTTTAAGAGAGTCATTGTTTGGTCGACATTGGATGAATAAAAATTACGTTCACTTGCAGGATTTTTATCATATGCCTCAACAGATCGGTTTTTACTCGCATCTGTAAGTTCTCCTTGGTTGATATAAACATTTCCTGGAACTAAATTCTGATGAGCCAATTTGATTGATTGGTATATTCCATTTACTATCACATCAAAGTTTTCTTTAATGAAACCTGCTGTTGTAGCGTTGTATAAAAAATAATGAGAATAACCACCTGGCCCACTATGTGTATGAGTTGCTGATAATAATACATTGGCTTCAGAATAATATGGTGCTAGTTCCCCATCAGTGGCAATTTTTTTGCTTACTGCTTGTTTGATGGATTGGAAAATCATTCCTAAATCAGCACTGACAAACACAACACGTTTGGAAGCATCGCCAATGATGTATGCTCTTGACCAAAGGCGCATATAAATCCCTTCCGTCTTTTGTGCAGTTTCTGCAAATCCCATCATACCAACTTCTGCTGCAGGCCCAGTAATGTCAGAGATTCCAACACCAACTAAGTAAGGAGAAGAACCAAGACTGGGAGCTACGGAACGACTGAGGCCAGAACCAGAATTAAGTTCCGAATCCAAACCATTCGATTGTGCCAATTGGTCGGTTCCAACTAAACCAAGTATGGCGGACTGGGACGGCTTTTTGTCCGAACAAGCCAGCACAAAAAGAAAGGACACGATGGATACACTCAAGCGAACCAAGGGACTTATTTGGGATTTCATATACTCTCTCCGAATCTAAATTTCTGAATCATACAATTTTCGCTTCTATCTGCCGAAGGAACCCTTGGGTCAAATCTGGGGATTAAGTCTAAACGATGTTAAAAATATGGCAAGTGAATAATCGACAATAGTCGGGTTTTATTTGACCAACGTTCAGAAATGCCTCTTTTCGCCGTTTCTAGCGAGTCGATGGAATCTTCCCCGCCAAACTATGGTATTTCTATGTCATTTTTTACTCGACATGTGTCGATTATTGTGAAGGAACTGTCACCTAGTCACAATGAGGGATCAGAGGGGAAAGTATGGAACAACGAATCAAAGGAATCTTTAAGTGGAGACAAATTGTAAGCTGTCTAGTAACAACCTTATGTTTGTTTTGTGCACCAACGAACGAAGGACCCAAACTCCTACTTCCATTTGTACAAACATCTCAAACGGAAACAAACTTTGGTTCTCAGACTTTCGGTAGTGAAAAGTCCATTACAGAACCTACAAATTTGATTCATGATCTAAATTATCTCAATTCCGCAGAAACTCGTGAGTTATTTGTTTCCTATAAATCATTTGGAAATAACACGGATGCCATTTGGATTGATGGACTTGGACGTGAAACTACATTCAGAGGGTTTAATGTATCTGGTAACGTTAAATTAGTCGAACATGGATTCAAACCGTTCAAAAATGTAAATGATATAGAAATTGCATTGAATGGACTAACGAAGACAACTGGTTCCAATATCATTCGTTACACAATTGCATGGGAAGGTGTTCATCCAGAAGTTGATAAAATTGATTATTCTTATTTGGATGAAGTGATTTCTCAAATTAAAAAAGTAACTTCGAAACATATTTACGTTCTACTTGATTACCACCAAGATTTGTTTTCAAGACACTTATTCAATCAGAACTCCTGGCATACGGGAAATGGTGCACCTTTATGGATTACTAAAAATGGTAATTATCCAAAAGAATATTGTGGTATTGTATGTGCCAGTTGGAGTCAAAATAATTTAACAAACGAAGCAATTCGAAGAGCCTTTAGAAACTTCTGGAATAATGCTCCAGTGAATACTGCGTCTGGTGTCCGTTATATGCAAACGGAATACCTTTGGCAAATTGAAAAAACTGTTTCTTATATTAAAAATCAGTTATCATCAGAAGAGTTTTCTTACATCATAGGGTTAGATCCATTTAATGAACCAGTCGATGGAGGGATGGAAGGTTTAACCCCAAAACGATGGGATAATGAAAAACTCTGGCCCATGTACCAAAAAATTAGAACCATCCTCAATCAAAATGGCTGGGCAAACAAATGGGTATTTGCTGAACCACTTGTGTTTTGGAATACAAACATTGGTTCTGCGATTGCTCCTGCTACTGGTGGTGGACATTTAAATGCTCCTCCCGGCCAAGGATTTGTCTTCAATTCCCATTTTTATGATGCAGGGAGGATGGGAACAGATTTAACTGGAATCGACAATGCCACATATTTTAAATACTTAGATGAAATTAGAACAGAAGCAAGGTTCTTAAAAATACCAATGTTTTTAAGTGAATTTGGCATGTGGTTAAAAGGAACTGGTGCCAAAGACACTCCTCGTATGATCAATGCAGTTTACCAAGCCATGGAAATTTCCGACAAAGAACAATCGACAAAAACCAGATTTGCCGATTTTTACAATCCAGTTGTTTCAGGGACTCAGTGGCATTGGGATTATTATTATGACCACCATGCTGAATACAAAAATGGAAATCCAAACAACCTCGTTACAACAAAAGATGCGTGGAATGATGAAGACTTCTCCGTGGTTGGAAATTATGGAACCAGTTTGAATGTAGATCCATTTGTCATCTCAAGAGCCTATGTTCGTAAATCACAAGGCCGTCTATTCACAAGTCATTACAATGCAATTGGGTTTGATACTTGGAATAAAATGTTTTCTTGGGCAGCAATCAAACCAGGAAACAATGAAGTCAAACAATTTGGAGACAAACGATTTTTAATCGTTATCTGGAGAGGAAGGTCTTCTGACGCACCTTCCGAATTTTATCTACCACCACATTTTGATCCTTCAAAAGTCATCGTAATGACTGAAAAAAAATTGTACACAGGTGTAATACCAAATGTTCCAACAAACCAACCAAATGAAGTTGTGATTATAGCTGATCCAAAAAGGGAAATAGGATCTGGAAATGTTTTATACCTTTGGGATGATTTGGATTTGGATGAAAACCAATCTACTTCCTTTCATTATGCACTCATTGTAAACAAGGAAAATACAACGTATCCCACTGCCAACTTACAAGAACTCCAATCTAAGTTAAACCAAAGGATTCTTGTAGAAGGAAAAAGTCCGATTTACCTCATCGGTAAGATGACTTACGCTGGATACCCGAACGAATGATACAATTCAAGAAAGGAATGGTCTTTCACCATTCCTTTGGCAATGAATTTTAAATCTTTTGGAATTTTTGAGATTTGAATCTGAGATGAAACTTGTGGAATTATTGATCAGTCTACTTAGACTGACTTTAGAGAAACATTCGATTTTTTTTATTTTATTTTTCATAAAAAATCAAAGTCACCTCACATAACAAGTGTATTTGATTTTTCTAATGAATCTATTTTTCAAAATTTTCTACATTTACAGAAAATCACTCTTTCTGGGAATGTGATATCATACGTGAAACTTTCAATCTTAGATTTAGTTTTTATCAACCAAGGCCAGACTACAAAAGAAGCAATTCAAAATAGTGTGCGTGTGGCAAAGGTAGTAGAAACATTCGGTTATCATCGAATATGGATCGCAGAACATCATAATTTCCCTTCCATTGCGAGTGCTGCAACATCAGTCGTCATCGGTCATCTAGCGGAACAAACAAAATCCATTCGTGTAGGAGCTGGTGGCATCATGTTACCAAACCACTCCCCACTCGTGATTGCTGAACAATTTGGAACATTAGAAAGTTTATATCCGAACCGGATTGACTTAGGGTTAGGCAGAGCTCCAGGGACTGACCAGCTCACCTTACGAGCATTACGTAGAGACCCGATGGCATCTCAACATTTCCCTGAAGATGTCAAAGAACTTTTAGAATATTTATCTTCAGACAGAAAAGATGGAATGGTAAATGCTATCCCAGGTTATGGAACCAATATTCCGGTTTGGATTTTGGGTTCTAGTTTATTTGGAGCACAACTTGCTGCGCTACTTGGTTTACCATTTGCATTTGCATCTCATTTTGCTCCTACTTATTTAAAAGATGCTGTTACAATTTATAAAAAACAATTTCGTCCATCGCAATACTTACAATCACCCTATGCTATGATTGCAATGAATGTTGTCGCAGCCGACACTGACGAAGAAGCGAATCATCTATTCACAAGTGTCGAACAGTCATTTCTTGGTATACTCAGAAATAAACGTGCTCCTTTTCCACCTCCCGTCCCATCAATGGATAGTTTATGGTCTGAACAAGAGAAACAAATGGCAAAACAAATGTTATCCGTTTCAGCGGTAGGATCCAAAGAGACAATTGTCCAGAAAATAAACAAAATACAAGAAGAGATCCAAGCTGATGAATTGATTGTTGTATCCTCTGTTTACGACACAGATAAAAGGATCCGTTCTTTTGAGATCCTGATGGAAGTCCAAGACCAAATTTTTGATCCCTCTACAGCGAGAGCTGTGAAAAATTAGTTTTGGTACCTTCCCCATTCTATGGTATCCTATACAATCAGTGAGACTTCCTCTAACTTCGCCTGGGAGAAATATATGCCATTTCGAAAACGATTCTATTCTTTGATTTTCATTTTGCTTTGTGTTTTCACTATGGATTCTTGCGAACGAGGTTTCATACGTTCAACCCTCAAAGAAAAATTCCAGAAAAAAATCAGTGATTTACCTGCTCCGAACGCGATAACTGATCTCACCCAGCGCATTACAACCCCAGGTGACTATGTGTTTTCGACCATTCACCAAGAGATCATTCGTTATTATAAAATCCATGTTCCCAAAAGTTACAGTCAAGATACAGCTGTCCCACTTTTATTTGTTTTCCACGGTGGTGGAGGTGATATGGAAATCCAATCAAAGGAAGAGTATTACCACCAAATTTCCAAATCAGAAGAATTAGGACACATCGTTGTATTTCCGAATGGATACAGTGTATACAAATCAGGAAAGTTTGCGACTTGGAATGCGGGCAATTGTTGTGGGGAAGCAAAAAAGGCGAATATAGATGACCTTGGTTTTGTAAAAGTTATCCTCGGCCACCTAACAGAAAAAATGAACATCGACAAAAAAAGAATTTATTCCACTGGAATGTCGAATGGGGCAATGATGTCTTATCAAATTGCATGTTCAATGGCAGATCAATTTTCTGGGATCACTGCTGTGGCAGGAACTGATAATACAATAGATTGCAAACCCTCCAAACCAATTTCCATTTTTCATATACATGCTAAAAATGATGATAAAGTATTATTTTATGGTGGAGCAGGTTCTAGTTTCACTGACAGAACTCTCATTACGGATTTTGTTTCTGTTCCGAAAACTGTATCCAAATGGGTACAATGGAACGGTTGTCATCCAACACCAAAAATTGTGTTACAAAATAAAGATGTCACTTGTGAAGAGTATCACGAATGCAAAGAAGGTGTGACAGTGAAACTCTGTGTGACAGAAGATGGTGGGCATTCTTGGCCAGGTGGTAAAAAACCTTCTCTTCTGTTAGGTGGTGAATCTCCTACAAAAGCGATCATTGCCAATGATGTGATGTGGGATTTTTTCAAATCCCATCCCAATCAGTAACATTCATTATCTATAGTCATAATTTCCAAGGCAATTGAACTAACTTCTGGTTCACTCTGTATTCGAATGCCAATGCCTCCATACATTCGAAACACAAACAATCTGTATACTGAGTTGCCAAATATTCAGTTTCTTCCTTTGTCAATTGAACCTTTGTACATTGGCACAATTGAATGGAACCAACCTTACATTCAAAAATTCGCAAACAGTTGGGGCAAATTTTTTCCTCATGTTTGATCATTGACTCTTGGGAATTGTAAGTTGAATCTTGGATTGGTTTTTTGTTTGGGGTTGATTCTTTCAAATGGTGACTCCTACTGATCTAGAATCACACAATCATATTGGGTGATCCGGCGAATTTGTCCGGGACCCTAATGTGTACAAGGAACGAATGATCGTTTACGGGCGATTCATTTGTGGGAAGATCCGACTTTTTGAATCCGATCAACGAATTCAAATTCACGGTTGCACCGTCAGTTGAGGAGTTTCACCTCATTCCTCCCGGAATGATTTCAGTTTAGAAAGATCCTCTTTCATGTCAATCGACTGTTTTGATTTTGGCATTTGGTCTTTGAGTAAAACACCAGAACGTTTTTGGGAAATACTTTCCTGGATTAAGTACATTGCTTTATCGCAGGCTAAGTGTAGTGGAAATCCAAGTGGTCTGACATTGGAAATACAATTTCTTGTTTCATCCGTTTTTCCTATTTTTGGTTCATACGTAAGATAAAGTCCAAGGCTATCGGAGGAACTAAGACCAGGCCTTTCTCCAATGATCACTAAACAAATTTTGGATTGTAGAATTTCGGAAACTTCATCTCCGATCGCAACTCTACCCCATTGTGCCACTACTAAAGGTGCAAGTTTCAGATGCAAAGATTCAATTTTCGAAAGGAATCCTTCTAAAAATAGAAGTAAGTTTTCATCGATTGCTTTCGCAGACAAACCATCCACACAAACAATACCCAATTCATAACCCTTGTCCATTGCATCCAATTTGAGTATTGATTCTTCCGAAAGCCGTCTTCCTAGATCAGGCCTTAATAGATACTCTTGTTTTGAGGTTACTTGGCTTTTGACAAATTGGTGTTGGATACCATACAATTTTGAGAGTGACTTCAATTTATCAAAAATTGGATCCCAAGAAGGTTCTTGTACAACTGCATCTTTTGCTCTAGCATGGTCCAGCCTAAACTTTAACATGTCTTTGGTGGAAATGGAAACACCATATCTTCCCAGTCCAATCCTTGCTTGTGTGAATTGTTTCCAGCGATCTAAATTTGACATACTTAATCCAACCTTAATTCTTTTTCAAACAAGGCTACCATTTGATTCTCAACTGGTAAAAACTGTTTTCCATTTGAGAAAATTCCTTTCTGAACCAACCATTGTTCAAATTCAGGAGCCGGTTTTAATCCCAATACTTGTCTTAGATACAATGCATCATGAAATGAAGTACTTTGGTATGATAACATCACATCGTCAGCACCAGGTATTCCCATGATAAAATTGCACCCTGCCACCCCTAGGAGAGTTAATAATGTATCCATATCATCTTGGTCTGCATCAGCATGATTCGTATAACAGATGTCAACTCCCATTGGTAAACCCATTAGTTTTCCACAAAAATGATCTTCCAAACCAGCACGAATGATTTGTTTTCCATTATATAAATACTCAGGGCCGATAAAACCAACGACAGTATTCACGAGTAAGGGAGAAAATTTTCTAGCAACTGCATAAGCTCTCACTTCTAACGTTTGTTGGTCAATTCCATGATGTGCCCCTGCTGACAACGCACTTCCTTGCCCTGTTTCAAAATACATTACGTTATTTCCAATGGATCCTCTCTTCAAAGACAAAGCCATATCTCTTGCTTCTGCTAATAAAGAAAGATTGATACCAAAACTCTGATTCAAATCTTCTGTTCCGCCAATGGATTGGAATACCAAGTCTAGTGGTGCTCCTTTTTGCATCACTTGCATAGAGGTGGTTACATGAGTGAGGATACAAGATTGAGTTGGGATGGAATATGTTTGGATGATTGTATCTAACATTTCTAATAATGAGATACAAGTTGGCACATGGTCAGTGGCAGGATTAATTCCGATCACAGCATCTCCACTTCCAAGTAACAATCCATCTAAGATACTGGCAGCAATACCTTTCGGGTCATCGGTGGGATGATTAGGTTGTAAACGAACCGACAACCTTCCAGGTAATCCTATTGTATTTCGAAACTTTGTAATAATTTTGATTTTTTGACTGACTAAAATTAAATCCTGATTGGACATGAGTTTCGATACAGCCGCAACCATTTCTGGAGTGAGACCCATACGAATGGATTCTAAAACAGATAGATCCGTTGTTTCCGATAATAAAAAATCACGAAATCCACCTACTGTTAAATGGGAAATCGTCTTAAATGCAGTAGGATCATGAGATTCTAAAATGAGCCTTGTCACCTCATCCTTGTTTGCTGGAATTAATTCGTTATTTAAAAAATCTGATAAGTATATATCAGCTAACACCATTTGTGCCGCAATTCGTTCTTCTTGGTTTTCTGCGGCAACTCCGCTTAAAATATCTCCCGAACGAAGGGGAGATGCTTTTGCCAAAACTTCTTTTAAGTCACGGAACTGATATGTTTTTTTCCCGATGATGATTTGATAACTCACCCTTTCACTATACCTGATTTTTCTTTTAATAATAGAACTTTTCCCATACTTCGATTCTCATTTTTACAAACAGTTTTGTCTAAAAAATAGACAATGTATGAAAAAAGCCCTTCTCATCCTGGGAAACCAACTTTTCGATTTAGATTCGATTTTGGCCAAAGAAAAACGTTCCGAATACATAGTTTTTATAAGAGAAGACAAAGAATTATGTACATACTACCATTTTCATAAACATAAAATTTTATTTTTCTTTTTAGCTATGAGAGCCTATGCAGAAGAACTAAAAAAATTAGGTTTTTTGGTTCACTACGAACCTTTGGATGTAAATTCCGATTCCTATGATGTGCAACTGTCTAATTTTCTTTTAAAAGAATCCATTGATGAATTACACTATTTTGAAATCGAAGATCGTTTTTTTGAAAATAGAATCCTCTCGTTACTCAAAACGACAAAAGTAAAAGGGATCGAACATAGATCTCCGATGTTTCTGACAAAACGCAAAGATTTTGAAGCCTATTTATTAACTCATAAAAAACCTTTTATGAAGACTTTTTATGAATCTCAAAGAAAAACATTACATTTGTTAGTGAATGATAAAAATGAACCTATTGGTGGGAAATGGAGTTTTGATACTGAAAATCGGAAAAAACTTCCAAAAACTTACCATGCTCCAAATTTACCCAATATCAATTTTACCACAAAAGAGAAGGAAGTTTTCGATTTGGTGGAAACACATTTTCCAAACCATCCAGGAAACACTGAAAATTTTTGGTTACCAACGACTCGTAAGGGTGCCAAACATTGGTTAGATCAATTTCTAAAAAAAAGATTGGATTTATTTGGTCCTTATGAAGATGCTTTTTCACAATCATTTCCCTTTTTACAACATTCGGTACTCACACCATTTTTAAATGTTGGTTTATTAACTCCGAAAGAAGTTGTCGAAGTGACAATGGATCACGTAAAAAAAAATAAAATCCCGATTGAATCGTTGGAAGGTTTCATCCGACAAATCATCGGTTGGCGTGAATTCATTCGGGGAATTGATCAAAATTTTGGGGATATACAAGAATCGAAAAACCATTTTGCTCACAAACGAAAGTTCACAAAACATTGGTTTGATGGCACAACTGGCATACCACCTCTCGATTTTGTCATAAAAAAGTGCAATCAATATGGATACGCTCACCACATAGAACGATTGATGGTACTTGGATCATTAATGGTGTTATTCGAAATCCATCCCAAGGAAGCGTACCGTTGGTTTATGGAGATGTTCATTGATTCATCTGATTGGGTGATGGGACCCAATGTGTATGGGATGGCTCTCTTTAGTGACGGCGGCATTTTTGCCACCAAACCATACATATGCGGATCCAACTACTACCAAAAAATGGGCCAGTTCCCCAAAGGGGAATGGGAAGAAGCCGTGGATGGGTTGTATTGGTCGTTTATCGAAACCCATCAATTCGAGTTTTCCAAAAACCCCAGAACCGCTGTCCTTGTTGGAAATTTACACCGGATGCAAAATGACAGAAAGGAAAAACTCTTCCAAACTGCCAAAATCTGGAAAGAGAAACTCACCTTAGTTTCGTAAAACCCGACGGAACTAGGAATCCGAAACTGGATCAAAACCCATCAGGTTGTTTCTGGCCGAAAAGCGGCTAGTCTCTGTATAAATTTAGATTGAATCTAAAATATTTTGCTTGCCACAATAATTGGATTCAATCTAATTCTATACTATATCTAGAAAGAGAAGGTCAGTATGAGAAATTTCAGACGTTTCACAATCGCTCTCCTTGTGTTGTTCCTTGGCCCAATTGGAGCCGCGGACACCAAAGAGACCCAAGGGATGGACCGCCAAAACACATCCAACCAATTTTGGTGGCCAGAACGCTTGGACTTGGCACCACTGCGCCAACACAGTGCAGAATCGAATCCTTTGGGCAGGCAGTTCAATTACGCCAAAGCATTTCAGGAATTGGACATCCAAATCTTAAAACAAGAAATCAAAACCGTTATGACTACGTCCCAAGATTGGTGGCCATCTGATTATGGACATTACGGCCCATTCTTCATTCGTATGGCTTGGCATAGTGCGGGAACCTATCGCATCTCCGATGGGCGTGGCGGTGCTGGTGGTGGACAACAACGTTTTGAACCACTCAATAGTTGGCCTGATAATGCAAACCTCGACAAAGCAAGAAGGTTGTTATGGCCGATCAAGAAAAAATATGGTAACAAAATTTCCTGGGCTGACCTCATGGTTTTAACAGGGAACGTAGCACTGGAATCAATGGGTTTTAAAACTTATGGATTTGCTGGTGGAAGGACTGACGATTGGGAAGCAGACCTAGTGTATTGGGGACCTGAGAAAAAATTTTTGGAAGACCAAAGATACAAAGGCAATCGCGAATTAAAAAACCCACTCGCTGCTGTCCAAATGGGACTTATCTATGTCAATCCAGAAGGACCTAATGGGAATCCTGACCCACTAGCAGCCGCTAAAGACATTCGTGAGACATTTGGCCGAATGGCAATGAATGACGAAGAAACTGTTGCACTGATTGCAGGTGGACACACTTTCGGGAAGGCTCACGGTAAAGCAGATCCATCCAAACATGTTGGAAAAGAACCAGCAGCTGCTGGGATCGAAGAACAAGGATTTGGTTGGAAAAATAATTACAAAAAAGGAAATGCAGAAGACACAATTACCAGTGGTCTTGAAGGAGCATGGACAGCAAACCCAACGAAGTGGACAACTCAATACCTAAACAATCTATTTGGTTTTGAATGGGTACAAACAAAAAGTCCTGCTGGTGCCATCCAATGGATTCCAAAAGACGGAGCAGGTGCAAACATGGTTCCAGATGCTCATGACAAATCTTTACGCCACGCTCCAATCATGTTTACAACCGACTTGGCATTAAAATTTGATCCAAGTTATAAAGTGATCGCAAAACGATTCCAAGAAAACCCAAAAGAGTTTGAACTCGCATTTGCAAAAGCTTGGTTCAAATTAACTCACAGAGATATGGGTCCCCTCACCCGTTATATAGGAAAAGACCTTCCAAAAGAAGCATTAATTTGGCAAGACCCTGTTCCAAGTGTTTCTCACAAATTGGTAACTGCCAAGGAAATCGAAAGTCTGAAAGGAAAAATCCTTAAGTCTGGACTTACAATCCCACAACTTGTCAGAACTGCATGGGCGTCAGCATCTACGTTCCGAAGTACGGATATGCGAGGTGGTGCCAATGGTGCAAGGATCCGCCTAACACCTCAAAAAAATTGGGTGGCAAATGATCCAGAGGAGTTATCAAAAGTTCTAAATAAACTAGAACAAATCAAAGAGGACTTCAACAAGACTGGAAGTAAAATCTCTCTTGCTGACCTCATTGTTCTAGCTGGGAATGTTGCAATTGAAGAAGCGGCAAAAAAAGCAGGAATAAAAGTTTCTGTCCCATTTACTCCAGGTAGAACAGACGCCAGTTTAGAACAAACCGATGAGTATTCCTTCTCTGTATTAGAACCAAAAGCAGATGCTTTTAGAAACTATTACGGACCAGGCAATTATATGTCACCAACTGAGATGTTAGTCGACAAAGCAAACATGTTGTCACTTTCCATCCCTGAGATGACTGTTCTACTTGGTGGAATGCGTGCATTAGATGCGAATACTGGCAAATCAAAACATGGAATTCTCACATCCAAACCAGGAGTTTTGACTAATGATTTTTTTGTGAACTTACTCGACATGTCTACCAAATGGCAAAAGTCAGAACAAACAGAAGGATTGTATGAAGGTCTCGATCGCAAAACAGGATCAAAACGATGGACGGCAACTTCTGTTGATTTGATCTTTGGCTCTCACTCAGAACTTCGTGCAGTTGCAGAAGTATATGCCTCCGATAATGCCAAAGAAAAGTTTGTGAAAGATTTTGTTTCCGCTTGGAACAAAGTGATGATGTTAGATCGATTTGATGTGAAATAGAACATGAAACCGTTCACACGCAAACAATTTCTGAAACGTTCCATTGTTCTTGCGTCCACTCTCTTCCTTTTAGGGGGAGAGTGGAATTTATTTGCAAAAGGAACAAAAGAAGAAAAAATGACAGAGCCACCAGATGGCTTAAAACCAGTATCAGAAAATGATCCCACTGCACAGGCATTAGGTTTTCACCAAGACGCAAAGAATACCGATTATAATTTGTATCCAGAAAGAAAACACCCAAAAGCAAAAAGCCAAGTTTGCCTCCAATGTGCCCAATTTACAAAACTCAATGAAGGTTGGGGAAAATGTTCTATATTGCCGAATGGTGTTGTGGCAACAAAAGGTTGGTGTTCAGCATTTGCTAAAAAGATGTAAGATTGATTTTGAACAGTTTTTGGTTCACTTCAATGGTTAACCTTTTGGATTTGAACCAAAACTGGATTTTATCTTTATTGCCATTGGCACTGGCTGAGATCCACTCCTTCAAATGTCCATGGTTTGTGTGCAAATTTTGCATTTTTATCTTCAATCAAATCAAAAGACTTTGATTGGGAATTCATACTCGTAAACACCAAATAAAATGGTGTGTCTTTCAATTTTGTCCGTTTCGGGCATAAATCTACACCTTCCGATTTTATAAATGGGTAATTGGTTCCCAACTCATCACGAAAAACCATTCCTTCTTTCAGAACACAAACTCGTTTCCAATCCTTTGTATGGAGCTTTAATTTTGTTTCTGTTTCACTCACACAAATTTGATCGAGAACCACAACTCCTAAAAACTCTGCAGAGAGTTTACAACACAAAGGATTCACAGTCCAATTGCGTTCCATTACCTTTTCTTTTTCAAGAGCGGGAGAATCTGTGATTTGAGTAGTAGGCGAAGAACATGCAGAAAACAAAACAGAAAGAAAAAGAATACCGTACATGAATGAACGATTGGTTTGCATAAACACACCTAGTCACAAGAAATTTCATCAAAATCCTGCATGTGAGAGTTTAAAATTCTATCTTTTTTTTCTGAATTTTTTCCCATCCCTTCTATTTTGTCCTAGGTTTGCCGTAGGATGGAATCCAAGAAGAGGTCAATTATGGATTACGTAGAATCACTTTTAGAAGAATACTTTGATGTTTCTAAACAAATGGAAAGTAAGACAAATGCAGATGGGGATATGGAAGACCATCTAGAAAGTTTACTTGCCATTGAAGAAGAGATCTGCTGGGAATTCAATGTTCCACCTACTCATAAATTTAGAGATTTGTTTCGATTGATTCCAAAAGGAATGACAAAAGAAAATTATGTAACCACTTCCGTTCAAAATCTTTCAAGGGAAAAAGCTAGATATTATTACAGACCGGGTGTGCGTGCCTTTGATCAGTTTAAAGCAGCTTAAGTAAGTTAGTCGCTCTTTAAACAAAGATCACAATTCCCACAAGAAGTAAAAGGGGAATCAAAATACTGGTGGATAAACTTCCTTCTACAATCATTTGCTTTCGTGTATTGGAGCATTTGGTAGAGCCGTTTTCCACCTTCCATTTTTTTAGCCTCCAATTCTTCTTTTGAAAACAGAGAATCGTCCCATTCATTTTCCAGTTGTAAGGTCCCTAGTTCTAAATCACCAGACAAAAGACCCACACGTGATAATAAATTGATAGCGGTTTGTACTCTGTGGTCTGACTTATTTTTATACGTCATAAAGGATTGGATTGTCTCGTAATCAAGGGCAGAAAGTTGGTCTTGTTTTTGGAATAACAACATATAGAGTTTTTTTAAGTAGGACACATCTGGATTTTGCCAATCGATAAAATCCATTTGGATCGCCAAATCGTCTTCTGTATAAAACAGTTTGCATTCAGAAGGTTTACCATCTCTCCCTGCCCTTCCAATTTCCTGGTAATAGGCTTCGATACTTCCAGGAATTTGTACATGGAAAACATTTCTAACATTTGGTTTATCAACACCCATTCCAAAGGCATTGGTAGCAAGTAACACAACAGAATCTGATTGTAAAAATTTTGTGAGTGTCAAACTTCTATCTTGGTTGGATCGTTTCCCATGATACACCAAATGAGGGAATCGTTTGGTATCCAACCATCGACTAAAATTTTCTAACTCTTGGATAAGACTAAAGTATAAAATGGAAACCTCTTTTTTGGACTTTAACTCTTCTAACAACTGTTTGTATTTAGCTTCAACATCAAAACACTCAGCAACAGATAAGTGCAAATTTGGCCGAAACAATCCATCATCAAAAATTTTAATTTCATGCGATTGTAGTCCCATTTGGTTTACGATATCATTTTGTACACGACTCGAAGCAGTCGCAGTTAAGGCAATTGTGGGTGGAAATTTTAAAATCTCACGGAACCAATTAATTTTGGTATAATCAGGGCGGAAGTCATGACCCCATTGGCTGATACAATGTGCTTCATCAATTGCCAATAGAGAAATTTGTAAATTGGACAGAACCTCTAAAAATTCTTTTTTTTGGAATCTTTCAGGAGACACGTAGACAATTTTCAACTTACCAGCTCTTAGTGCTTCATATCGATTTGTCCTTTCTGTGCGGTTTAAACTAGAGTTGATATACGTGGCAGAGATTCCTTTTTGCAACAATGAATCCACTTGGTCCTTCATTAAGGCAATAAGAGGAGAGATGACAATACAAGTTCCTTGCAAAACCAAGGCAGGAATTTGGAAACAAATTGATTTTCCCATGCCCGTTGGCATAATGACCAAGGCATTTTTACCACTAATTACGTGTTTTATGATCAATTCTTGATTCCCTCGGAATTCCTTAATTCCAAAAGTACCAAACAGTAAGTCCGTTTTCATGATCCCCTTTCACCACAATCCAATTTCGTTCTTTTCTTTGAGATCACTTTTTCAAATGATTCAGCACACAATGAATTTTATTTGCAAAATGGATGGGAAACTTGATTCGTTAGTGATTAAAACCAAAACTTTTAACTCTAATTACTAATTAGTAATATACTTACTAATACTATCATACATTCAAATCCTTACACAATCCTTGAGTTTCCGTTTGACGATTCGATTGGAAAAATGAAATAACGAATGAAACTTTTAAGGATACTTGTATGAATCGAATCATTCACTCTATTTTATTCATCCTTATGTTTACCATACTAACTTGTGGCAAACATACAGGAGTCGTAGAAATTAAGTCCTATGTGCACCCACATGGACAACAAACAAAGGGAAAAATCCTAATGGTACTCAGTAGTCCAAGTGTATCCAAACAAACTGGTTGGCCCATTGGATTTTGGGCATCGGAACTCACACACCCAATGAGAGTCTTTATCGAATCTGGATACTCTGTAGAACTTGCTTCTACAGAAGGAGGAAAAGTTGAAATGGATTCTTATTCCAATCCAACCGATCCAAGTGGTTATTCTTCCCACGATGTAATCTCACTAGGTTACTTACAAAAAAAAGATTTCAAAGATTCCTTATCCAATACAAAAAAACTCTCCGATGTAAAGGCAGATGAGTATGTGGCGATTTTCCTAGTTGGAGGACAAGGACCAATGTTTACATACAAAGGAAATCAATTGTTACAAAACTTATTTGTTCAATTTTATGAAAACAATAAACCTGCTGTTGCCGTTTGCCACTCCACTACGATTCTTTTAGAAACAAAAAAGTCAAATGGTGAACTATTAGTGGATGGAAAAACTTGGACAGGATTTTCTGATGAAGAAGAAGAGTATGCTGATAAAGCAGTAGGTCAAAAAATCCAACCGTATCGAATCCAAACAGAAGCAAAAAAAATAAAAAACACTACTTTCAAGGTCGCACCAGCTTTCTCGTCTTATGCGATCAGAGATGGTTTTTTGATCACAGGGCAACAACAAAATTCAGGAGAAGCCGCCGCAAAACTCCTCATTGAACTTCTGAATTGATGATCCATTTTTTGAAACCTACTTCTTCTGAAAATAGAAGAAGTAGAGAATTGTCTATTTTTTCTTTGTTGTTTTTGCATTGGGAAATGATTCCAAATCTTCTGTATAGGCTCCAGAAGTTTTCATAAACGTAATACCAAGTTCTCGTAAGGAAATAATCATTGGGATCGTCTTTTTACCAAGCTCTGTAAGAGAGTATTCTGTACGGGGAGGTACAACCGCATATACTTTACGATGGACAAGACCATTTTCTTCGAGTTCACGAAGTGACTGTGCCAACATTTTATCGGAAATATGGCTCAATGTTTTTTTGATTTCACTATACCTTAAGGTTTTTTCTCTGAGTCTCCAAAGGATGGGCATTTTCCAGGCACCACCTATCCAATCTAAGACAAATTCTACAGGATTATAGTACAATTTACCTTTATATTTAAATTCAGGCATATTCCTCCAATAACCTACCAAATGGTAAGTTTATTACCAAATACGTTGGTATAGTCAAAAACTATTTATTTTAGATACAAATCGAATTGCAAATTCTAAAAATAGAACTCTTTATAGACTAAAAAAAGGAGTATGGTGTATGAAAATTGCAATCATTGGAACAGGAAATGTTGGTGGAGCTTTGGCGACGGGTTGGTCAAAAAAAGGTCATCAAATCTTCTTAGGAGTTCGGAATCCAGAGAATTTTAAAGGGAAAGAACTTCTCTCGCTTCCCAATATTACTGCTTGTCCCATCGAAGAAGCTGTCAAACGATCTGACGTAGTTGTGATATCTACACCGGCCAAAGAAACAATCAATGTTATAAAATCGTTAGGTGATACAACAGGAAAAATCATCATCGACACGATGAATACAGTACAAAAAGATACGTCTACTTTGGACACTTCCACCACAGAAACCATACTTAAAAACACACAATCCAAAGATGTTGTGAAGTGTTTTAATACAACAGGTGCCAATAATTTGTTAAATCCCAATTATGGAGATACTAAACTCGATATGTTTATGGCTGGCGATTCCAAAACAGGCAAAGATATCGCATTACAACTAACATTCGATTTAGGATTTGCCAATTGTTATGATGTAGGTGGAAATGACAAATTTGCCCTGATGGAAGAATTTGCATTTTTTTGGATCAATCTTGCGATGTTTCAAAAATTAGGAAGAGAGATCGGATTTAAGTTACTCAAACGTTAGAATCACAACAACATCAAGGAGTTCTTTCATTTGCTTTTCAAAGATTACTTTTGATTAAATTTGGCCTATCCGGGGAGCGGTTTCGCTACTGCCTATTGGACAAAGCCGACTGATCCCTAGAGCAATTTGATCCTCGTTGCGAAGCTTTGACTTTTTTCCCCTCAATTCTATTTCTCAATAGAAAACAAACCATTGTTTGGTTTCCTCTAACTGAACAATATTCAGTCGTTGCACTAGCAATGAATTCGAATGGGAAATATGTAAAATTTCCTATTTTTTCCCTTCATTCGAAACAATGCTATACAAAATGGGAATCTATCCCTCATTACGTTTTGAATCCCATGCAAACTTCAAAAAAATTCACATACTTCTTTGCTTTAGTAATCAGCGTTAGTTTCATCATCAGTTTCTTCTTATATGGAATTCAGAATAATATCGCTGAAAATAATCCCCATGTAGAATTAAAACCCTTCTCCTATTCTAAAATCTTGTCTCGGACAACAACAGTAATCTTATTTATTTCCTTACTTTGGTTTCACAATAGGATAGAAAAAAAACCAATTCGATCTCTCGGATTGGAAAACATAACAAAAAGAAAGAAAGATTTATTTTTAGGATTTTTCGCTGGGATGGCATCACTAAGTTTTGTAGTAGCCACTAAGGTGATTTTTGGTGTATCCAATTGGGCACCCAAAGAATTTTTGGCATTTGATTATTTGATCTCTTTATATTTTTTACTTTCTGTATTTTGTATTGGATTCGTTGAAGAATTATTCTTTAGAGGTTATCTTCTTCAATCATTTGTTGTCGAATGGGGGGAGAAAAAGGCGGTTATCTTTACAAGTTTGTTTTTTTCGTTCACACATTTTATCCGGCCAATACAAGATATTCTCATCTTGATTCCAGAATTCATAGGATTGTTCTTGGTAGGATATGCTTTGTCTTACGCTTGGGTTTATACTAAATCCCTTTATTTACCAATTGGGATTCATGCAGGTTGGGTGTATATTGTCAAAATGCAATCATTCTTCGTTTCTCCAATACCTCACAACTATCAGTGGTTATTCGGTGGTGAGAGACTCGTTACAGGTCTCATTTCATGGATGTTTATGTTTTTGTTTTTATTTGGGCTCAAATATATTTTTGAACAAATGTTACAAAAAGACAAAATGCCAACTGGATAATGGAATATTCACAATCTCGATACACAATATGAATTTTACCTCAATTTGGTTTATCAATTCAGGTGATTCCGTTTTTTTGTAATGAATTGTTTTCTTCCAATTTTGCCTGGAACATCAAAAATCCTAAAGTTGCAATCACACCGCCAAAAAAGATAAAAAGTTCTGGCCCAAAATTTACTGAATCCCAATTTTCATGAGTTAACATTAGATAAATGATCGGTGCAATGTATTGATTCACAAATAATCCAGAAAATATGAGTTGGTTCGAAGTTCCTGATTTTAAAAATTTCCATAAAAACAAATTTGGATTCGAAAGTACGGTGGAGAGGGCAAGAAGGGCCATAAAAGCCATTTCCAATATAGAAATCCCAACTCTTGGATCGATCGACATACTTAAGTAGTTTGGATTTTGAAATAAATGACCAATCAAACTAAGTCCTCCAGGAACAAGCGCTAGATGAATCAGTATATCATCCAAAATCCAAGATCGATTTGGAGTTCTTCTTAAATACAAAAGGATTTCATAAAAACTAAAAAAAATGAGTCCGATAGAAGTGGAATTTGAGGTCATAACAAGCGTTGACTTAGGGTTGATGTGTACGGCAGGAGCAGATAACAACATTAGAATAGAAGAGATATTCCCTCCCCCAACGATCATGAGAAATGCCAAATTGGCGGTAAAAGGCCAAAGCTGAAAATGCCGAGTTGCTAATCGTAAACCAACAATGACAAGAAGAGAAATGGAAGTAAAAATAGAAAGAACAGGTCCGTCTGTTCGGTAAAAAAATGGAACACCAAAAATCCAAGCTACCAATGTCAAACTCGATCCAATTAAAATTAGAAAATCAAGTATTTCTGCCCATTTTAAAAACCGTTTTTCCATTAGGAGAACTCCTTCTATGTTAGCGGAAATGATTTGCTTCTAAGGGCACAATTTTGCAATTCAAATTTGGATTGGATCAAATAAAATTCTTACGATAAACCTGCGGAGTGACTCCATATTTTTTTTGGAAAAGTGTATGAAATGCTGATTTAGAATTAAAACCAGAGGCATAAATAATCCTGATGATTGTCATATTTGGATTCTCCTTCAAAAGTTTTGCAGCTGTTTCCAATCGAAACTGATTTACATAATTTCGAAAACCGATCCCTAAGTGATAATTTAAAATTTCAGATAATTGATGAGAGTCTAAGTCGAGTCGACTTGCTAATGTTTTTAGAGTCAATTCTTCGTTTGTATATAGATGTTCCGTTTTCATCAAATAATCCAATCGATTAAGAACAGATTGAATATCGATTCCTTTCGTACGGCTCTCTTTATAACGGGCAACACTCGTTTCCTTTTCGAAATTTGGAATGATCTCTAAACGATTTGTTCTCTGCAATAAAATATAAACCAAAAGGACAAGTAATCCACTACATGCGATAAAAAATATTTCCATCAAAAAAATTTGGGCAATTAAAAACAAAAACGTGATAGAATTGGTAAAAACGATTAATCGTAAGAATGGTGGGAACGATGTTTTCAGATCCTCTTTAGAATGGATCCTCCACTTCACGATTTTGTATAAGATTAGGGATGTATAAAAGAAAATCGAAACGACACCAAGTCCCAACAAAATCAATACAGAAATGCTTGCACTTTTGCCTCCAAAAATCGATTTCCCCGCATCCACAGTTTCACTCCCGTTAGATGGTCCAAAAACAATGAGGAAACCAAATGACAGAAGTGAAGGAAACAAATGAACAATAGCGGAATGATTAAAGGATCCATTACTCATTTTATCAAAATAAAGGGAACATAGTGGACCAATGAGTAATAAAAGTGGGATATGAAACCCAAATAAGTAAGGGAACAATGAAAAGCTGTTACCAAATTCTGCAGCCATATGAAACTGCACCAAGGACACAGCTAAAAATAATAACGCCGATGAATAATCATAAAGAAAACTTGTTTCTAATTTTGCAAAATTGTTTTGAAAAAATTGAGAAGGAATTCTGATTTTGTTATTTTGTTTTCCTCGTAATTGGTATGTTTCGAGCCAGTGGGATAAAAAAAGCAGGAATGATACAATCGCACCAGCATAAGGAATTAAAATCATAAGTCTTTTTCTCCTTCATTTTCCGAATGTCTATTTTTTTTAAAAAAATCCACTCATTTCTGTGTCCATCTGTATCCAAAAGGACGACTGGACATTGATTGAATGCGATACTCAATTGTATGAACCGAAACCTATCACAAAACCAAGACAACAATCGTAAAATAAATCTAATTCAATCTCTTACAGTAAGAGTACTATTGAGTATACTTATGTTTGGAATTTTTTACACCCACCTCCTTGCAAATCCCTTTGTGTCCAAAAAAAAGTATTTAAATCAAATTCCAATCAAATCCCAACACAAAAAACCCGTCATTACCATCATCAGTGACAACGAGTTTACTGAACTCACTGATTTCCTTGTCCCCTATGGGATTTTGAAACGAGCAGGTATTTCTGAACTGTATGCGTTAGCACCTGAAAGAGGGAAAGTCCAACTATTCCCAGCATTAGCAGTAGAGGTGGATACTTCCTTTGCTAATTTTGACAAAGAACATCCAGAAGGAGCAGACATTGTCATTGTTCCCGCTCTTCATAATTCACAAAATCCAACGATTCTCAATTGGTTAAAAAAACAAAATGAAATGGGTGCAACATTCATTGGAATCTGTGATGGAGTTTGGACACTTGCTTATTCGGGATTGTTGGATCAAAGGGAAGCAACAGGACATTGGTATGCAAAAGATAAATTAATCGAAACGTTTCCAAATACAAATTGGACTAAAAACAAAAGGTATGTACATGACGAACGGATCATCACTACTTCAGGAGTCACTGCATCCATTCCAATCTCATTGGCGTTAATCGAAACGTTAGTTGGAAAGAAAAAGGCAACCGAAATGGCTATGTTATACGGTGTTGAATCATGGGATCCAGAACATAATAGTGATAGGTTTGAATTTAAATGGAATCATTATTTCATTGCAACTAAGAACTATTTATCTTTCTGGAATCATGATACCATCGGAATTCCAATTGAGGAAGGAATGGATGAAGTTTCATTAGCGTTGGTAGCGGATGCATATGCACGCACGTATCGATCAAATGTGAGTTCGATCGCTTTGCAAACAAAACAAGTTAAATTGAAGTCAGGCATTTCAATTTATCCCGATCGAACCAATTCACAGAGTGAAGGAATCCATGTAAAGGTTTTGATTCCAAATGATGGGAAAGCTTTACCGTTACTTAAGGAAACCTTAGATACAATCCAAAAAAGGTATGGAGGAACAACAATGGAATTTGTTTCCCTCCAAATGGAATTCCCGATCCCATAAGGTTTACGAGTATTGGAACAAACAATCTGATGAGTCTCAGTCCAACCCTATTACACCAGTTAGAGAATGAAGATTCCAAGTGGTTCTTTTCGTATAGGGATTTATCCTTAAATTTTGTTTCGATAAGTTCTGCCACAGTTAAACGCTATTTGTCAATTAATTCTTTACGAAAGACTTCTTCGGGTAAAATGATGATTCAGAGATGGAATACACCTACCAATTGCCTAACATCGAAACCATTGGAGACACTTGGACCTATTTTTGGTTACAACTTCCATATGGAATTCCTGGGATTATTTCCCTAGTCGTTGGGTTCTTTTTAAGTGCCTTCAGTTTTCGAAGGATTTTTCATACCAATGGTGAAGACAGAGTTCTTTCTCTGAATGTAGCCATTTCCTTTTTTGGATATGGCATTCTTGGACTTGTACTTTCTCTTAGAGCATGGATCATGGACCGTGAACTCTTACTGGCATTAAACAATTGGCTTTATCTCTTTATCCTTCTCATTTTACCTTCTAACTTTTATATTTGTTATGCGCTCTCTCGGAAAAAAGTATTTTTGTATTATACCTATCTTTGTTGGATCAGTGTTATCTTTGGTTATGTGGGACTTTTCCAAGGACTCGGTTTTCATAACGAGTGGTTTGATTACCAATTTGGAAAGTATCCCAAAGCAACAAATTATATAAAACCATTTGGCATCATCCCTCTTGTCGGATACTTTGCACTCGTTTTACCTTTTTTTACATTCCAGTGGAAAATCCTTTTAAAACGAATCCATAAATCGCTCTTCATCGGTTATAATGTATTGTTTCTAATGACGATCTCAAATGCGCCCGTTTTACTTGGATACAATGTGTATCCTGGATCCTTTTTTATCTTTATCCCCTTGATTTTAATTGCTTACGGAATTTTCCGATCCGATTTTCTCGATGTAAACGAACTTCTGTTTGATCGAAACGGATTATTTTACATTTTGTTTGGTGTGGTTTCTTTTTCACTGATTGTCCTGAGTGGAACAGTCGCACTAGGTTTAAGCCACAGTGCTTATTTGAATGACAATTGGTTTCCCCATGCTCTCCCTCCTACCATTTCCTTTTTTGTCGCTATTTTTATGGCAATCATTGTAGCAGGGAGTAACCCACAAGCAAAGATCAATCAGCTATGTGCATTTTCACTCATCATCACTGCTTTTTATAACTTACAATCCATTCCTACAAAACTCGAACTTAATTATTTAATTTTACTTCGCATATCGCAGGTTAGTTTTTTAATTTTCTCCCTGGCGCCAAGTATTTTATCACGTTTTGTTTTAAAAGCAATTGGAAGTGAAAGACCCAAGTCTTTACTGGTTGTCGATTTACTTTCAATTCTTTGTTCATTTTTATCCATAACACCTTTTTTACACAATGGTTACTACCGTTACGATTATGGAATCATCCACAAAAGTTCCTTAGTTCCCTACTTACTCGGTATCGCTGGATTTTTCGCATTTATCATTGTCGGTCGAGAAATCCACAAACGATGGGCAATTTTACCCAAGGAATCCAAAGTGGCGCTGGGTTCCGTTTTACTCTCTGGAGTATTTTTATTAACTGCATTTTTTCCGTCCCATGGATTCGCGATTCCCCCAATTTCTGATTATTTATTCATTCCGACCACCTTACTTGGGTTTGCTGTTTTAAAATTAGGGGCATTCTCATTACCAGGAAGGACCATTCGATTCAGCCAAAAACTAGCCAATTTAGGAATCTTTTCTATCTTATTTGCCAGTTTATTACAAATGCCAAAGTTTTTAGAAAAACTAGCATTTGGAGAAAGCCTTTTTCACATAACATTAGTTACCCTACCTCTAGTATTGTTCAATTATTTACTGGTTTATGTTTTTGCAAGACCACTAGCAGAAGAGTTAGATAGAAGTTATATCCTCTTAGAACAAGCCAAAAAAGAAGCAGAACTTGCGGGTGAAGAATCCGAAAAACTTTTGTTAAATATCCTTCCAAAATCCGTCGCTGAAGAAATTAAAATCAATGGGTATTGTGAACCAAAATCTTTTGACGAGGCAACCATCCTCTTCACTGATTTTCGAGGTTTTACAGAAGTTGCAAAAAACATGGAGTCAAACGAACTCATCACGGAACTTGATGCTTGTTTCACCCAATTTGATGAAATCATATCAAGAAACCAATTGGAAAAACTAAAAACCATTGGGGACTCTTATATGTGTGCTGGTGGTTTACCAGATTCAAACTACACAAACCCAATAGACGCATGTCTTGCAGCACTTGAGATCAGATCTTTTATGGACCAAATGAAAGAGATCAAAACCCAATTAAATTTACCTTATTGGGAACTACGAATTGGAATTCACACAGGTTCTGTAATCGCTGGGGTTGTTGGTCGTTTTAAATTTGCATATGACATTTGGGGGAGTAGTGTCAACACAGCTTCACGTATGGAAAGTTCAGGAATTGTTGGTGAAATCAATATTTCACAAACAACTTATGACAAAGTTCGATTTTTATTTCATTGTGAACACAGAGGGAAGATTGTCGATAAAAATGGGGAACGGTACGATATGTATCTTTTGAAACAGATCAAACCTAAGTTTTCCAAAGATGGCCTTGTTCCCAATGAATTATTTTGGTCCATTTATCAAAAAATCAAACAAGGTAGTAAAATGGTTTTAAAATCAAAACAGGAAACAGAAAGGATCACTTAATCTATTTTCATTGTCTTCAATAGAAATTAGATTCAAGTTTACACTATGCCTCCTCAAAAGAGTTCCATTCCATTTTACAACCGTGTCCAGTGGCAAACTTTTAAAACATTTTGGAATTCTCTCAGAGCAAAAGAAATAATCCCTTTTTTAATCCGCTTCCTAAAAGAAAGATTCCTTTTGCAACGATCGACCTTTGGCAAGGAATGGAATGCAAAATGGCAATCCAATGCCAACAAAATGAATCCACTCGACCTCATTGCCTTTTTTATCGCTTACAAAGAAGTCACAAGCCATGAACGCGCGTTAATTTTACTGATTAAAATTCTCAAACAACAATCGACTGAAGCCTTTTTGGAAATGGTAGATGTGTTTCGGAAGTATGGGATACGGGTGATGTAGCAGAATGCCTTCTCGACTCCTGCCAGCTGAACCTCCTGTTCAGACAGACCAGCTCCGCAATGATTTCACTCATCCTCCTATCCTGATCGAAATTCGGTATCGCGTGTGAACCATCAAAAATGTGAAGCAACGAGTTCAATAGAAAGATTTCCAATTCTACTAAATCTGTATTGGATGAATTTTTGGTGCAGTCTTGTAATGATCGATCGAAACTAGAATCATGTCCTTCAATGCTCGATTGGCTCTACAGAATTTAAACGAGAAATGATTGGTGGAGACTAGGAAAGAAGATTTCTTAATTCCTGATATACTGTAAAAAAAAGTTCATTAGGTTTATGTCCCAACCCATCGATGGAATATTCTTTTTTAAACCTCAAAACTTTAAACATTTGCATTTTTCCTTTATTTTTAGCTTCAACAAAGCCCCTAGATTCGCATTCAAAAAAATCACTTACTAAGGAATATGTACTTTCCGAAATATTAATTTTGTTAATTTGCCCTGATGACTCCATTCTAGAAGCAACATTTACCGAGTCACCCCATATATCATACGTATACTTCCACTCACCTACCACACCACCAACAACAGGACCAGTATGAATACCAATTCGAATGTCACAATGAAGCAAATTACGGTTAGATCGAATGTATTGTAAAAATTGAATTGCTGTAAGTATACAATCAATTGCATGTGTCCCATTTACGATAGGTATTCCTCCAGCACACATGTAAGAATCACCTATCGTTTTAATTTTTTCTAAACCTCTCTTTTTAACAATTTTATCAAAATGTTGGAACATATGATTCAAACTACTTACAAGAAATTGAACATCTGTATTCTCTGCAATTTTAGTAAAACCGACAATATCTGTAAAAAGTATGGATACAGAGTCGAAGAATTTAGATTTTACAAAACCATTCAACTTTAGTTCATCAATTGTTTCTCGAGGAAGAATATTATTCAGTAATGCTTCTGTTTTGTTTTTTTGATTTTTTAATTCAATTTCTGCTTCTTTTCTTAGAGTAATATCACGAATGATCCCACTAAAAAATATATTTTCTCCTGATTTCCAACTACCTAATGTAAGTTCAATTGGAAACTCTCTCCCCGTTTTGTGCAAACCTATCACTTCAACTGTATTACCAATAATCCTCCCAGATTCTCCATTGATCATTCGATCCATTCCATCTTCATGTAATTTTTTAAATTGCATTGGTATGATAATAGATATGGGCTTTCCGATTACCTCTTCTTTTGAATATCCAAAAATAATCTCAGCACCTTTATTCCACGAGAGGATTTTTTTACTCTTATCTGAAGTAATAATCGCATCTTTTTCAGATTGGCTGATTGTAATAAACTTTAGATTCTCCTTGACAAGGGCTATCCTTTCCTGATTCAATTGTTCAGCTTGTTCAGTGATTAATTTTTCATTCAACTTACGAATTGAAATATCTCTAATAATGCCACTAAAAAAAAATCTCTCCATTTTCAATGTAATGACCCAAGGTTAGTTCTATTGGGAATTCATTTCCACTTTTATGCAAACCTGTGACCTCTAATGCATTACCCATCACCCTTGGTTCATTGCCATTAATCACATTTTCCATACCTTCATCGTGGTATTTTCTCAGATGTATTGGAATTATGATTGAAATAGGTTTACCTAATATTTCATCCTCAGAGTATCCAAATAAATTTTCTGCACCTTTGTTCCAAGACAAGATGGTTTTACTTTTGTCGGAAGTGATAATTGCATCATTTTTTGAACCCCGAATCGCAAGGTAATGTTTACTCAATTCTTGTAGTTTTAACTTTTTCATCTTGTAAAATAAACAATTTTAATTGTTAAACATATTTGATATATAACTCTCTATCGTTTTAGAGATTCTATATATTCATTGTCCAGATGGTTCAAAAATTCCTTCACATCAAAACCAATACAATTCGCAATCACAACGGACGCAAACTTTTGATTTGGATAAATTCGCATTTCGCTATGATAACCTGCTCCTCCTCCTTCCTTATAAAAAAACGATATTTTATTTGAACGAATCTCTTCAATATGCCATCCTAGGGTCATCGGAATTAGGTATCCATCTTTCGTCTTCTGTTGTTCATAAAACAAAGATTTGGCTTTCGGATTTAAAATTTTGGAATTTTCTTTCAATTGATCGATTAGAAATATACTTACTGCATCAGCTGAAGCAATCATTCCACCATATGCAGGGCCATTCAAATAATGATTTTGGATATTTAACCAATCACCTTCATAAGATCCTATGAATTTTTTATCCAAAAAATATTCACTTAAGAGATCAATGATTGACCATTTTTTAATGTATCCCTTCGCATGAAATTTATCATTAGGAATCTTAAACCCAACTTCAGTTGCTCTCAAACCTAATGGACTCAATATCTCTTTTTTCATATACTCTTCATAAGTGGAACCAGATGTAACACTTATCAATTTTCCCAATAACCAATAGGAAAGATTAGAATAACCATATTTTGTACCAGGTTCAAAACTGAGTTCTGGATGTTTAGCCAGAATTTCCGAAAGCTCTTGATTCTCATTGTATTGAGGATGTTCACTTGCGAGATGGACCCAACTTAATGGTATCGGATTTGGAAGACCAGATGATTGTGAAAGAAGTTGTTTGATGAGTACTTTTGAGCCATAGGGGTTATCTGGCAAATAATCAGATAAAGGACGTTCTATATCAAGTTTTCCCTCTGCATTGAGTTTCAAAATCGCAGCAGCAGTAAATGTTTTTGTCATTGAATAGATCATCTGACTTGTATTCGTTGTCATTAATTGTTTTAATTTTACATCAGCAAATCCCAAACTAAAACTGTGAACAGTACCTTCCGCTGTCACTAGTACATATTGTAAGCCAGGCGTATTGTTTGATTCGATGGATTTTTGAGCAAATTCAAACATTCTTTTTTTCACGTCTTGTTGCTCCGATTTTCGAATTGTAACACATGTTTGACTCATGAATAATTGAATGATTAGGATGTAGGGAATAATTTTCATACATTCCTTCCTTTACTTCGCCTTATATGGCAAAAACTGAAGACGCAATACAAAGATAAGCATAAGGTTCAAAATCGGTAGAATGATTAAACTATACCAACCAGGAAAAATTTTAAACTGATCGACATTATTAGCAAAAAATGATTTAAAATGCAGTGGAACGCTAATCGTAAAATATATGGTTATAAAATTGTAAATCACTTTTGATATCATCCCATGATGAATCACTTTTGATCGGAATGTCCAAAGTAATATAGTAGAGATGACCATGGGGATTACAAATACCATATCAAATTCTCTCGTGAGAAGGTGTTGGATTACAAGTTCGGGACTGAATACGAGTCTTGAAGTATGTAAATAAATTCCGATGATGAGCACCATTGAAACCATAAATTTTAATAAAGTAGAATAAGAATTCATATTTCACCTTTCAATCTTCTAAATTTTTTATCTTTTAAGATCATTCCAATTTCAATAAGGGCAAATAGGAGATGCATATTTGTAGAAAGATAACCAGCTTCTATCATTTTTAGCTGTGAATAGTATGACCAATGTAACAAGTTAACAACCATTAGAAATATATGTAATGAGATTATTAGGCATTGCCAATGCAGAAGGTTTTTACTTCTCGAACCGATAAAACATGCAAGGCCAAGTAAACCAACTAGAAAATAAGCTTCGTGAAAACCGATTGCTGCAACTATATTCACTTGTAAAAACCAAAACATTCCAATCCCATTCATTCTACCTACCAATGTTCCGATGAATAATGTAAATCCTAAACTTGCTATAAATATTCCATGTATCTTAAGTATCGTAGCAGGAACCTTCACCTTTTGATACCTTCTGTACGAGTGACTAGCAGTCCTGAGACCAAAGCAAAGATTTCCAATGTGATAAACAGTAAATGAATACATAAACTCAAATGAAAAGTCTCTATTCCCATTGCATTGACAACTAGTGGTTTAAAAAGTGCTAGTGTTGATAATGGTACAAGATGAGCTGCAATTCCAAGTAAATCAGATGGCCAAATTGATTGACCATTGGCACCAACAATGAGAACAATCCCAATTAAAGACATCAGCAGATAAGCCTGCCAAAGTCCAATTTCTGAAGTTGGATTCGTATATAAAAAGTGAAATGGCCCTAAATTTTCTGTAATCGTGGATCGATAAGAAACACTCGCATTTACTAATGCAAGTAAAATCAAACAAATTCCATGAATCCGTAAAATAGTGACTGGAAACTTTTCCCAAAATGTCTTTCTCATATATCCTCCAATCCTAAAAACCCAACTTTGTGAATATGTATACTAATTTAGTATTTTCAGTATACTGTCAAGTTTTTTTGCTTTCCGTTTTGATCGATTCAAGTTTTAAAGGAAAGGATGAAAGAAGAACTAGTCAGAAATGCTGTTACAATACTAAAGGAGCAAGGATTTGAGGAGTTATCCGCTATTTCAATCAGTGCTGCCTGTGGAGTAAGTAAGCGAACTTTTTACAAAACATTCAATGGATTGGACGAATTTTTAGATTTACTCATGGAAATTATCTGTGCAGAAGTTCGTCAGGAATTTGATAAGTACCTAGTTACTTCTTTGGAATTAAACCAAGAGAAAATTGAAGAGTTCTTTTCGATTATGCCACGACTCTTTGGTAGACATTTTGAATCATTTATGGTTCATTTATTGAAAATTCGACCTGATTTAGTGAAAAAATTTTTAGTATTTCGAAAAACAGAATTTAAAAAAATAGCAGAAAAAATCATTTCTGTAAATGTTAAAAATGTCAAAAAGCGAAAAATCAGCCAACTTGTCGCAACTGACATATTACAAGTATTAGTTGATCAAATAGCGACACCGCAATACTTAGTCGAAAGTGGAGAGAGCATGAAAACCGTTGCGAATTCTATCCTACAAATTTATCTATATGGCATTTATGGAAGTTAAGGAAATTATAATTTAAAATACAATTGTTTGTGGTATTTAAGTCTATCGTAAGTTTGATCGTTTCTGTATTTAAATAACTTCATTATACTTTTACTTCTGACTTAATATCTTTAAATTTTTAAGCAAAATATTAAAAGTAAATACTTCAGAATTTTAATTACGACTTTCCTTTCCCCT